>NZ_CP196893.1:663213-994820 GCF_051933805.1 Thermogladius sp. 4427co | reverse complement strand
AGTAATACAGCTATTATGAGCTCGAACAAATTGCTTCTAGCCATCAACCCTACGAATTCGTTTTCACGAATACTGTATTGTTTTGAGAGCTCGCCGATTATTTCCTCGCATATGCTAGCCAAGTATGTTCACCAATACCGATAAACCTAGAATGTAGCAAAACAGTAACTCGATTAAAATACTATCTAGATAAGGAATTAAACTAATTACAGCTAGGAGCGTGCGAGCAATAGTACTGTTAATCCTATTTTGGGAAAATTTTAGAGAAGAAAAATAGACTAAATTAATAAAAGTAGGTAGTAGACTAATAGCGAGACAAAGTATGCTACCGACATCATCAACGCTATACCTAATAACACGAGCCTCCAGCTCCTGGTCTCGCTATACATGACAGAAAGGGTTGCTAGACATGGAACGTATAGTACGGTGAATATGCCAATAGCTATCAATTGCTGGTCGGTCAACCCTATAACGCTTACAGCATCCCTTACACTAGGCATGCCCGATACGGTTAGGAGGCTGGTTACAAATAGCTCTTTAGCTACGAAGCCTACAATTAATCCGAATACTATTATCCAGGAGGACTCCCCTCTAATACCCAATGGGGCAACCAGCGGTGTTAGGGCTTTCGATATAGATGCCGCTATACTTGAGGAAGGGTCTTCTGTGAATTGAAGAGCCGGAGTAAACGCTGTCAAAAACCATACTATCACATTCGCTAGCAATATTATAGTGCCTGCTTTCACTATGAAATGCTTGACGTTGTTCCAGGTCAGCCACCATACTACTTTCCCAATAGGTTTGTGGAGTACAGGTATCTCTAGGAGTATTTCGGGGACAGGCTCCCTACTCCTGCTTGAAACATATAACACGTAGTTTATTACCGCGAAAACTGTAAAAGCAATAAGGTACCCTAGTAGCACCATTACCCACCCTGATATCGTGGTTAGAGCTGTAGCCAGCGCTAGGAGTACTACAAGCCTCGCCTGGCAGGGTATGAAAGGTATTGTGAGAACCTGCCTAATCCTCTCCCCTGATGACAGGCTAGCTCTAGAAGCCATAACGCCTGGAACATTGCACCCCAGGGAGACTGCTATAGGGAATAAAGCGTTACCCGATAAACCTATCTTAGAAGTAAACGATGATATACCGACCGCCATACGCGGCAGTAGTCCAGTGTCTTCTATTATTGCTAGAATCAACATTACTATGAATATCAACGGTAAGAAAGTAAGTAGAGCTGCTACACCCCCTATGATACCATCGGCTAAGAAGCTCGCTACTACAGGATTACTTATACCAGCCCTGATAGAATCCATCAGCCATCCGAGGCCTGTCTCCATCAGACTCGATAAGCTATAGGATTCTACGAGCGAGGCCAGGTCTTCGAGCCCTAGCGAGCTCAATATAACGTTTAGTGGAAAACCAGTGTTCACGATAAATGCTAGGAAGAAGATCGAGATCGTGAATAACAGACTAAGCGCTGGTCCTATAAACGGGTGGTAGAATATGCTAGTCTTCCTCTCGGCTTTCTGCACTGGGGTTCTAATAATTGTATCGCGGGTAATACTCATTATGTAATCGAATCTCTTACTAGACGCCGCCTCGGAAAGATCCCTCTTAATCACCTGGGATGCCTCCGCCTTTATCTTTCCGATCTCTTCATATACTTCGACGCCACACCTATCTCTGACTAGTTGCGATAGTTCTTCGTCTCCTTCCAGCAGCCTAGTAGAGACCCATCTAGTAGGATAGCCACGTAGATCACACTTCGAGATCACATATTCGATGGAACTAATGAAAGGTTCGAGCTCGCCATAGTCTATATTTAGCCTCTTCTCCTCCTTTCTTGAAGCTACTTCGATTATTTTCTCGAGCAGGTAGTCTATCCCGTACCCTGTCACCGCAGAGATGGCTACGACCGGTACGCCGAGCTTTTTCTCTAAACCGTCTGTATTGATATGTATACCCGTGCTATGAGCCATATCGTATTTAGTGAACGCAATTACTACTCTACCGGTCATCTCAAGGATTTGCACGGGTAGATACAGGGTTCTCTCGGGGATAGTAGAATCGACAAGTACAAGGACTACATCGGGTTCACCGCTTAGAATATAGCTCCTGGATATTCTCTCTTCGATCGTTAAAGCCGATAAACCGTAGACACCAGGCAGGTCTACAAACCTGATCCTATATCCTTTATATTCGCTGTATCCTTCATGCCTCTCAACTGTAACCCCAGGCCAATTGGCTACTAGCACCCTACTACCAGTTAGGACGTTGAATAGCGTTGATTTCCCTACATTTGGCTGTCCAGCGACAGCAACAACTATCTCTTTCATCTACTTCACCTCTTCCACAAGTATCCTCCTAGCAATACCCCTGCCGATAGCCATCTCAGAGCCCATAACCCTTATTACAACCGGGCCGATCCCGTAGTTTGAAACAACCTCAACGATACTGTTCGGTAGTAAACCCATTTGATACAGCCTGTAAACCCACCCTCTACCATCAATGCTTACAATCCTCACTCTCGAACCAGGCTTAGCGACATCTAGGGTAAGCAATATGATCACCTGTTAGGTTATCCTAACACTCTCTTAAAGATTTATACATTACTCTACCTTTTTAAATCTCATTGGTGCTTTAAATTGAGTATTAGAGACATCCACGACGAGAAACCAGTATACGAGATAGATATATGGAGAGTCGGGATCGGTTGGATAAAACTACCTCCACGCTCCATCCTTAAATACTATTTAAACCCAGAGATCAAAGCCTATGTCAACCTACCTAAGGATAAGAGAGGTGTTCATTTGTCCCGGACATTCCAATCGATCCTTGAAGCTCTAGACTACGAACCTTTCGAATTACCTTTGAGACTATCTAGGATGCTTCTCGAAAAACACGAATACTCGACTCTAGCAGGCGTAATACTTAGAGCAGAAGGGCTGGCTGTGGAAAATGATAACCTTAGAAAATTCGGTTTCCTAAACCATGTCGAGTTGAATAGAAGGGGGGAGATCGTATTCGAGAAAATAACTATTCGATTAGCGATTAGCATAGCTTGTCCATGCGCGCTTGACACCTCGCTAGCTTTATTCAACCAACCCTACACTCACACGCAGAGAGCCTTAATCAATGTTAAAGTTTTGAACAAGGGTGGAATCAACATTGATAAAATAGTGCTCCTCGAGAAAGTGCTAGAGATAACGCAACCAGAGCTGAAAGGCTTGTTGAAGAGGGTTGAAGAAGCCGAGTTTATTAGAAAGCTCTACGAGAAGCCGATGTTTGCCGAAGACGTTGTTAGAGAAATAGCTTTTAAGTTAAGCAAATCGCTCGATGGCCTAGGAGGTTTCCTCGAGGTAAAAACCGTCTCATTAGAATCCATACATGAATATAATGTAGAGAGCGTAGTTAGGGTAAAGCTATGAAAGGTGTAAACGCTTGAAGTGGCTTATTGACAGAGACGAGTGGATGGGATTATACAAAGAGATAAGAAAGAAGCTCCCTCTTAATTTCGATAGAGACCAGTACGCTACAGACCTGCTTAGCTCCCTTCTCGCTAATCACCCGTCGAAAGCTACATTAGATGATTTACCAGTACTGGGGGATGAAGTTGCAGTATTCGGATGTGGGGAGAGGCTGGCTACGGACGTTGTGAAATATCTGGAAACATATAATGGAATACCTGTTATAGCAGCCGACGGTAGTGTTGAAATACTTATGATGAACGGTATCACCCCTTCTATTGTTGCAACAGACTTAGACGGAGGTTTTGAATCGATTAGAAAAGCTGGGGCGGAAGGATCGATACTAATAGTACACGCCCACGGGGATAATATAGAGAGGATAGCAAGCCTTGTCCCATTACTAAGTGGCAAAATAGTAGGTTCTACACAGGTTGAACCCAGGCCCTACGTGTATAACTTCGGTGGTTTCACCGACGGGGATAGAGCTGCTTTTATAGCTAGGGCTTTAGGCGCTAAGAGGGTCCTGCTCTTCGGCTTCGATTTCGATAATCCTTCAACATGCAATCCTTCGATTAGAAAAAACCTTCGTGTCAAGAAGATTAAACTCGAGATAGCAAGATACCTCTTGCTGAATTACCTAGCCGGGAAAGGAGTTGAGGTCAGGATTATAGACTGATAATCACTGGTTTTAAACCGAGTTCTTCTAATACAATGTCTATATCGCGTAGGAAAGAGTTGAGCTCGTTAATGGATACGATGACGATGTTTTCATATACTCTAACAGACGGTTTAAGCAGTGTGACTATTAAGCCGTAGACTCGTCTAGTATGCTTTAATACCGGGTATTTGGCTACTGCGTATGGGACGTATCTGCTTAATTTAACAATCCTATTATAGTGGTTTACTGCTGCTTGCTTGAGCGATGACCTCGTATTCCTACTCCAGTGTTTACAATCGATGGCTATAGCCCTCTTCGCGACGCTGTCAACCCCTAGCACATCTATTTGGAGCCTTACAGGTTTCGTCAGTAATAGGTTTGTTAATGTCTCATAGGAGTAGCTTGAGAGTATCTGAGCAGAAAACTGCTCGAAATCCTTCCAAGTAATATACTCTGCTAATCTAGTTAAGCTGAATCCTTTTATGGATAGTTTGAACGCTAAGCTAAGAGGGTTCTTCACCTTTACGAATTCCCCGTCTATTACAAGGTCTTCAGAATTCTCTCTAATCACCTCGTTTAGAGCAGTAAGCTCTAGACCCGTCATCCTAGCTAATTCCTCGCGCGATAAAACCCTGTATTTCAATAGGAGTTCTAGCGGGTTGGCTATCATCCCCTGCCACTATACACTTGTTTTAATATCTATAGTTTAAAATAATAGTTGAGCAGAGGAGAATGGTTCATTGCAGGAAAAAAATATGATAAAGGTGTAGAGGTTCATGACAGGAGAGATCATAGAAGACTTGAGGAAAAGGATTCTCGTAGAGGAGGTTAAAGACTTTACTATCGACGGGAGTAAGAGCATTTGCGAATTGATCGAATACTACGGGTATTCCCACGGGTTTATGGCTTCACACTTATACACAGCTTCCAAAATACTAGCCGAGATGAAAAGGGATAAGGATGTTTTGAAAATACTCTCGTTCACAGGTAATCTAGTCTCGACAGGGATTAGAGGGGTTTTAAGCCAGTTGATAAAAGAGGGTTTCGCCGATGTTGTTATAACGACTTGCGGAACAATAGACCACGATATTGCGAGATCCACAGGTTCAAAGTATTATAAAGGGGACTGGAACTACGATGATGTCTTTCTAAGAAGCGTGGAAATACATAGGCTGGGGAATATACTTATCCCATGGGAGAATTATGGTGTTGCCATAGAGAAATTTACCAGAAGCCTTCTAGACGAACTTGTTAAACAGAAGAAGGAGTGGAGCGGTATAGAACTCTTATGGGAGGTTGGGAAACGGTTAAACGACGAGCATAGTATTTTAAGGGCTGCCTACCAGAGAAAGGTTCCAGTTATCGTACCAGGGATCCTAGATGGAGCTTTTGGTACAAACCTCGTATTCCACAGCTATCTTAGCGGGTTCAAACTAGACTTACTATCTGATGAAAAAACCCTCTCAGACCTAGTTTTCGCATCGAAGAAGATAGGAGGGCTATTGATCGGTGGCGGGATCTCTAAGCACCACGCATTATGGTGGTCGCAATTCAAAGAAGGAATGGATTACAGTATATATATTACGACAGCTGTAGAATACGATGGTAGCCTGAGCGGTGCCCATCTGAGAGAGGCAATTACATGGGGTAAGCTCAAGCCTAGCGCTAAACATGTGGTGGTATACGGCGATGCGACAATCATACTCCCCCTAGTAGTCGCCGGGGCTTCGTGTTTTCTCAAGAGTGGTTGATTTGATTATCCATATCGGTATAGACGATTTCGACTCGCCTGCCGGCGGGTGCACCACTCATCTAGCATCGATTATAGCATGGAAGCTGATGAAGAGCAATCATAAACTGATTGACTACCCTAATCTTATAAGACTCGACCCCGCTGTCCCCTGGAAGACGAGAGGTAATGGAGCGGTTGCCCTCAGGATTGAAACAGAGAAGAGTCCGGACGATATATTCGACACTGTCTATAATATAGCGTTGGAATACGCCAGGGAGTATGATAATCCGAAGCAACAGCCGGCGATAGCCCTGCTTGAAGGAGAGATACCAGGACAGTTGAAGAGTATCTCGGAGAAAGCTGTAGGAGACCTCGTCCCAGTCGACGTTATCGAGAGAGTTGTGGAGAAATTCAATATTAAAACAAAGGTTCTCAAAGGTAGGAGGGGGCTTGTCGGGGCTGTCTCCGCCATAGGCTTAGATATGCTAGAAGGAGATTTCACGTTCGAAGCCTTGTTTTATAGAACAAGAGAATTTATTGGGAAACCCCGCTTAGTAGACCCCGCATCTGTTAAGCAAGCAGAGCTAGAATCTAGTGGAGGCCTTTTCCTAAACTACGACCATGAAAATGATATTCTTATAGCGGCACCCCACGGCCCAGACCCGGTCCTACTCGGGATTAGAGGAGAGGATCCTCGAGCGATCATAGAATCCCTCCACTATATCAGAGTCCTTGAGCCTGTTGAATCCATAGTGATCTTTAGGACAAACCAGCATACGGATATGCATATACAAAGCGTAGACTCTGTATGTGAAGCATACCCATACCGCTGCGTTAAAGTAGTTGGCAAGGTGATATCGCAACCCAAGCGTATAACCGGGGGGCATGTCATAACCACTATATCGGACGGCAAATGTTCTATTGATATAGCTGCTTACGAGCCGACTAAGGAATTTAGGAATATTGTGTCTAAGCTCGCGGTAGGAGATATTGTTGAAGCCTATGGGTGTGTTAGACCCCCATCACCCTTCCACCCGGCTACGATCAACTTAGAGAAAATAAGGGTCATACATCTCGCCGAAGTCTACAAGCTTGAGAACCCGCGGTGCCCGGTGTGCGGTGCGAGGATGGTTAGCGCCGGGAGGGGGAAGGGGTTTAAGTGCCCTAAATGCGGCTACAGGTCTAGAGGCTTGAGCAAAATAAAGGTGAAGATAGAGAGGGATCTCGCACCAGGATTCTACCAGCCGCCAAAGCACTCTTTCAAGCATTTGATGAAGCCTATCGAAAGGTTTAGTATTCCGAAGAAGGTTTACTCCTTTAAACAAGTGAATCCTTTCATAAAGCCGTTTCCACCCTAAATAGTGGATCCCTAGGGGTGGAGTCTCGTCACTTCTCAGTATTGAAGTCTCCGGTCATCGATATGAATATATTTAGAGAACGCTCTTTAAACATTACCTAAGACTTTCACTTGGTATAGGATGACATATTTCAACCTGGTTGTTGCAATACTCTTCTCGAACCCAACCCAGTATAGCTGGGATGCCTCCCCATTACTAATACCCATTACAACAGTAGGTTGGTTATAGTAGGGTATTGAAACTATATGCGACAGCCAATTCCCCTTAACCCCGAAAACAGTGTCGACACGTATCCAACCCCACGGCGGAATATATGCGACAGCCCACGCATGACCACCTCCACCCACCATGGTTATATTCAGTAGACCATTATTCTCTACTTCTTCCAACCTGAAATCATCGGATACATATATCATGCCGTACTCCTGGTATGAAGGTATCCCTAGACCTCTGAGCAGGGTTACTAACAGATTGGATTGGTCATCGCAGTCGCCTTCCATCCAGAGTAATGTCTCCCACGGCTCTCTCGGGGGCATTCTAATAGAGTATATTATGTTATCATCTATGTAGTTTATAGAGTTCATTAGGATAACAATTGGGTTCGACGAATTTGCTTTAGACCGGATAAATTCGATAACCAGCTCTATTAGAGGATTAGTATAGTTCCATCCGCTCGTAGCTTTCACATAGTTTGCAAGCGTCTCATTCAATACAATGTTCTCGGCTTTCCGAATCAATAGTGTATAATTACCTGACACGTACGCGTTTTCAAAATCCATAACCTGGTAGAATCTGCCGAGGACATCGACTTCTACATTGTATACAGCCATTGTACTAATAGATGCGTTAGGTTGAAGAACGTTGAACGCTCCGGGCGATATTTGAAGATAGGGTTCCATACCTCCAATGATACTATAGTTGCTCGTCGGCGTGCCGTTAATATATGCTTTCACACCCACTATTTTCTGGAATTGGTCTTCTAATGGATAGTTCTGTATAAGGATGTCAGTGCTATACAAGTCTACGGGGGTGGATCCTTGGTTTGAGACCTCATTGTAAAGAACTATTTCGACATAGGATCTGGATAACCAAGTTGATCCATTCGAAACATGTCCGATAGCGGCTAATATGAGTATTATAGTCAGGGATACGGCTGGTTTAATAATCATGCTTCATGCGACCACTAGGTCTATGTTTCTAAAATATTTAAAAAATTTTATATGCTAAAACAGTTACGCTGGGCGCTACAGCTAATATTTCACGAGTTTAGCATCATGGAGGCTTTCTATAACTGAGACGAGCGGTCCGATCAATTCGTCTAGACTTACGTCAATATCCTCGCTCATGGAACGAGCTAGCTCTTCGATGCTGCGTTGCCCATCACATAGAAGCCAGACATAGTAGGCCAAAGGGGATAGCTCGTATACTTCTTCATCACTTAGTGCCACATAGAATTTTTCTCCTTCCTCACCTAGATAAGTGCCCTGTCTAACAGGTTTCAAGCCTTTGATCTCCTCGTATTTACCCTTGTAATCCCTGACGACTCCACTACTACCTGTTTCGTCTTTTTTATTTTCTTCGTACCCGCTCATCTAGAACCTCCTCTTTCTAAAGCCGCCACGTCTAGCTCCAGTAGGCTGACTCCGACCCTGCTCTTCAGGAGCCTCTGGCATCTCGCTCGGTATGTCCTCGGGTTGGGGGACTTCGCTATCGTTTATTTCATTAACAGTACTAGACCTACCGATATTTAACTGGACTTTTCCTCTGAAGGATGTGGTCCACGCATCTTTTACTTCAACAGCCTGCCCTTCTTTAAGAGACCCTGCTTTGTCCCCCCATAGAGTAGTCTCGACTCTGCCTGTAGAATCCCCTATTACCGCATTACTTATCGTCCTTGGTCCTTTCTTAGTTTTAATTACTTTTGGGGGAGTTGCTTCGAGGACTCTTCCTCTGATAGTTACATGCTCCATTCCGGGTTTGAGATCTTTTATACTAAGGGGCTGACCCCCTGATCCAACTTCCGACTCTTTTTCCATATACGAGTTCGACTCCGATACGACGTTATGAACTAGGTTTATCAATACTTTTAAACTTAACTGGTGTATTGAGCCTCGCTAGGTTCTCTTCTATAGCGTTAATACAAACTTCTCTACCATACTTGCAGTAGAATAAATGCGAATACGAGTATTTGTCATCGCTAGAACCGAATTTCTCAATAGGGATAAGAACAGCACCCAGCATCCTCGCTATCTCGGTCTCGAGACTCTTATCGGATGCTATCTCATAATACCCGATTATTCTAGCGGCTTCGCTAGCTGTAAGATAATCTATGTGCCAGAAAAGTCTCTTCCTCTTTCTTAAATGCCTCTTCACCCTTGCTTCAATACCTCCTGCCCCCATCGCAGAACCTATGTAGAAGTAGTATCCTGGTTCCAGCCGGAAATTAAGCCTTCCTCTAGTTGCTATGGATACAGGTTCTACTAATTCTATTACTAGGACGTAAGTGCCTTTCAATAGAGTAAACCACCTAAACTTAATACCGTTTGATATCTTTTATTTAATAATAACGTGATGACCCTCGGTTTCAGCTGATGGGTTGATGAAGAGTTACTCATCTGACGAGGAAGTAAAGGAGGATGTCTACTTGTCCTGTATAGAGAAGTATTCGACTATACTAGAGGAAACAATTAGCTACTACGAGAATAGGCCTTATAGAATTAGGGGATGGCAGTCAATAGAAGTAGAGAGGCTCAGGGGGCTTGTAATAGACATAGGTTCTGGTTATGCGGGCAAATCCCTGTTGAAGCTAGGCGGTAAAGATACTAGATTCGTCCTATTAGACCTGAGCTGGAGAATCCTGGAAAAGACCTGCCCTAACAATCCAAGGGTGATTTGTATCGCGGGCGATGCTATGAAACTTCCTTTCATAGACAAGATCTTTGACACGGCATTGATGCTCGCAGTAGTCCACCATATCCCTGGGAGAGAATGCCGGTTACTAGCCTTCCAGGAAGCCCAACGAGTACTAAGACACGGGGGTTATCTATACGTTACAGTCTGGAACCCGCTCGTACTCCCCAAATCGATCGAATTCGAAAACGGGCTAATACTCAAGGATGAAACAGGTCAACGCTACATACATATCCTTGATTTAGAAGAAATTAAAAAATATGCAGAATCCGCTGGGCTAGAAGTCGTCACGTTAGAATACATTACCGAGAATCCGAGGAAGCCTAAGGTAACTAGAAATGTTTTCCTGAAAGCTAGAAAACCAGGCTAAAAACTTGAAACGAAAATCCTACTCTTAACGATTATTTGATTTTAAACGGGGAAGGGAATAATTCTCTGAGATTCTTTACAACCAACTTACCTGACTTAATACTATACATAATGATCACTGCTTCGTCATTAAACTCCGCAATAACCTGCCTGCAAGCCCCGCACGGGGGTATGGGTTCATCCATATCTGTGACTACGGCTACTGCAATAGGTTTTCTCTCGCCGTTAGAAACCATGTTTGCTATAGCAGCCCTCTCAGCACAGATGGTTAAGCCATAGCTACTATTCTCTACGTTAACACCCTTGTATATATTACCCTTATCGGTAAGCACGGTAGAAGCTACATGGATATTACTGTATGGAGCGTACGAGTTAGGGAGTATTCTCGCAGCTTCCTCGATTAATCTCTTGACCAGCTCTTCATCCAACTCTCTTCACCAGTATTATATAGTTCTCGTCGTTGATATCCCACTCCCTTATAAAACCATCCCTTGTAGGTAGCTCGTCGACGAATTCTAATCTCACAGACCCTGTCTCGTTACTAATATAGGTTCTAAAGGCTTCGAGAAGCCTCTTCCTGCTTGGGGGGGCTACGATATATGTTTCAATCTTCTCTGTCAACTCCAAGTTCATAATCTTCCTCATAACCTGAATCCTTCTAACGAGGTCTCTAGCAATCCCTTCCGCAACCTCTTCCTCACTCAGCCTAGTGTCTATCGCGATAGTCCCAATACTGCTGGGTTCTGCGGAATAGCCTTGAACAAACTCGAGGGTTATCTCAACATCTTCTTTATCAATCCTCACTCTCCTGCCTTCAAGTTCTAGCTCATAGTAGCCTCTAGCCATAATCTCGCGTGCGACTTCGCTACTTTTTCTGTCAAAGTGTTCAAAGACTTTTTTCGCTAGATCCTTTAATTTAGGACCCAGATTCTTGTATATTGGTTTCACTCTATAAGTAACAATCTCTTCAACCTCGGAAGCAGGCTTTACCTCGACTTCTTTAGAATTCAGTACCCTCTTGAGGAATTCGCGGTTTCTCTCAACAATTTCTATTACATCCTTCCTATCTGTAAATATTATAACCCGCCTAACAGGTTGCCTTAGCTTCAGACCGACCTTCATCCTTGCCGCTGAAGCTTTCTCGCTGATCAGCCTTATAACCTCCATTTGATTCTCGACAGCCTCGTTGATAAACTGCTGGTCTACTTCAGGCCATTCCATTAAATGTATTGACTCAACGCCTTCAACACTCTTGAACACGTTCTGGTAGACGTATTCAGAGAAGAATGGTATGAATACAGATGCTGCTATAAGCCAGTTCTTCAAGACGTAGTATAGTACCGTGTACGCTACCAGCTTATCCTCTGTCTCTTCTTCAACCCATATCCTAGGTCTTACAAGCCTGAGATACCAATGGCTTAAATCTTCGACGATAAATCTACGTAGTTCCCTTGCCGCCTCGTGAATCCTGTAATTCTCCAGCTCTCGCGTCACTTTATCAAGCATCCTGGAAAACCTGCTTAATACCCATTTATCCTCGAACCTTAGTTTCTCAAGATATTTGTAAACATTGTGTCTCAATGGATCGAATTTATCGATATTCATGTATGTGCTTGCGAAAACATACACGTTCCACGCTACTTGTAGATCGCTTACTACTTCCCCGAGACTCTTCCACGAGAATTTCAAATCCTCCCATACCGTATTGCTTAAAACCCATAGTCTAAGAGTGTCTCTACCTACCTTAGATATCGCTTCGTCTGTACCCACGTAGTTTCCAAGACTCTTATGCATCTCCCTACCTTTCTCATCAAGTGCGAAACCGTGGACTAGTACCGTTTTGTAAGGTGCCTTCCCGAAGCCTATCACACCTGATCTAAGCAGGGAGAAGAACCATCCTCTGATCTGATCATGACCTTCAACAATGAAATCTACCACAACATCGTCGGGGCTTAGCACACTGGGATGTCCTCTAGAAGCGTAGAAAGATATACCGCTATCCAGCCATACGTCAACCACATCGGGGACTCTTCTCATCTCCCTACCGCACACCGGGCACTTTAATTTAACATTGTCGATCCAGGGTCTGTGGAGGTCTGGCGGTATCTTTCCGCCGAGCTTCTCTAGCTCTCCTACACTTCCAACGACAACCCTATGACCGTTCTCACAAACCCATATAGGTAGAGGAGTACCCCAGTACCTCTGCCTTGATATCACCCAGTCCTGTATGTTATCGAGTATGTTGATCATTCTCTGGAGGCCCCATTCAGGGATCCATCTCACCTTCCTAGCTTCTTCAACCAGTTTCTCCTTGAGTTTAGAGACTTTGATCACCCATTGCTCTGTTGCTCTAAGAACTACAGGCGTCTTGCACCTCCAGCATACAGGGTACTTGTGTAGAATTGTTGAAGCATGAACTAGGAACCCTCTCTGCTTCAAGTCTTCTATGATATCTCTGTTAGCATCCCTAACAAACTTCCCACTATACTCTCCTGCCTCCTTTGTGAATACTCCTTCATCGTTTACAGGGCTAGCAACTATACCAATATTGTGTTTACGGGCTACTTCAAAATCCTCGAAGCCATGTCCGGGCGCCCCATGAACAAGACCTGTCCCTTCGTAGAGGTTGACGTATTCTTCGGAAGCTAATACAACATGGTATTTTGCTAAATCTTTCTGGATTTCGACGAGGTCTTCAAGAGGATGCTGGTATTTCAATCCTACTAGTCTTTCCCCAGGGAATTCTTCTTCGACCTCGTAATCCTCTACGCCGACGAGTCTCATCACTTCTTCAAGCCTGGTTTTCGCCAGAATCCAGTGTTCATCGCCTACCCTGATCTTCACGTACACTCCTCTCGGATTAACCATAATAAAAGTATTCGCTGGCAACGTCCATGGTGTCGTAGTCCAGATCAGCAAGAAGGTTTTCTCATAGCCTACCACAGGTATTTTCACAATAATGCTAGGGCTCTCAATCTCCTTATATTCGACCTCGTAATCTGCTAGAGTAGTCTGGCATCTAGGACACCAGTATACGACCCTGTACTCTTTTTCTAGAAGCCCTAATTCATCAGCCTTCTTTATAAGCCACCAAGCTGATTCTATGTACCTATTATCCAGTGTATAATAGGGGTTGTCCCAGTCCATTAAAATTCCTAGTTCCTTAAACCATTTTGTCATCGAAGACGCGTTAGATAATGCAAGATTACGGCATTCGTTAATGAATTTCTCGACGCCAATCTTCTCCTCGATCTCCCTCTTATTCCTAATACCTAGTTTCTGCTCTACTTTAACCTCTATCGGTAGCCCATGGCAGTCATAGCCTGGTTTATCGAATACGTTGAACCCGCGCATCCTCTTATATCTTAAGACAACATCTTTCAGTATCTTATTCCACGCAGTACCAATATGTGGGATATCGCCAGATGGATAAGGTGGGCCGTCTATGAACAGGAATCTCCTATTAGATTTAGACGATTTACTCTTGATAACCTCGTAGAGGCTTATATCAGACCAAAACTTGAGAACAGAGCTTTCAACAGCCTGCCAGTTATACTGGCCTGAAAGCCTCCCAATTAACTGCAATCAACCACCTCGCCGCACTACCAGGTCATAACGCTGGCTACACGTAGACTATATCCATCTAAAGGGTCGAACCGTTTTAAAAGCATCCGTTTTACATTTCGAGGATGGTGGTTACTTGCTTGAGAACCTGGTTATAGAAGTAGTTAGAAAATACAAGCCCGCTAGGAGTATACTCCATTCCATAATATACCTTTATAATAATAATGTTCTCACAGACTGGGTTTTGACCATTACAGGAGTCTATAGTGAGAGCCTTGATAGAGAGATTGAGAAACTAATTAAAGAAGGATCTATCAGGCAGTGCCCCGACGGCAGACTAACGCTCGATACGTGCCAGGGGGTAGATGAGAATCTACTCGAATTCGTAGATAGAGCTGTAAGAAAATATGTAAAGGAATACCTTAACTCGTCTCCGGAGCCTCAACAAGCTCGGATCTAGCAAGCTCGTTTATAACGTTTCTAATTATTTCTTTAGCTGCTGCAACCTGATTTTCGCTGAGCTTTTTGTACTTGCTCCTCTCTAGGTAGACGGATACGAGAGCGTCGCCTACTAGCCCGTGTCTAGATGCGAAAGAGTCTAGGCTTATCTCGCGGTAGTCCAGAACTTTCATGTCTTTTGTAGAAACAAGCAGGATGTTTTTAACTACCTCACTACCTGCTGATGGAAATACATCGACCTTGTTATACAATATTAGGATATCGTCTTCGGATAATCCAATTTCACGGAACCTATCCTGAAACTCGCTTAATATCTCTTGTTTAATTTTCTTTTTAACATCGGGGCCGAACCTTGTAGAGAATAGTACTCTAGCGTCTTCGAGTTTCAGCGTTACCCTATCGATCATCTTCCACAACGGTTTCCTGAGTATGAATATGCTTTCTAACGCGTTTCTAGCGAATTCCTTATTCTCGCATTCGAGCTCCGATGCTTGTTTCAAAGACAGGTTCTGCAATAGCCCGTATACGTTGAAATCGGTGAGTGCTACATACCTCTCCCAGTTACCCTTGCCGAACATTTCCTCAAGGGTGTTGGAAATAAATGATTTTATGCAGGAGAGTAGTCTGCCTATGGTCTCAACAAAAGCTATGTTGACGTGGTGGAAGTAAACGTTCTTGTACATAAGCTTCCTTGCCTCGAGCAATCTCACGAGGTCGTCGATCGCCTTATCCGAGATGGCTGGTACTAGGATACCGTGGTAATCTACTATAAACGTATTCCTGAGTATCCACTCTTCATTAATCTCCCCTATTGCTAGACCCGTGAAATACGAGTCTCTCTTAAGGTAGTCCATAATATCGCTAGTGTAAATGAAGTCTCTTACAACCAGTCTTACAACGTTTCCAAGCCCTTTCTCAGGGGTTGGAATATAAAAGTCCTCGGGGTGTTTAAGATGGTTTTTACTCACTAACTCTGTGAACTTCCTCATCCCGTAGGGAGGCTTCATGCCTTCATCGAGTATGTTGACAACGTACTCTGGGTCGATGGAGAGTGTTTTCGAATTCGATTCTAGAACCTTGTATATTAAGTCTCGGAGATAGTACTTGTACAGCAGGTATCCTACTACTTCATGGTTCCCAACAACATATGGTATGAATTCTCTAGTCTTGTAGACAAACTCGTCGAATGCGTGGCTGAAAGGACCGTGGCCGATATCGTGGAGTAATCCTAGGAGCCTCGATGCTAGAGTTAGCTCCCTCACCCTGGATACAATTTCCTGCCCGTACTTCGATTGGGATAGATACTCTACGCTCCCCTTGATCAAGTACGTCATATACTTGTACGAGACATGCATAACGCCAAGACTGTGGTTGAACCTTGTATGTGTGGCACTCGGATATACGAAATGCGCCATCTGGAGCTGGAGCAGGTACCTCAGCCGCTGGAGAGGCCAGCTGTCAATGATCCTGTCTTCGACGCCTTTGATATAGTCTATATAGCTGTATATTACGTCTCTAACCTGGGCATTAAACGGTAGCATCCACGGGAAAATGTTTGCCTTAGTAGACAATCCTACCACATCGAATACTATTTTCCTCAATAACTAAGTTTTTTAGATCTTATAAACATTACCTACTCGACTTGATTCTATAGATTAAGTTTCTATAAGGGGATTCTAGGAAAAACCCGTTCTTGCAAACAGGGCATATTACCAGTATAGGCCTCTCCCTCTCCTCCGGGATGGTTTTTGAATCAGCAACGTACAAAACCGTTTCATACATGTAGTAGAAATCGCCTGGGTTACCCTTGAAACCGCAGTACGGGCATTTAATCTCCATTATCTTACCAAGGTTACTGTTTATTATGCTCAACTATAAACCTGAAGTTAGTAACGTTTATTTAAAAAATCTTTTTTTCTAACCAAAAAGTTTATAAACCAAACCAAATATTTAGTAAGACAAGGGAGGTAGGATATGCCAGGTACGATGCCTCTTATCGGTGAGAAACTACCTGAAATGACTGTTATGACAACACATGGACCTAAGAAGCTCCCAGACGACTACCTGGGAAAGTACCTAGTGATATTCAGCCACCCAGCTGATTTCACACCGGTGTGTACCACAGAATTCATAGGGTTTGCCGTCAGATACGAGGACTTTAAGAAACTGAATACTGAGCTACTCGGCCTTAGCGTTGACAGCACGTTTTCCCACATTAAGTGGACAGAGTGGATTAAAGAGAAATTCGGTATCGAAATACCGTTCCCGATCATAGCAGACCCTACCGGGGAAGTGGCTAGAAAGCTAGGAATGCTACACGCGCAGTCGGAGACAAGTACTGTGAGGGCGGTTATCATAGTAGATGACAAAGGGGTTGTTAGAGCAGTACTATACTACCCGCAGGAGACAGGCAGGAACCTGGATGAAATACTCAGGCTTGTTAAGGCCCTCCAGGTCAACGACAAGTACAAGAGGGCTCTACCAGCAAACTGGCCTAACAATGCTTTAATAGGCGACTCACTAATCGTTCCTCCAGCATCTACAGTACAGGAAGCTGCTGAGAGACTTAAGAAGTACAAGTGCTATGACTGGTGGTTCTGCATAGAAGAGAATGTTGTTCCGAAAGAGGAAGTCGAGCAAGTAAGAAGCTGGTTAGAAAGAGCTGCTAAGCCCTGGAAGCTTGAAGTAAAGAAATAGAATTCCCTCACTCTACTTTTTCTTTTTAAACCAATCCTACTTCTATATCTGGTCTGGATCGTATAGTTGATAACCATGTGTCTAAAGCATTATTGGCACGACCCATGGACAAGTCTAATGTATTTAAACCACTATGTAAAAAACGTTTATTATAAAAGACCAGATAGATTACGGGAGTAATCCTTGAGGTGAGCTGTATCGAGCTTCTACATTATACAAACCCCGAAGATAAGGCTAAGCCTATCAATTGAAGAAGTCGAAAGACTCCATATCCACGAAGAGATCATTCCTAGAATCCTAGACTGGCTGACAGAGAAAATATATAGAGACCGCGTGTTTAAAGACCCTGTTATCGTAGACGAGAGAACTCTCGTAGTATTAGACGGGATGCATAGAGTGGCTGCCGCTAAGAGGCTGGGCTTGAAATACATACCCGTTTGCCTCGTAGACTACGAGAACCCGTCTATAGAACTCCATGCCTGGGGTAGGGTGTTCACGAAAAAAGGAGAGAACAAGGTTGACAGTATAGTATCAGAGCTAGGTCTGGAGCTAGCTAATGTTGAGAGTATTGAAGAAGGTATGAAGCTACTGGACGAAAGAAAAGGCCTAGGCCTACTTATATCTAGAAACAGCACGCAGCTTATCCGCACGGATACGAGTGAGATCAAGAAAATATATGACCGTATAAAAGAGATAGAGAAACATTTCGAATCATACGGCTTCAAAATCGATTACATGACGGAAAGGGATTCAATAAACGCGGTTCTATCGGGTTCTGCGACCGCCGCATTGATTCCTCCTGCAATTAGGAAAACCGAAGTTGTTGAAAAAGCGTTAAGAGGAGAGGTATTTATACACAAGGCTACTAGGCATATTATTCCAGCGCGACCGCTGAATATCAACATACCGCTCGAATGGCTCTCCGGGAATATACCAAAAGAAGAAGTAATAGCTAAAGTGAGAGAGATAGTGTCGTCGAGGAAGATAAGGATACTACCTCCCGGCTCTATCCTAGATAGAAGGTACGATGAAGAACTATATGTTTTCGAATAAAATATGTTTCTCATTACTCTCAATACAGCCATTACAATTATTTTTTAATCACATAATGTATAGGCTCTCCAATAATATACTCAGCAATCTCTCTAAGAGATTCTCCTACTGTTAGATGAGGGTATGGGGTAACAGCCATTTCCTTGATCGTTAGTTTGCCTAACGCTAGAGGTATAAATGCTGATACTACTTCTGAGGCACTAGGCGAAACAATATGGATACCGTATACCTTGCTATGGTCTTCACTAATCAATATTTTGATAAAAGATGTAGAATCACCTTTAATCCTTACAGCAGACAAGTAGTTAATCGGTAATTTGTACTTAACGTATCTTAAATTAGCAGAAGCAAGCTCTTTCTCTGTATAACCTATAGATGCAACCTCTAACCCAGAGAAGATCGTTAACGGTATTAACTTGTAATTAATGGTAACAGGCTCTTTATTAGATATTATATTAGCGACCGCTATGCTTTCGATAATAGCTTTATGCGCTAGAAGAGGCTCTCCTACCACATCCCCTACAGCGTAGATATTGCCTACTGTTGTTTCAAGCTTTTCATTAACAATAATAAACCCTTTCTCATTAAGCTTTATCCCTACCTCACTAAGGTTTACCCCTTCTGTCTTAGGCTTCCTGCCAACCGCTATGAGCATTATATCTGTACTAAGAGCCATACCATTACTAAGCTCTATTACTAGTTTCCCATCTTTCACATTGGTTTTATTTACCGTGACTCCTTTCACTACTATTACTCCATTTTTCTTTAAGTAGGATTCAATAGTGCTAGATGCATCAGGGTCTAGGAAAGGTAGTATATGGTTATCCTTCTCGATTAAAACAGTTTTTACACCTATATTAGAGAAAATATTTGCTATCTCAACCCCTATTACCCCGCCTCCAACTATAGCAATATCCTCCGGCTGGTTCTCTAGCGTAAAAATCTCCCTGTTACTAACAATCTTCCTACCATCGAACCCGATATTAGGTAGAGGTTTCGGGTCTGTTCCGAGAGCGAGGATTACTCTCGAAGCCTCAATAACATCCTGTTTTCTCTCACCGTTACTTTGAACCACGGCTATCTTGTCTCTATCCTTTAAAACACCTCTCCCTCTGTACACGTCGACACCATAGGATTGTAAAAGGTATTCGACCCCACTCCTAGCGTTTTCAACCATTTTCTCAACGTATCTGGTCACCTCCTTCCAATCAAGGTCGACTAGGGCTCCTACTTTCCTAAGCGTTCTCAAGGCTTCTGCTATACTATACCATGTCTTGCTAGGGACACAGCCATAGTTAGTGCACTCCCCTCCAATCAAGTGTTCTTCTACTACTGCTACTCTAAACCCTCTACTAGCAAGTAATATTGCCGCCGGATAACCCCCAACCCCGCTACCTATTACTACTACATCATACTTCATTTAATTACACCGCGTTTCTTCAAGTACATACGCCACGATAGAGCTAGTGATTGCGGATGGTTTGCCTTCACCTCATCTATTAACCCTACGCTGGTATTTATAGGCCATTTCTTTGCCTCCTCAGGCGTACTATACGCTATTCTACTAATCTCTTTCAATCTTTCAGCATACCTCTCAATATTCTCAACCGGCTCGGTCTCAGTAAACTCTATCATGAGAGCTTCTTTGACTATTAGAGGGAAGTATATTGTAGGCGCATAGAACCCTGCGTCTAATAATCCTTTCGCAACTTCTTTAGCTGATACACCGGTTTCTTCAAGCATAGGCCTAGCACTAATTACTACCTCGTGCTTCCTATACCTCCCCCTGCCATACGGTATCTCATAGCCTTTAACGCCCTCAATTAATTTAATAAAATAGTTTGTCGCGAGCACAGCCATCTCAGTTGCTTTTCTCAACCCCTGGGGGCCCATTGACGCAATATATACATAAGCCCATACCAGAGGTATAATGTTTCCAAAGAAGGCTTTCAGCAATCCCACACTGTATTCGCCCGGCCCCCTTAGCTTGTATAGGCCTTTTTCTTTATCGTATACCACGATATAACCTGGGAGAAGGTCGGCTAGCGTGATGCCTCTTTCCTTATCTATAACTCTATTCTTCACACAGACTGGCCCCGCCCCTGGGCCTCCACCGCCGTGGGGCGAGGAGAATGTTTTATGAACGTTTAAATGAGCTATGTCAAAACCCATGTCCCCGGGCCGGGTGTAACCCATGATCCCATTTAGGTTCGCTCCATCATAGTAGAGTAGAGCATCATGCCTATGGAATAATTCTGCTATTTCGAGAATTCTCTCCTCGAATAATCCGAGAGTACTTGGGTTAGTAATCATTAAGCCGGCTGTTGACTCGCCGACAACCGATCTAAGAGCCTCAAAATCGATATTCCCATCTTCAGCTGTGGGAACCGTGATCGTTACGAAGCCGCCCATTGAAGAACTCGCGGGGTTAGTTCCGTGGGCGCTGTCTGGCACTACTATTTCTCTTTTCTTACCCAGCTGGCCTCTTATCTCGTGGTATCTCCTTATTAATAGAACGCCGGCTAATTCCCCGTGTGCTCCAGCCGCCGGGTGGAGAGAACAGACGTCCATTCCTGTAATATTTGCTAACCACTTCTGTAGCTCATACAATATCTCTAGAAGGCCCTGGACAGTCCGTTCGTCCTGTAGTGGGTGGAGGCTAGTTATCCTCTGGTCGAAAGCAATATCCCACGCTATCCTAGGGTTGTACTTCATTGTGCATGAACCCAAAGGCACAGGACCGTTGTCAACACCGTACGCCATCTGAGTGAGTCTTGTGAAATGCCTGATAACATCCACTTCTGAAAGGTTTGGTATAGATGGAGGCTTAGACCTAAGCATTTTATCAGGAATCCCGATTTTTCCAACGTAATCAACTATTTCTTCGCTAGGCCCATGCAGGTTGAGGCCTACAACCCCTCTGTCAGGATATTCTAGGATAATTGGTTCACTCCATTTTGCCTGCCTGAACAAACCTACCACCTGCCCGCTCCTCTTACGATCGAAGCAATGCTTTCAGCGAGGAGGTCTATATCCTGCTTAGTGTGCATCTCGGTGAAAGCAAAGAGGGCTGTCTCACCGAGTTCTCTAAATAAGTTTCCGATGTATAATCCACCGTGTATACCCTTCTCTAATAGCCCTTCGTGAACTCTCTCGTATTTTATTCCAAGAGGGTCGAATGATACTGGGAATTCGTTGAAGAAGTCAGAGCTGAAGACCCTTGTATTAACCCCTATCTCGCTAAGCTTCTTCTGCGCGTAATGGGCGTTATAATAGTTTATTTCAGCAAGCTTCCTGAGGCCCTCACTGCCTAGCAGAGACAGGTATACTGCTGAAGCAATAGCCATTAAAGCCTCGTTCGTGCATATATTGCTAGTCGCTTTCTCTCGCCTAATATGTTGCTCTCTAGTCTGGAGAACCATAGCAAACGCTTTGTCATCGCCGCTTAAAGTTGTGGTTAAACCGATTAACCTACCAGGCATCTGCCTTATCAGGCTCATATCATCTCTTACAGCAAATATACCTAGATACGGTCCCCCGTAGTTTAATCCTAAACCCAGGGACTGGCCATCTCCGACAGCTATATCAGCACCTAACTCTCCCGGCGGTTTCAATATGCCTAAGGATATCGGATAGACACCGGCTATTGCCAGGGCATCTTTCTCGTGGGCTATTTCGAAAATCTCTTTTACATTAGATTCGACTATCCCGAAGAAATTAGGATATTGGACGTATACAGCGGCTGTATTATTATCAACCTCATTCTTAACCTGCTCTACATTCACTTCCCCTGTGTACCTATTAAATGGTACTTCTACGAATATTATATCATGGGGTTTCGCATACGTTTCGGCAACCTTCTTATGGAAAGGGTTTACATTAGCAGGTATAACAACCTTCCTCCTGCCTTTCTTAACTCTAATCGCCATTAGGATTGCCTCAGCTAGAGCCGATGCCCAATCATACATTGAAGCATTGACAACATCCATATCGAGGAGTTCAGCTATTAGGCTCTGGTATTCGAAAATAGCCTGCATCAAACCCTGCGAGATCTCTGGCTGGTAAGGCGTGTAAGCAGTGAGGAATTCCCCACGCGATATTATGTATCTTACCACAGGAGGTACGTAGTGGGGGTAGACTCCTCCGCCCATGAACGGGGGAGTTCTAAATACTCTATTCTTGCTCAGTCTCTCTTCAGCAATCCTGCGTACTTCTATCTCGGACAAAGGCCTACCAAAACCTATGTCGAGCCTAAGCCAGTCTTCCAGCTTCAATCTAACGCTTTCGGGGATATCGCTGAATAATTCCTCTATATTTTCAACACCTACGGTCTTCAACATTTTCTCTATTACTTTACCACTCGAGTTAGGTAACCAGGGGTGAACGATGCCTTCCATCGGCGTCCATCCACTCCTGTATAAAGCCGTAGTGAGTTTATATTTATACTTATGCATAAATCGTATCCAAACATCATATACGTGATTTGCTATGGCTAGGATACAGCTGCTAGATTTCTACACCGAGAAGCTAGGCGCTGAAACAGGGTTCTTCGGCGAATGGGAAGTACCCTACAGGTTTTCAAGCTCTATAGAAGAACACTTAGAAGTAAGAAACAACGTTGCTTTCTTCGATGTATCACATATGGGGAGATTCCGTGCAGAGGGGGATGACGTACTTGATTTCCTACAGTACGTATATACAAAAGACTTGTCTAAGACGAGACAAGGTTTTATGAGCGGTCCTACGCTCTCTCTAAACGAGACTGCCAGAGTTAAAGACGATGAGATGCTTTATAAGCTCAGTGAAAACGAATGGCTGTTGGTCGTCAACGCGTTAATGATAAATAAAATGATCGATTATTTCAATACGATTATTACGAACAATAAGTGGAGGGTAAAAATCGATAATATAACCAACGAATACGTAATGATAGCTTTACAAGGACCTAAGAGCCCTGACGTAATGGAGTCTCTCGGGGCGGGGTGGGCTCTAAGCCTGAAGCCTCTTGAATTTAGAACTAATGAGAAAATAGGGGATATCGACGTCTACCTTGTTAGCAGAAGCGGTTGGACAGGCGAAGATGGGTTCGAGATATGGGCTAAACCAAGTAATGCTCTAAAGCTGGTAAACCTATTCGTGGAAAAGAAGATTAAACCTGCTGGTCTAATAGCCAGGGATACTCTAAGGATAGAAGCCGGTTTTGTCTTAGGGGGTAACGAGTACGGGGAGGATCCTCTGAAATACCCGTGTGCTGTAGGATTGAGGTATGGCATGGGTGCTATCACCTGGGAGAAGAAAGGTTTTGTAGGAGAGCAGGCTCTTAGAGCATGTCGTAGAGAAGGCCCTCGCTGGGTCAGGTATGGTTTGAAATTCTCTAAAGAAGCAGGCAGGATTGTACCGAGGCATGGAGATCCTATTTACGTAGAAGACATCCAGGTTGGCTGGGTCACCAGCGGGGAATTCTCACCATTCCTCGAAAGAGCTATAGCTCAAGCATACATCGACACTAGATACGCGATTTTAGGCGAGGATGTTGAAGTAGCTATCAGAGGTAGGAGGTTCACTGCTAAAATCGTCGACTTTCCATTTATAAAGAAAAAGTGAAATCAGCCTAGACAGCTTTTTTAACCACGTACTCGCCATAGTCTACTAAAACCTTATAGTATCCTCTCAACTTCTCGTCTACTACGGGGTCCCCTGTATCTATGCGTAGGTAGTCGATTTCAGAGATCTTGCTTTTAGTTGCGACCACCACTATATTCTCCCTCGGGATAAGCTTTAATACCTCGGGAGAAATCTGCTGGTTACCTCTCCCGAATATGAAACCCTGCCTACCTATAGGTGATACTATAATGTAGAATACGCCTCCCTTCGATAATAGTTCGAGAAGAGGTTTCTCCCACGTATCCCTGAGAATAACCCTGCGATTGAATACTACGTCTACTCCGAGAAGGCTTAGCTCTCCGTCTATGAAATACCTCAGCGCTTTCACCGTACTACCTGGGCCGAGTATATAATATGCATTATCATCCATGTTTTCCGCTAGGTATCTAGCTATAGCAATCTTGTTTTCCTCATCACTCGTCGTGTAGGCATAGTTCTTGCTCGGCTGTAGTAAACCTTCAACATTTAAAGCCTTCACATATCCGTAGATTTTAAGAGAAAGCCTATCCTTCCTAAACAACTCCTCGTCTACATCTACGACTTCTGCTAGCGTAACCTCTGTTTTCCCCTGTACGAAAGCATCTAGTACTGCTGAAGCATGCCTAGGGGTATATGCGAAAGCACTGCTATAGACCTTAACACCGCTCGGAACACCTAAGAGCGGTATTCTGGTCCCTACTGCTTCCATTAGATCTTTAAGGGTTCCGTCGCCCCCAACGAACACTATTAGATCCACTCTTCTATCTGCCATGGTTCTAGCAGCATTTACCGTATCATACCTGCTTGTATAGTTCTTTCTCTCCCCTACTATTTCTTCAACCAGGTCGGCTAAGCCGGCTTCATAAACCTCGTATTCTCCCATAAGGCCCGCCGCTGTTATTATTCTGAAATTCCTAGATGTAACCCCACTGAGGAATTCTATGGCTCTCCTAGGCGCTATCAATCCATAGCCGAGGCTTAATGCTCTAGTAATAGCATATTCATCGGTTCCTTTAAGTCCCAGCCTGCCTCCTAAGCCTGCGTAAGGGTTTACAATAAAGCCTATTCTCGCCAAGCTCCAGCCACACAGATTACGCCTATTTTATTTACAGATATATACAGGTAAATATTATAACAACTAATATCCGTTTAAAATCATGGGAGGCCTTATGCTAGACGAGCTCCTAAAAGAGCATCCCGAGCTTAAGAAGGTATATGACCTAACAATTACGCATACACGGTACCGTAAGAAGGAGACTATCAATCTTATAGCTAGCGAGAATGTAATGTCTCCTTTAGCAATGCTACTTTACTTAAACGATATGATGCACAGGTATGCTGAAGGAAAGCCTTTCAAGAGATTCTACCAGGGTCTGAAATATGTTGACGAGCTTGAGGTCGAAGCTTCAAGGCTTATGGGCGAGCTCTTAAAAACACAGTTTGTCGACTTAAGACCTATAAGTGGTACAACAGCCAACGCGGCTGCTTTCAGGGCTTTTACAGCACCAGGTGATAAGGCTGTTGTAGCGCCTGTCCAGGCGGGTGCTCACGTAAGCCATACTAGGTTTGGAACTCTTGGAGCACTAGGGATAGAGCAGATAGAGATGCCTTTTTCAATCGAAGAATGGAACATAGACGTGGATAAAGCTGTGAAACTGATCGAAAATGTGAAGCCAAAGATTGTTACGCTTGGCGGTTCCCTCTACATATTCCCGCACCCAACGAAACCTATTGCCGAAGCAGCCCACTCTGTGGGAGCCAAAGTAATACATGATGTAGCACACGTGCTAGGTCTGATAGTCGGCGGCGTATGGCCAAACCCGCTATTAGAGGGGGCAGATGTTATTACATCTTCCACCCACAAGACCTTTCCCGGACCCCAGGGAGGTCTATTCGCAACGAGGCTCGAAGAAGACTATAAGGAGATTGGTAAAGTCATATTCCCAATGTTTGTATCAAACCACCACCTCCATAGGCTCGCGGCAACAGCTGTTACAGCTATAGAGATGAAGCTTTTCGGTCGGGAATACGCGGAGCAGGTTGTAAGGAACGCTAGGAAGCTAGCAGAGGCTCTAGCGGCACGCGGTGTAAAAGTAGTAATGGAGGAGAAGGGTTTTACGCAAAGCCATCAAGTAGTACTAGACGTGTCGAATCTAGGTAGAGGCACTAGGGTGGCGTTACAGCTCGAAGAAGCTAACATTATCGTGAACAAGAATATGCTGCCTTGGGATAGGCCTGAGGATGTTAAAGACCCTTCGGGCATTAGGATAGGCGTCCAGGAGGTAACCAGGTGGGGTATGAAGGAGGGGGAGATGGAGGTTATAGCCGATTTGATTAAGGAGGTTATAATTGACAAGAAGGAACCTAGCGAAGTAAAGAAGAAAGTAATTGAATTCAGGAAGGAGTTTACAGAGGTACACTATTGTCTGAAGATAAGCAGAGAAGATGAAATCAGATTATTAAATCTAATGCTACATCCGGGATAGAATAGGGGAGCGGTATGAGCGAGATCGTGGTTGAAATCGGGAGGAAGAAGTATATTGTGAAGACCGATAGGTTGTATACTAATACAGATGAATGGGTTAAGGTCGAAGGGAATAAAGTCCTGGTTGGTATAACCGATTACGCTCAGAAAGAGCTGAGAGATATAGTCTCCGTAGAACTACCAGAGGTAGGAAGCCAGGTTACTAAAGGGAAGCCGATAGGAGCCATAGATAGTGTTAAGGCTACTTCAAATTACTACTCTCCCGTCACCGGGAGGGTTACTAGAGTAAACGAAGCCTTATCAACAACTCCGGAATTATTGAATAAAGACCCGTATGGCGAAGGATGGATTGTTGAAATAGAATATTCGAACCCGGACGAATTGAAAGATCTGCTCACACCAGAGGCTTACATTGAAAAAATAAAGATGGGTAAACACTAGGCATTTATTTTTTCCCTAACATATCTCTCAGGCAAACACCTATCTTCTTAATACCATCCTCTATTTCGTCGGCATCAACCATTGTAAAATTCAGTCTTATAACATTCCTACCAGAGTCCCCGATGTAGAAAGACTTAGCTGGGATAACGGCGACACTGTATTCTTCTAGCAGTCTCTGGGAGAATACTTCTGAGTCTATGTTAGAGGGGAGCTTTATAAGAACAAACATCCCGCTACTAGGCTTTGTATAATCAGTATCCCTCAAGTATTCTCCAATCGCCTTAAGCATTATATCTCTTTTAACCCTGTAGTTTTCTATGGCTTTCTTCCTAATAGTCTCGTAGAAACCTTTAGATAGGAGTCTCTCGACCAGGTATTGTAGAGGAACCGGGGCACACATATCGCTAGGGCCTTTGATCGTTTTAATAACCTCTACAAGGTCTTTACTAGCCCTTATCCATCCTATCCTCAAACCTGTTCCGAATATCTTGCTGAAGCTCCCAACATATATAACCCTTCCCTCACGATCGTAATGCGACAACGGCTTATATGAGCCTTCGTAGACTAAATGATTGTAAGCAGCGTCTTCGACTACTAAGAGGTCGTATCTCGAAGCTATTTCTAGAAGATGCTTTCTTTTTTCCTCACTCATTGATACACCAGCTGGATTATTTCCTGTCGGGATTACATATACTAGTTTTACCTTCCTAGCCTCATTCCTAGCTTCTTTCACCTTCATCTCGAGTTCTCCAAGGTCTAATCCGTCTTTTTCAAGGTTTACACCGATCAACCGAGCACCGTAGAACTCCCAATCAACAATCGTATTCACGTAACTAGGGTTCTCGACTATAACGTAATCGCCCGGGTCAAGGAATAAGCGGCCTAGAAGGTCGATAGCCTGACTCCCCCCGATGGTGACGAGTATCTCGTCTTCTTCCGCATTCACGTTTTCAAATTCTCTCATAAATTTGGCGATCGCCTTCCTTAGCTCGGGAATACCTTCTGTCGGGGAATAGTTTGCTGATAGTTTCTCCTCCTTTAGTATATCCGAGAGAAGCGATGCGTAGAGGTCTCTCGGTAGAATATCCGGGTCCGGCTCGCCTGCTGCAAACGATATGATCTTCCTAGTCTTTGAAAGGGTTGCTATTTTTGATACAATGGTTCTAATCGGGGAGGGTCTAGCAAAGTTTATTCTATGCGAGAACCTGTGAATATATTCCATTGCCGATCATCAGTTTAATTAATTTTAGAATTATCTAAAAGATTTTACTATTTTCTCCTCTTAGTGTAGATCTTGTCATCAAAAACCTTCTCTAGTTTCTTCTCTATCTTTCTAATCCTCTTCGGATAGAACCTGACATCGACATGGTATACGTTGTCGTATAGGTCAATAATCCTCCTGATAATCTCCATCCTTAATCTATGGGCTTCTCTTATAGTAGTATCTGGGTCTACGTATAAATCAATGTTGATAACATAGAAATAACTCAGCCTCCTAGCCTCAACCCTTTTAACTTTTACGTATTTGTCAGTCAAGGTATTCTCGAGTAACTCTATTACATTCATTGCGACCCTGTAGTCGAGAGTATCCCCGTACACAAGCCTCAAATAATCTTCTATAATACCGCCCATACTATGGAATATGAAGACTACTAGGACTATTGTAAACAGTATTTCGATAGCCGGGCTCTTCGTAACCGAGGACAGTATAATACCTGTCGTTGCTACTATCCCTGCTAGGGAATCTAAAAGCGCGTGCTTAGATTCGTATTTCAAAATATTAATCTTGTACTTGTTAAACGTAGTGTTAAGAACTCTGTATGATGCTAACGTTAAAACAGTGCCTACTACGGTTGCCACACTAGAGAAAATATTTACATCAACTGTGTAACTAGGACTATTAAAAATCTGGCTGAGGTATAAATACAGATTAAGCATATAGAATCCTGTTACGGTAATAGCTATTATCAAGCTGAGAGTTAACTCTAGAACTACGAAACCAAACGGGTATCTCCTACTTATCCTGGTAGCAAAGTAGAGGGCTACTATGAAGGTTAGCTCCAGAAGCGAGTCGATTACCCAATGAGTGAGGTCGGTTACCAGTATAATATTGCTAAACAAGTACACAAAAATAAAATCTACGACAACACCTAGTACCCCAAGTAGAAACGAGTATTTTATCGCCTTACTAGCTATCGAAAGTCTCCCAGCAAGGTCAGCCATATTACCACCCTTGAGAAAACTTGTATGAGTTTTATTAACAGAGTCGGTAAGATTGGAAACCGCCTGGTCAATCTTATTTAAATTATTCTGCAAACCGGATAATAAATAAGTTTCATGTCTTCAAGAAAGCTAGTGCGCTGTCTAGTATCCTCCTAGCCAAAATATATTTGTGTACTAGGCCTAGTCTCTCGATACCGGTTCTAGTAACTATCACAGCGTCTAAATATGCCTCTCCGAACCCAGCCCCTTTAGCCGTAGCGTCATGGGCTACTACCATATCCGCATTATACTCATGCATTTTAGCCACCGCTCTTTCCACTAGTTGATCACCAGAATACGTTTCGGCAGCGAAAGCAACAACAATCCTCGGCTTCTGCGTGAAAGATTTTATAACCTTCTCTGTAGGAGTAAGTTCTACAACCAGTCTACTAGTCTCTGAAGTAGGTATCTTCGCGTCGGAAACTTCAACAGGCCTGAAATCCGCTGGGGCAGCTGCGAACAATGCTATATCGTAGGTTTTATCTCTAGTGAGCTTCCTGACGGTCGAAGCCATTTCCTCGGTCGATACTACTTTATACTGTGATACGTTATATGGGGGGTTCACGCTCATCTTCCCATGGACAAGGTCTACTACAGCACCTCTGCAGGAAGCTTCTCTCGCGATTAAAACCCCCATTAAACCACTACTTGGATTCGTAATAACTCTTATAGGGTCGATCCTTTCGAGCGTAGCCCCTGCTGTAACCAGGACTCTTTTCCCCAGCAGGTCTAGGCCTCTGTTAGCTATAGAATCTATGCAATGGGCTAAGTCGCTGAGAGGAGGGTATTTCGCTCTATCCTCTTCTATCAACGGCTTTATTATTATTCCGCCGTAGCTTTCTAGGGTTTCTTCAATCTTTTTATACTGAGGGGAGTTGTAAAGCCTTATGTTCATAGCTGGCACAAATATAACTTTCTTCCCGTCCCCCATCATTGTAACAGCTGTTAGATGTAATAGTTCGTCTACTACGCCGTTAGCAATCTTACCCATAGTGTTCAACGTAGCCGGCGCTATAACCATTAAATCCCCCCATTTAGCTAGGTCGATGTGCTCCGTCTTACCCGAAGTTTCTACAAGAGGCTTCCTGCCCGTAGCCCAGTACACTAGGTCTAGCCCTATGAGCTTTGTCGAAGCCTTTGTCATTATAACCCTGACAGAAGCACCCATCCTTATAAGTTCGCGGGCTAAGTCGATACTCCTATAGATCGCGCTACTAGCCGTTAAACCAAGTACAATATTCTTGCCTTTGAGAGGGGTTGTTTCCCTAAGCTTCAGCTCTTCTACCAGGCTCATTTATATTCCACCGCAAAATTGTTAAATTATTATATGTGGCATTTATTTTTGAGGGGTTTCATTGGGCGTAAGAAACCGATTCGAGAAACCAGGTGTTCACGAGATACTTGAGGAAGCCAAGAAAAGGCTTAGTGTCGAGGCGCCAAATTATATCATAAGGCAGGCTAGAAGAGAGGATATAAAAAGCGTGATAGATATAAACATGGTTTCGCTACCGGAACACTATCCTGACGAGTTCTTTTACGAGCTTTTCGATAGATACGGTAAAGCCTTCTACGTAGCCGAAGACCCGGAGGGTAGGATCGTTGGTTATATCATGAACAGAGTTGAGTGGAAACCAGGGTTCTTCAAACATTTCATTGTGAGAAGCGGGCATGTAGTAAGCATTGCCGTCCTCAAAGAACATAGAGGCCGCAGCCTTGGTTATGCTCTGATGGCGTACGGGATATATAGTTTGAAGGAAGAATATAACTGCGAAGAAACGTATCTTGAAGTAAGGGTTTCAAATACTCCGGCAATAAATTTGTATAGGAAACTCGGGTACGAGGTCGTAAAGATTGCTAGAGGATACTATCTGGATGGGGAAGATGCTTACATAATGGCCAGGCCTTTGTAAAGATTAATGGTTATTATTTAGTATATTTATCCTACGAGATAGGATCTATGGTATCCAAGGGTAAGGTTTATGTTTAAACAGATCGGAGAGATACTGAGCGACTCTATGGTAGACCAGAGGGTTTGCATAAGAGGCTGGATTTATAGGAGGAGTGTTGTAGGGGGAGTCGCTTTCGTAAGAATCAGGGATTCGACTGGTGTAGTCCAGGTGGTAGTCGAAGAGTCAAGGCTGGGGAGCGATATTGTTAGAACCCTCAAGGACATAGGCTTAGAAGCGAGTGTTGAAGCCTGCGGTAAAGTAGTTAAACAGCCTAGAGCGCCCACGGGTTATGAAATTATAGCAGATTACTTCAAGATACTCGGCTATAGTAGAGACTTTCCTATCAAGGGTGGCGAAGGCGTAGAATACCTCCTCGATAAGAGGCATCTTGTATTAAGGAGCCCTAGGTACACGGCTATATGGAAGATAAAGCATACAATTCTATCTGCTGGTAGAGAATGGTTTAATAAGAACGGCTGGTGGGAGGTAACCCCTCCGATACTAACAGCTTCAGCATGCGAAGGAGGCGCTACACTATTCCCAGTCCAATATTTCGATAAGACAGCATACCTTAGCCAGAGCGCTCAATTGTACTTAGAGGTAATGATATATAGTCTCGAGAAAGTATGGAGCCTGACCCCGAGCTTTAGAGCCGAGCAGAGCAGGACGAGGAGGCATCTAGCCGAGTACTGGCATTTAGAAGCTGAAGCAGCCTGGTATGATATGAATGATATGATGAAGGTTGCCGAAGAACTCGTAGGGTATATCGTGGGCAGAGTTATCGATGAGAGGAGGAGTGAACTAGAATTGTTAAATAGGAATATCGACTCGTTGAAGAAAGCGCTAGAGCCTCCGTACCCTAGGATCAAATACGATGAAGCCATAGAGATCCTCCAGAAGAGGGGAATCAATATACAATGGGGTAGCGACCTAGGCGCTGACGAGGAGAGGGTTTTGACTATGGAATTCGATAAACCGTTTTTTGTGACACACTTCCCTAAAGAGATCAAAAGTTTCTACATGAAACTAGACCCTTCAAACCCCAGGGTTGTCCTAGGATTCGACCTGCTAGCCCCTGAAGGCTACGGGGAAATCATTGGCGGGAGCCAGCGTGAAGATGATTACGAGACTCTCGTTAAGAGAATAATTGAGAACGGGTATAAAGTAGAGGACTACGAATGGTACCTAGACCTCAGGAGATATGGGACAGTCGTACACAGCGGGTTCGGGCTGGGCATAGAGAGGCTTCTAATGTGGGTCGCTGGACTAGACCATATAAGGGATGCTACCCCCTTCCCCAGGTTCAGGGGACGCATATATCCTTAAAAGGTGGCGTTCTTGAGCCGAGTCTCTGACGTAGGGGATGCCGACGCGAGGAATGTAGGGGTTGTCGTAATACTAGTAGCTTTATCTATCATACTCCATTTATTCCAGATCCCTTTCCCACCCGCGTCTTATCTACTATTTGATGCGTGTGGGATACCTATAGCTATAGCGATGTTCTTTGACGCTAAGACTACAATTGTTGCTGGAATACCAGCTTTCTACATAGGCCTACTACTATACAGGCCGCAAGATCCTATCGGGCCCTTCATGAAAATTGTTGCCGAACTATCTACATCATACCCTCTGTATCTACTATACCATAAGGGCTGGTTTAAAGGAAGGTTTAAACCACTTCTCGCGAGCACGGTGGTGGTTTTCTCAAGGACGATCGTGATGAATGTCTTAAATATTTTAATAGACCCATTTTACTTCATATTATTCCACTGGTTTAACAGCTATGATCAGGCACTAGCATTCACTATAGCATCCCTCCCGTTCATCAGCGTGTTCAATATAATTGTCGCAATATACGTCACGTGGATAACTATTCCAGTAGTCCGGGAGCTGGAGAGGATAGGTGTTTTACCAATTGGAAAAGGTATTAAGGGTTAGAGGGCTGAAGGTAAAATACCCTGGCAGCGACTGGGTTCTAAAAGGAGTCGATCTAGATCTCGGGTTCGGGGAAACGGTAATTATAGTAGGGGACAGCGGCTCCGGGAAGACAACACTAGTTAGAGCTCTCACTGGGATTGCCGAAGAGCTATATAACGCGGTAGTAGAAGGCCGGGTTGAAATAGGGGGACAGGTATTAAAAGACAGAAGCTGGAAGGCTTTCAATAAGCGGGTTAAAGTCGTATGTCAGAACCCTAAGTCTAATATCGTGTATCCGGTGGTGTTCGACGATTTATTATCTTACGCTACGGAAATATATGGTAGTACTAGACTAGCTGAGAGAGAGATTGCTAATGTTAGTAAAATACTCAAGATAACACATCTGCTAAACCGGTCGGTCAACAAGCTATCGGGCGGCGAGCTGAGAAGGGTTGCAATCGCGAAAGCTATGCTTTCCAAACCCGATATCATAATTTTCGATGAACCGCTAATGTGGCTTGATGACAGAGGGGTATTGGAATTCCGTAAAGCTCTAGAAGTTCTGAAGATAAACGGTATATCATCGATAATACTTGAACATAAATATAAGAGCTTGATCGATCTAGCTGATAAACTATACCTACTAAACGACGGCGTTTTACATGATTTCAACCCAGAAGATGACATGAGCCCTACCCCTCCTCCCGGCGATAGGATAACAAAAAGATCTGGCGAAACAGTGGTATCGCTTAAGAACATCTATCTGAGAATGGGTGATGTAGTATTCAGAGGGCTTAACCTTGAGGCAAGAAGAGGGGATAAGATCGCTATTTACGGTTTAAACGGTGCCGGCAAGACTACTCTCCTTAAAGTCATTGCGGGTATAGTAAAACCCGATAAGGGTAGTATAGTAAGATCTACGAGCATGCTCTACATACCTCAAATCCCATACCTGTTCTTCACAGAATATAGTATAATGGATGAGGTAAATTCGCTCGCTAGAAACGTAGACGCGGTTAAGCTATTTAAAGAGCTCGGATTCCGGGGCGATTCAGGCAAAACACCATACTCGTTATCTTGGGGGGAGGCTGTTAAACTATCCATAAGCCTATCCCTTATCTCTAAGCACGAGCTCATACTATTAGATGAACCATTCTCAGGCCTAAGCTACAAAGACAGGCTAAGATACGGGGAAATGCTAGCAAACAGCGAGAAGACTATCATTGTAACGACTAGCTCACTTGAAAACCTACGCTTCCTACCTGGTTTCAAGAGATTCGAATTAAGCGATGGGATAGTCAAGGAGTTGAAAATAACAGGTGTGTAACGCGTATGTTGAAAGGATTCTCAGAGTTGCTAGAGTTTAAAGGCGTCGCTAGCGTAACGCTTTTCTCCAAGCTATACTTTACCCTGTCTCTGCTCGCTTCAATACTCGTATCCTATTTTATACCAGGCGTGCTTGGATGGGTTTATTCCATGATTATCCTTCTAATAGAGCTTTCCATCATAACTATGCTTGGGAGACTAAAGAGGTTGCTTGACGCGCTTAAGCTCATATTATTCTTCCTGCTGATAGGCCTCGCTATGAGAACTATAGGATATTTCTTCTTCGGAAACCCCATAAATCTACCGGCTATGGCTTACTACACTCTCCTATTGGTCGAGGCATTTCTAGGAATAAGCATAGCCTTCCAAATCCTTAGCCCAGGCGAGTTAGTATGGCTCGCCTGCAAGCTCGGCCTGGGGAGAGCAGGGATCGTTCTAGCACTGGTGTTAACACATATAGGCAGTATATTCTCAGCGTATTCAGACGTAATAACGGTTAGTATGCTCAAGAAAAATAAGAGGTTTCCTTCTCTAAAGCCATTATTCATCTACACGGTAATGTACGGTTTAGAAGTCAATGAAGCATTACACCTATACGGGCTACCCAAGCCTGTTATCAGGAGGACTGGTTTCACGAGGAAGGATGCTTGCGTGATCGTATTTTCTTCACTCCTCTTAATAGTAGGCATTGTAGCCCTGGGCAAAATCATCTAATTGATGTAGCTAAGTAAAATAATTCTAGAACCAGTGTTCGTAAGGCTTATATGTTTTAATAAAAACATTATAAATGCGAGGGTAGAGTATACTTGGAGAATTACTTGCTAAAAATAAATGTAGGGTATATACTAATCATACTAGCCCTTGCAAGCATTCTCGTAGCTATTACTTCACTACCGGTTAAAGTCAAAGCCCAAGAGCCTGTCACAGTTGATGGAGTAGGCTTTGACTGGCCTTACCAATCCTGCCACGCTCTAGACCCGGCTGGCGACCTATTAGATGGAGTGTCCGATTGGTCTACGAGTAGAGACTTATTAGCCTGGTACTACCTAGTCGGGACATCCTATGTATTCATAAGGCTGGACCTCCTAGACTTGTCTTATGGTGCTGAAACAGGTAGTTATGGTAGCGTGAATGATGCTTTAAATATATACATTATGATCGGCTGGACCGGGGCACCAGGCTACCAGAGCTGGGTTCCGGATTACGTTAAATTTAATGGCTACGGTATCCACTTACCAGACTACAACTGGGTTCTTGCTATAGCGATATATGATTCAGCGCATTACACAGTATACGATTACAATTGGAATAAGGTAGCTGTGAACACAGGTCTCCAAATAGCTTTCAACAGCCAGTGGGATATAGTTGAAATAGCTGTGCCTACATCGATACTATCGAATTATGGCTGGACTCCTACGACCAGGGTTTGGGCTAAGATAGCTACAGTTGTAGTCTACAACGGTGCGAGCATTGTATCCGATGTAATGCCTAATAACATATACATTGGGAGCGGGCAGGCCGAATGGAGTGGGGCTGTATTCAGCGATCAACTCTGTGGTACGGCAAAAGTCGTATTTGTTCACCACGGTAACCAGCACTTGACTGATAATAGGGCTCTGAACAATCCTGGCAGTATAAACAGCTACGGCTACATACTGTACGTCCACGACTACCTCTCTAACGTGACTGGGAGGCGGATACCTGTTACAATACATATGAGTGGAACGTTAATGGCCAGCTTCATATGGTGGGACCCCGGCTTCATAAGCTATATTAAAAACCTTATCTCGAGGGGTATAGCTGTCCCGACAGGAGGCGTCTGGGCCGAGCATATCACGGCATACTTCTACGATAACTTCAACGATCCATCAGCTAATTTCACGAAATGGTATATCCAGCAGGTATTCGGCTACACCCCGGTTACAGCATGGGTGCCTGAGAGAACCTGGGACGATGCTAGGACTGGTATAGCCTACACATTAAGCAAATACTATTATGCTGTAATACTTGATGCGAACACCCACCACGACGATTGGAGCCCTAGCACGAACCCGTACAAGCCGCACCAGTATGATACATCCAAGACCGGTGGCAGAACCCTCTACGTCCTCTTCATAGATTGGGATACCCAGCAGAAGATACTCTCTCCAACTGATAACGGTTTAAACATAGACCTCAGGAAGAAGTATATTTGGGCTGCTACCAATAGCGACCAACAAATGGTATTTGTATACGCCGACGACTGGGAGAAAGCTGCTGGGATAGCAGGCTGGGACCCATATAACCCGGGTAGGTATAATCTCAGCCTCAGCTGGATAGCAATGCACCCATGGATACAGGTGGTGACGACAGACGATATAGTCAGCTGGCTTAGAAACGGGTACTGGACCCCTGTGACAGGCTTCTACTGCGGCTACGATACGTACCTCTATATCAAGCAATGGGTACAGAACTACCCGTACGACTATAAGAGGGCTTACGACGGATGGTACTGGGGTACTTCAAGCGAGAAGAGCTTCGCCTGGTACGGCAGCGGACAGACATCTCCTAACTATGTGCTACCCGATACAATAATGCCGTTCGGAGACGTATTCGGATATACTAGTTTCAACGGATCACCTAATAACACAGTTATATATAGACTGCTAGCACCAGGCGGATTATTCGATACAACACCTAGGAACGAGCTCTGGTGGATGGCTATAGCCGTGGCTAACGCAATGCTATATGAGACAGCCTGGCATGATGAAACAGACTGGGATGGAGACGGTTTACAAGACTGCTCTGGCTGGGGTCTCAACGTGTGGAATCATCTAAGGCTTGTAAACGTACTGCTCATAGCTGCGAAATGGTTAGACTCCACTAGGAAGGGGACTATAACCCAGGCAGGCTACATGGTAGGAGACTTTGACTGGGATGGGATGAACGAGACTATTGTATACAATCCCTATTTATTCGTCTTCATAGATGATAAAGGTGGCGCAGCACCATACGTGATAATGTATAACAAGACGAATAATAAGGTGTTCATGGGGGTAGGGGCTCCAGCAGTATACTGGGGTACCTGGTACGATATGTGGTATGGGGATAGCCATGTTGGTTTATTCGCAGACGACTACTTTGCAGCTACCGGCAAGAACTATTATAATACAAGGTACACTATTGGTAGCGTATACTACGACTCAACCTATGGAAGAGTAGTTGTAAGGCTTAACGCACCCGACTTAGACGGAGACGGATACCCAGACTTCTACAAGTACTATATTCTATACAACACGGCTAACTACGTATACGTCGACTACCTAGGGACTAAGAAGAACGGTACTCTATACGCTGCGGTAGGTTTCTCGGTAGACTTCTTCAACAACCTTGTGTACGGTAACTCCCTCTCCCAGTACAATAGCCCTACCTCGACATATACATTCGGGTTCAAGAATACAAGGACAGGGGCGTACGTCTACGTCCAGCCTATACAAGGTATTACATGGACCGGTAGCCAAGACCTGGTAAAGTACACTATGCAGTATAGGGCGAAAGTATCCGTCTCAGTTAACACGAATATATGGGCGTATGCGAAGGTATCTCTCGGATACAATTGATTTTTTGAAAATATTTCTCCAAGCCTTACCTCAACACCCGTATCCTAAAGCTTATTTAACATGAACTTCCTAACTAATTTCGAGAGGGGATTAGCTACGAAACCTATAGTGATAGGAGGTAGGAACGGGGATCATATAGCAGTAGAATTGTCTCAGGCCAGAGGCTATGAGCTGGGTAGTGTAGAAGTAAAGAAGTTCCCGGATGGCGAGACCTATATTAGAATCCACGCTGATGTCCAGGGGAGGGATGTAATCTATGTGAACTCCCTGCAGAGAGAACCGAATGAATCAATTATAGAGACACTATATACTCTCGACACGCTCAGAGACCTAGGAGCTAGAAGAGTGGTAGCGGTAATCCCGTACATGAGTTACGCTAGGCAGGATAGCAGATTCAACCCGGGTGAGGCTATAAGCATACATGTATTAGCCAAATTGTTTAAGAGTATTAGCGTAGACCATATCGTGACAGTTGACATGCACCTCCACAGGATAGCCGATCCAAGTAGCCTATTCGGAGCGAACTTCCATAATATAACAGGCGTGAGAGAGCTTGCTAGGTATTTGAAGAAGAACTACAGCTTTTCCAAAACCAGCACTGTTGTAATAGGGCCTGACGAAGAAGCCGAGCAATGGGCTAAGGTAATGGCCGAGGAACTAGGGGGGTTAGAATACGGCGTCCTGGAGAAGACAAGGCTATCGCCGGAAAAGGTTGTTATTGAAGCAAGAGGCGTTAAAGTAGAGGGTATGGATGTAGTCATCGTAGACGATATCATTAGTACGGGAGGGACTATTGTGGAAGCAGTGAAAACTCTTAGGAGCATGGGTGCCAGGGACTTCTATATAGCAGCAGTACACGCGATCCTTGTAGGAGACGCTCTCAGCAAGCTCCTAAGACTGAACCCGAGGGATTTAGTAGCTACAAACACTGTCCTCAGCCCTATTAGCAGAGTTAGTATAGCCCCTGCTATAGCAGAAGCTCTCGATAAAATACTCTAGCAGTATAAGTGTTTAATTCCACTAGAATATTCCGGAGGCTTGCAAATTAAGGAATACAGACGTATTTTTACAATATTTAAAAACGCTGGTAAAAAATGCTCTCACTCTTTAGCCAGAGCATAAACAAGGGCTGCTAGAGATATTAGAATAAAAAATAAGAACAATAGTAATTCTACGCCCATAACTCATCCACTACAAGTCTTATTCAATATTCTAATAATCTCCATATTTAGTTCTTCAACGTTAACAATATAATAGCCGGGCGAGAATACATAAAGGTTTCTAACCTCGTTCTCAGCCACATTCTGATATATGAGATCTAACAATATCTCCTTCGGTATCTTCGTGTAGTTAGAGACTCTATCGACCTGGGCCAAGGCGTAGGGTAATGGAACATACGGGTCTACACCAGAACTCGTATTATCAGGCGGTAGTGGGCGGAACAATGGGTTTGAGTCGTTGTAGTGGGATACGAGGTATGAGGCTTGAACCCCGCAAACATCTACTATGCTACCCTCAGCCTTGTCTGCCGAGATTAAGTGAGAGACGCCCCATACGATGAACGGGTATACTACCCCAAGGATGACTAGTAATGTGAAAAGCAGTATCACAGGGGCTAGAATAATCTTTAGCAGCATCATTGTAGTCACCAGTATGCTTCACCATATAGGATCCAGGAGAAAAAGATGTCTAGTAGTTTAATAGCTATAAAAGGTAATACTGCACCAGTTAAACCATACAGTATAAGGTTCCTTAGAAGAAGGCTTTTCGTATTCGTAACTTTAAAGCCCGCTCCTCTAACTGCTAATGGGATGAGGAGTGGTATTATAATAGCATTGAAAACCATAGTAGCTAGGACAGCAGTGATCAGATTATGTAATCTAAGGAAGTTGAGGAAGTTCGCCTGGGGAATTATTGAGGATAGTATGAATGGTAATATGGTAAAGTATTTTGCTATATCGTTCATGATACTGAATGTTGTAATAGAGCCTCTGGTAGTAAGTATTGATTTTCCAACTTTTATTATCTCGACTATCTTGGAAGGGTTTGAGTCTAAATCTATCATATTAGCTGCTTCTTTAGCTGGAGCTGTCCCAGTGTGCATTGCTATCCCCACATCGGCTTTAGCTAAGGCGGGTGCATCATTGGTTCCATCACCCATTACAGCTACTATGAGTCCGTCTCGCTGATAGTTCTCTACTAAGTGAAGTTTATCTTCAGGCTTGGCTTGAGCATAGTAGTCGTTGATACCTACCTCCTTGGCTATGCTGGATGCTGTATAAGGATTATCGCCTGTTATCATTACTGATTTTATACCCATTATTTTCAGCTCATTTATCTTCTCCTTAATCCCTTTCTTTAGCTTATCCCGTAAAACTATGAAGCCTACTAGCTTATTGTTTAAAGATACTAGTATTGGCGTATCCCCTCTGCTGCCAATTCTTTTCACAATATCCTCTACAACCGGGTCTCTAGTTATATTCAGGAGTTTTAGTATGGAGTCTGGGGCGCCCTTGAGAATAGTAACCCTTTCGCCAAGCTTCCTCATATTCAATATTTCTTTCTCAATTCTAGAGGTTATAGTTAGGTCCTCGGTGAAGACGGATTTTGACTTATCCCATACAAAAACTATACCGCTATACCGCTTGCTAGGGGTATATTCTATTTTTGTTGCTACCATTGCTTCCTCAATGAGAAGCCTTGAAGGTTTAAATCCTTTTTCCTCGGCTAGCTGGATAATTGATTTAGCTTCGATAGTTGAATCCCCTATAGAGGAAAGGTAAGCTAGTATCCCAACATCTCTTTCACTATATCCGTAGACCGGTATAAACTCTACAGCACTCCTAAACCCTTCTGTAATAGTACCTGTCTTATCGAATATTACGACATCTAGATCCCCTGCTGCTTCGATCGCTCTACCTGATTTCGCTATAACATTGATTTTCGCAAGCCTTAAGATACCGGATATCCTGATCGCTGGAAGCAGGCCTCCTATAGTAGTTGGCATCAATGCTACTAGTAGGGATATCATCAGGGATATGTCAGGTGTTCTTCCATAGGCAGCTAGTATGAAGTAAAGTGATGATACGACTATGAGGAAAATAAGAGAAAGCCCCAGCAGGAATATCGATAACATAACTTCGCTTTTCATCTTCGATCTCTCCGCACTCATTATTAAGGCGATCATTTTGTCTAAATATGTTTTTCCGGGTTCGGCAGCTACTTCGATTTTCACCCTGCCTACGACAACTTTCGTACCCGCTATCACTCTATCTCCTTTACCTTTGTACACAGGTTCTGATTCACCAGTAAGCATCGACTCGTCTACGAACGCCTCGCCGCTCACAATAAAACCGTCCTGGGGGATTACCTCGCCTTGTTCTACAATAACGTAGTCTCCGATCTTTAGATCGGTTGATTTAACATCAACAATTTTATCTCCGACAATTTTATGGGCTATTACAGTTTTTTCAAATTGTTTCAAATAGTCTACCCTCGCTTTAGCCTCGTATTCAGATAACGAATCTGATAGTGTCGAAAACCATACTGTAATCAACAATATGAGGAAAACGCTTAAATAAAACCAGGTAGGATAGCTTGGGCTTATGAATATTAGCGGGATTATGAACAGTGAACCTATTTCTGTTATAAACATTATCGGATTATTCTGGAATAGATACAAAGGGTTCATTTTAACAATGGAATCCGTAAGTATCTTCGCCCAGTTTAATGGATAGGTAGACATTTTTCACCCACCTAAGATCATAGGTCCTAATACTAAGAATGGGAAGAAGGTTAGAACTGTAAGGATCACTATCATGACTACTGATGTAATAATGAAGAGCAGTCCTTTTGTTTCAACAGGTTCTGCAACTTCAGTCCTTTTACTCTTATATAACTCGTCTGCTATAATAAGGAACAGAGCGATCGGTATGAGTCTACCAGCTAGCATTACCAGTGCTGTCGACAAATTCCAGAAAACAGTATTACCAAGAACCCCTAGATAACCCGACCCGTTATTAGCCGCTGATGAAGTGTATTCGTAGAGTATCATAGTGTAAACCAGTGGGTTCAATTCTTTAGCGAAAGAGGTATATTGTTTTGTGACAAGTGCTATAGCTGTCGGTATAAGGATTATCACCGGGTGGATAAGGAAGACTATAACAGATAGTTTAACGACTCTTGTTGATAAAGGCATATTCAGGAAACGGGGTAGTTTACCGATCATTAATGAGCTAATGAATACTACTATGAATAAATATATTAGGAGATAAAGGAGGCCGACGCCATCGGAGCCGGGTACAGCCTGTATAAACATAGCCAGTAGGAATGCTATTATAGCAGAAGGCTTCATAGCCTCGAGAGATGAGGCTGTAGCACCCGTGTTTGATAGAAGGGATGCGGTATTAAAAAACAGTGAGCTAGCATAGCCTAATCTAGGCTCTACTAGCCTACCATATAATGGGACACCATTCAAGACTCCTACAAGAAAGATCATGGATGCCATTATGTATACTATAGTAGTTAGGGCGTAACCTCTCTTCATATCTATTATTCTACCGTAGGCGAACAATAGAGATGTTGGAATAAGCATCATCAGCACGCTCTCGACGAAATTAGTTAGGCCATTAGGGTTTTCGAAAGGATGAGCAGAGTTTGCACTATAAAAACCGCCACCATTAGTCCCGAGGAGTTTGATAGCTTCAAAAGACGCTACTGGCCCAAGCCTAATTTTGAATACCCCACTATAGGGGTTGACTATAGAAACCCATTCTCTAAAGCTCTGTGGGACACCAAGGGATGCTAGTATGATAGCAGCGATAATTGAGATAGGGGTTAACAGGAATATTGTTGCGGCAACTAAATCAAAATAGAAAAAGCCTGCGGGAAGACCTTTAAGCGCTCTCATGAAAGCAAATGAAACAGCTAATCCGATAGCCGGGGCTAGAAACATAGTAGATGTTATGACTATTGCTTGAGCCATGTTAGAAAGAGTATACTCTCCAGCATAGTGTTGTAAATTAGTATTTGTAGCGAATGAAACAGCTGTGTTAAATGCTAGATCTAAAGATAGACCTCTGGCCTTAAAGAATACGTCTTGCCTCCATAACAAGACCGTATCTACTATTATCAAAACAATATTGAAGAACAATACGTCTTTTAGATAAGACTTATAAGAGCCGCCTCCACTTACTCCAGAAAAACCGATTGAGAGCAGCTTTTTAATTCTCTCTATAAACCTAGGCGGATTATTATACCAGTCGATAGCAATTATCTTAACAAGCCTGCTCAAATAGTAACCGAGCAGTACCACGGTCGCCAGTAATAGGGCGAATTCTGTAAGGATTATTTGTATCATAGAAAACACCCTTTGGCAATAGGCTCGAGATCAGGTAATCCACATGTAATCTCCGTCTATGTTTTGAAGAAAATATAGGCAACCCCTTATAAGATTTAATAGTTGCAACTTATTACGTGTAAAGAGCATTGTTGAAATCAACTATCGTACAAAGGGGGAATAAGAATACGGGATAATCGTATATAGAGATATATTTAAATTCCGAATTTTATTAAATACCAAATATTAACAGGCGGCTGGGGGGGGGTAGAAGCTAATGCACCCTATGCGTGTAATTCGAGAATAGTTGTCAAAGCACCAGCTTCTATAGCTAACTTAGGTCCTGGTTTCGACGTGGTAAGCGTAGCTATTGGGAAAATTTTTGATACAGTGGAAGTTGAATTATCGAAAGGGGTTGGGGAGATAAGAGTTGATGCTGAAGGGAGGGTTCCATCAGGTTCCGAGAATGTCGCATATGTAGTCGCACGATTAGCGCTAGATATGCTACCTATTCTAAAGCAATGTAACATAGTGATAAGAGTCAAGAAAGGTGTCCCGGTTGGAGCGGGCTTAGGGAGCTCGGGCTCTACTGCTGCTGCCGTATCCTACGCACTATCGTATCTAGCCGGTAGCGTGGACGATAGGCTATTACTAAAGCTGGCTGCCGAAGGAGAAAGGTTTGTTGCAGGGGATGTGCACTACGATAATGTTGCTGCCAGCTTGTTCGGAGGCCTGGTGGTTGTAGACGTTGAGAATGTGAATTGCTATAGAATTGAATTCTCGAGAGATGTTCACGTCGGAGTGGTCACGCCTTTCATGGTGAATGGAATCCTAGACAGGAAGAAGACCGCTTACGCTAGAAAGCTACTGCCCGAAACAATAGACCTTAAGACACACGTAAAACAATCCTCATTGCTAGCACAACTCATATATGCTGCGGTCAAAGGAGATATCAGGCTCCTAGGCAGACTAGTCTCAAAAGACTATGTCGTTGAACCATACAGATCTAAACTGATACCATATTATTTTGAAATGAAAGAACTAGCATTGAGAGAAGGAGCGTACGGTTTCAATATAGCTGGGGCCGGGCCTTCTGTGTTTTTCATACATGAATCGCAAGACGAAGTCCTGAGGATCGGTGGAGTACTAAAGGATTTTTTGAAAACTAGAGGTATTGAATCCACGTTTATTCAAACCTTTTTCTCAAACACAGGTGTCGAGGTGATCAGTTTTGAAACAATTTAGAATAGTAATAGTAGGCTTCGGAAATGTGGGGAGGAGCCTAGTTAAAACAATACTGCTTAAAGATTCTATCATAGAAAAATATGGAATTAATCTGTCTATAGTGGGATTAGTCGACTCGAAGGGAATGGTTTATAAACCGGATGGATTTAAATCATTCGAACTCCTAAAGCTGCTTGATACACCTAGGTCGAGCCTTGGAAGCGTAGAAGGTGGAAGACCATACGTAGATTTGAAAGAACTCTATTATAATACAGCCCCTAATATACACGTCGAGTTAACACCGGCTAATTATGATACAGGAGAGCCGGGTCTCAGCAATATTAAGCTAGCGCTTAGTAATCACTCACATGTTGTAACAGCTAATAAATCGCCCCTGGTAATAGACTTTAGGGGAATTACGGAACTAGCTCGCTCCAAGGGTTTAAGAATTAAATATTCCGCGACCGTGCTCGGAGCATCGTCTTTCATAGCTCTACTAGAGCATATGAGACTTCAGAATATCGTGAGAGTTAGAGGGATCTTGAATACTACGTCTAATATCATTCTTTCCGCGATGCACGAGAAACTTGTAGAACTGGACCAGGCTATTGCTGAAGCAACAGCTGCTGGAACCGTTGAGAAAGACGTGTCGGTAGATATAGACGGGTTGGACGCTGCCGCTAAATTAACTATAATATCGAATATAGTTGGCAAACCGATCGATTTTAAGAGAATTGAGAAGACTAGTCTCCGCTCCCTTAACCTTAGAGACATAGCCTCGGCTCTCAAAGAAAGGATGAAGTGGAAGCAGATAAGCTATATGGACTTAGAGAAAGGGGAAGCCAGGGTAGGGCTGGAAAAAGTTGATGCGAGAAGCCTATTCTACAATATTGATGGGGCCATGAACGCTGTACTAGTAGAGACAGATGTTGGAAACTATTTCTTTGCTGGTAAAGGAGGCGGGGGTGTGGAGACTGCCCATACTGTGGCGAACGATATTCTCTCTATATGTACTGAGGTGTTTGAATGAAGAAGGCAATAGTTGTTAAAATCGGCGGATCTCTCCTAAAAGACCCGACATCTTATTTGAGGGCGGCAGAGTTCATAGCTGAAGTAGTTGAAAAAGGATATAATCCTATAGTAGTGGTTTCAGCAGCAAAAGGTGTTACAGACGAGATCATAAAGGCCTTCGAAGAAGGTATAGAAAGATTCAAGAGGGTTATAGAATACTACTCAGATTTGGCTCACAGCCTAGGCGGAGAGAAGCTGGTTAGAGAGATATATGTCCTTGCTAGAAGACCTTTGAAAATCCTCGAGAAAGGAGTTTTAGATGAGGCTATGAGGGATCTTCTATTAGCTTTTGGTGAAAAAGCTAGTAAGATAATATTTGTCAACGCTTTACAGACCCTGATAAAAAACGTAGCAGGCGTGTCTTCCGAAGATTTCATCATTACAAACTGCTCACATGGGAATGCCCATATAGATTTCGAATCTACTAGACCAAGGATACAATGGCTTATTAAAAACGCTGTCGAAAACAATTTCATACCTGTTATCGAAGGCTTTACCGGTATGGATGAGAAAGGGCATATTACAACGCTTGGAAGAGGGGGTTCGGATTATACTGCTACAGCAATTGCTGCCCTAGGAGGAGTCGAAGAAGTATGGCTTATAACTGAGGTCAAAGGCGTGTATACGGCAGATCCTTCGATGGGTGTTAATCCTAGAATAGTTAAAACAATGAGCTATAACGAAGGAGATGAAGCAGCAAGACACGGGGTTAAGAGATTTAACGAGAAAACGTTCCATCCGCTGAAAGCATACCCGGGTCCTGTTGTGAGAGTTGGCAGCTATGAATCTCTTGGGACGACGATCACCCGAGAGATTAATAGAGAAGATATGAAGCCTAAAATTATTCATTCAAATTACTCTATAAGTGATTCATATATCGCGATTATAGGCGAAATCGTTGAAAGAGGTGCTTTGTTAAAGAAAATAATTGAATTGTTAGAAAGCGAGAATATTGAGATAAAAGGGGTTGAAATGCATGTTAATAGACCCTCGATCCTTGTATATATAAGCAAAGATAATATTCCTAAATCTATAAAAATAATACATAAAGAACTAATAGATAGGGGTGCTCTATGATGAAAAGAGTAGCTATTTTAGGTGCGACCGGGCTTGTAGGGCAAAGATTTATACAATTATTATACAAACATCCATGGTTCGAGATAGCTGTGCTCCAGTCATCGGGCAAGAGCGCTGGTAAAACATATGGGGAGAGCGTTAAATGGGTTATTGACACAGATATCCCCGTAGAAATCTCCCAGCTGCCTGTCGAGCCCTTGAACGCGGAATCAATTGTAAAAGAAGGTATCGATATTGTTTTCTCAGCCTTGCCTTCGGAGATCGCAACCGACGTAGAGAAAGAGCTTGCCCGCAGAGGACTAATCGTTATTTCCAATGCCAGCCCAATGAGGATGGAACCAGATATTCCATTAATCAACCCTGAGGTTAACGCAGACCATATCGAAGTCTTAGAAATTCAGAGGAAGAAGCGGGGCTGGAGCGGTGCGATTGTAAAAGTACCTAATTGCACCACATCTATATTTACGCTTTCATTAAAGCCCTTATACGATGATTTCGGAGTTAAAAGGGTAGTAGTATCCTCTATGCAGGCTATTTCAGGAGCCGGGTTAACAGGCTTACCTTCAATGTTTATAATGGATAATTTAATCCCGTATATTGAGGGCGAAGAAGAGAAAGTAGAAGAAGAATCTACCAAGATATTTGGCAGCTTAGGAAGTGATGGCATTCTACACAATAATAATCTTCTTGTCTCGGCAAGCTGCCATAGAGTCATGGTTTTAGAAGGTCATACAATAGCTGTTTTTGCCGAACTCGAGAAGAAAAATGCTGCTATAGAAGATATTGTTAGAGCAATGGAGGAGTTCAAGGGAAACAAGATTAAGGGACTCAATCTGCCTACGCAACCCGAGAAACCGATTATTGTAAGGAGGGAGTTAGACAGGCCCCAGCCTAGGCTTGATAGATACGAAGGTAGGGGGATGAGTGTCGTTGTCGGGAGAATTAGGCATGATAAAGTATTCAATGGTGTAAAATATATTGTTCTCGGGAGCAATACTATAAGAGGGGCTGCCGGAAACGGTGTGTTAATTGCTGAATTGCTAGTTAGGAAAGGTCTTGTTTAAATACGATTTATTTTTCCAATGCCTGACCTATATCTTCTATAAGATCATTAACATCCTCTAACCCTACGGAAAGTCTAACCAAGTTCTCGGTTATACCAAGCCTACTCCTTAAACTCTCAGGAATATACATACTGCCAGCTTTTGCAGGTAAAACAGCTAGAGATTCCGTACCCCCTAGGCTCGGCGCTCTCTTAACTATTTTCAGATTCTTCATAAACCTTATAACGTCATCATACCTCCCTCTTATTCTAAAGCTTAAGACTCCCCCGTAGTAGTTAGTAGCAAAAATCTTTCTAGCGATAGGATGATACTCGTCTTTATCTAAGCCAGGATAGTGGACTTTCTCTATCTTGCTGTGTTCGGCGAGGAATTCTGCGATAGCCTTAGCTGTCTTAGAAACCCTCTCAAACCTTACCTCGAGAGTCTTGAGGCCTCTGAGAGTCATGTATGCTTCAAACGGATTCATAATAGTGCCTGTCATCCTACGCCAATCCCATAACTCCTTCACAATCCTACTGCTAGTGAAAACAGCTCCACCAATAACATCGTTATGGCCAGCGATGTACTTTGTAAGACTATGTACAACGAATTTCGCCCCTAGCTTTAAAGGCTTAACGTTTATGGGTGTTGCGAAAGTATTGTCTACAATTAAAACAATATCTTCTCTCTCCTTGACAAAATCACCTAGTTTTCTAAGGTCTATTACTTTAAGGGTAGGATTGCTCATTGTCTCTACAAATATTATTGCCGGGCTATTACCTACTTTATCTATTATCTCCTCCGCTGAGGGAAAAGCTAATTCAACACGACACCCTATCTTTTCCGAAAGCTTCTCGACAAGTAGGAGCGATGTACTGTATATCTCTGCCGACAAGATTACTTTAACTTCGCGTTTTAGCAGATAGAGGAATAATGCTGTCTCGGCAGCCATTCCGCTATTGAAAACTAGTGCATCATCAGATTCTTCAAGGGAAGCTAAAGCCTTCTCTAAAACTCTTATGGTTGGATTCTCCTCTCTCCCATATCTTATGTATGTCCCTCTATCAGTATACCTAGCGAGTCCCAAGTCGAAATCGATATACTCGTATACAACCCCCATGTATATAGGTGGGATGTAAGAACCGTATTGGTCGCTGAACTCCGGGTTCACAAGCCTGGTTCCAAGCCTCATGTAAACCCCCTGTGTTAGTAAGTTGCTCAGAGACTTTAATATGGATACATCCGACCTTTTACTCCTGGGGAAGACATTTCTCCATTAAATACCCGTCGACACTACCATAGTATTTCTCGAGAAGGGAGATAATCCTATACCCTTTCTTAAGGTATAGGTTAAGTGCCTTCCGATTATTTACCGCGACCTCTAAGTAAATGCATACAGCCCCTCTAGATTTAAGCAGTCTCTCAAGGCTGTCGAGGAGCATACTACCTATTCCTCTATTCTGCCATGCGGGTTTAACCGCTATAGATACTATATGCCCTATCCTATCCTCAATAAAACCGGCAGCATATCCTACCACCTTCCCACTAATTTCGGCTACAATAAATATGTTGCCTGGGAGACTTGCTATCTGTTCAAATACGTATTTGTCGTAGGCTTTTTCCGGAGGAAAACACTCTTTTTCGATCTCGAGGATCGTGTCGAGATCTCTCTGCTCGAAAAAACGGATTTTCAATTGCGGGAACATTCAACACGCCTTAACTGGTGTCTACATATATTAGTTACCGATTTATATATATTGAATCAATCTTATAACTTTTGGTTCTATATATGGAATTATACAAAAATGAAACCTTTATATATATGGTCAACATAAATATACATATAGGTAGAAATTATGAGAAACACTACTCTAATCGCTATTATTATCGCTGTAGCCGTAATAGCAGGTGTAACAGGGTATTATTTAGCTAGTCTCCGCACTACTCAAACTACGACTCCAACCCAAGTTTCTATCGCTTTCATATTCCCAGGAAGCATAACCGATACCGCCTGGAATGAGGCAGGCTACCAGTCAATGCTTGCTTTTGTCGGCAGCCACCCCGACGTTAAATATGCTTGGGTACAGGGTGTATACGATCCAACCCAGATTATAAGCGTTGCGAGATCATATGCTCAGCAAGGATTCAAGCTAATAATAGGAGTAGGCTTCCAGTTCGGACCTCCCTTTGCCCAGCTAGCCAACCAGACTCCCGGGGTTTACTACCTAGCGATCGCAGGAGCTAAAGAGTATGTAGGCCCCCAGGTTAGCGGTGCTAATATAAGGACTGATCAGTCATGTTTTGTCGAGGGGTTTATAGCAATCCAAGTTTCTAAGACCAAGCAAATCGGTTATGTAGCCGGGATGAATGTATCCGAGTTAGGCCTGTGCGAAATCGGTTTGAGAAACGGTATTAAATACGCTGGATACGACCCTGACAAAGTACTACATGTAATATATACAGGAGATTTCCACGATGTAACTAAAGCAAAGTTGGCAACTGAGAGCCTAATACAGCAATACCATGTAGATGTTATCAAGTCGATGGGTGACGGAGTCCAATTAGGCGCTATAAGTGCGGTGAAGGAATTTCCCGGCGTCTTGATAATGCCTAGTTCAACCTATCATCCGGAGATGTATGCCGAGCAATTGCTAGTAGGAGAAGTTTGGGACTGGAGCGCTGTTTACAGCCAGTTCTATAATGACTATATCTCGGGGAAGCTGGCTCAGGGCGGAAAGTATTATTGGGCTAATTTAGAGAACGGTGGCATAAAGCTGATACAAGGTCCTGCGTGCCCACAGGACTTGTGGAATAAAGCACAGGATATAATTAGGGGTATAATCAATGGAACCATATCAACTGGTTTCACACCTTAATCCTATTTTTCTTTAAAACATTCCTCCGAGGTTGCTTACCAGATGCCTGGTTCAATATGTGAACCAGTAGTTGAAATGAGAGGTATTGTGAAAAAATTTCCAGGGGTTGTAGCAAACGATCATGTAGATTTCAAAATCTGTAGAGGAGAAATAGTTGCCCTGCTTGGAGAAAATGGAGCGGGTAAGACGACTCTAATGAATATATTGTATGGACTTTATCTTCCTGATGAAGGCTCGATATACGTCAATAATGTGAAGGTAGTTCATAGATCTCCTAAAGACGCAATAAGAAACGGGATAGGAATGGTACATCAGCATTTCACGCTCGTAGAAGATCTATCTGTCGCAGAGAACATAGTTTTAGGAGCTGAAAACTTCAAAGTATTCTATGATACAAGCAAACTAGCAGATATGATAAGAGACTTTATGAGAGAGGTAGGTTTATTTGTAGACCCGCTGAGAAAAGTTTACGAGCTTTCAGCTAGCGAGAAACAGAAAGTAGAGATACTTAAAGCACTGTTCAGGAAAGTGCAAGTCCTAGTGCTAGATGAACCTACCTCAGTATTGTCTCCTATAGAAGTAAAAGAACTGTTTAAGACTCTTAAACAACTGAAACAAAAAGGGATCTCAATAGTTTTCATAAGCCATAAATTAGATGAAGTTCTCGAAATAGCTGATAGAATAGTCGTTATGCGAATGGGTAAGGTGGTAGGAGAGGTTGAAAGAGAGAAAGCCAATGTAAAACTCCTAGCGAAACTAATGATAGGTGCGGATCATTTCGTTATTGAATCATACCAAGACAAGAATAAGGATGTTGGAGGCATTCTCCTCCAGGTAGAGGATTTGTGGGTTAAAGGCGAGAGAGGTGAGGATGCTGTAAAAGGTGTTAAGCTTATTGTTAAGCAGGGAGAAATAGTTGGTGTTGCCGGTGTTGCTGGAAGTGGTCAGAGAGAGTTAGCAGAAGCACTGTATGGTTTAAGAAAAGTGTGGAGAGGGAGGATAGTTTTTAACGGGCTAGACATAACCAGTAAGCCTGTTGAAGAAAGGATTAGGCTAGGCATATCCCTAATCCCAGATGAGAGATTAAGATATGGGATCGCACCAGACCTCCCAGTATACGAGAATATTTATCTTGAAAAGATTTACTACAAAAACAGAATCGGCTTCATAGAGAGAATAGGATTGAAGCCCCTAGATAGAAAAACAATGATAGAATATGCTGAACAGATTGTGAGAAAATACAACATTAAAACCCCTAACGTGTTTGTGAATGCTGGTAAACTATCAGGCGGGAACATTCAAAAACTTATTGTTGGAAGAGAGATTGAAAGAAACCCCCGACTGCTTATCGCGAACGAGCCTACCGCAGGACTTGATATAGCTGCTACCGAATACATCCGTAACACTCTTATAGAGCTTAGTAAGAAAGGTATCGGGATATTACTTATATCAAGCGATCTACAGGAGGTTCTATCTCTAAGCCATAAAACAGTTGTGCTTTGCAATGGTGAGGTAATGGGTGTTTTCAAACCAGGCAATATTAGTATTGAAGATATTGGTCTAATGATGACTTGTTCGAAAAAGATGTCGCTGGAAGAGGTTGAGAAAGCATGGGTTATGTAGTAAGGATTAGACCCAGGCCTGTGAGACCAGCCATCTTAGTAATAGCCCCTGTTATAAGCTTCCTTTTAGCGTTTCTCGTTGGAGGCGTTTTAATGGTTTGGGCCGGAGTAGATCCTATCAAAGGGTATTCTGCGTTCCTCCAAGGCTCTCTCACAACCTTTCCGGGATTCATGCAAACATTAATCCAAGCAACATTATTTATGTTAATGGCTTCAGGCATAGCTATATCTAATAGGGCTGGCGTATTGAATGTAGGTGCAGAAGGCCAATATATTATCGGCGCGATATTAGCAACGTATATCGCAGTAAATTTGCAGGATAGGTTAAATGATGGTTTGGTTGTAACACTAGCGGTTATAGCAGCTGCTATAGGCGGTGCTTTATGGGCTCTGATAGCAGGTGTCTTAAAAGGCTACATGAATATAAACGAGGTTGTAACAACGGTAATATTAAACTGGTTAGCTTATAGAATCCTACAATGGATTTTAAGAGGACCTCTCAAGTTGCCCAGCCCACAATTATATCCGATGTCTCCACCTATAACAGCTGTTCTCCCAGTACTCGAACCTTCTTCAGGTTTAAACGCCGGCTTGATAATAGCAGTGTTGCTAGCTGTCATTTCATACTTCCTATTGTTCCATACCGAAGCCGGATTTAAAATACGGGTAATGGGCTCGAATCCTGATTTTGCGAGATATGCCGGGATAGATGTGAGAAAGTGGGTTTCTATCAGCATGGCTTACAGTGGGGCATTAGCCGGAATCGCTGGAGCTGTTGAAGTAGTTGGAAATCTTCATTATCTATTTGAAGGCATATCCATAGGGCTAGGGTATACATCTATTATTGTATCACTTGTAGCAAGAGATCACCCTCTCGGGGTCATAGCCGCTTCGATAATGTTCGGCACTATATATAGCGGTTCGTCATTCCTTCAGATAGCTACCCATCTCACATACACTTTCTCGAAGGCGATAGAAGGCTTTATATACCTTTTCGTGCTTATAACAACTCTCTTCGCTTATTATGAGGTAAAAATTATAAAGGTGAAATAAATGAGCTTGGATAGGATAGTGACATCTATTCTATCGCTTGGTGTGACTCTTACAACACCTCTAGCTATAGCAGGCATAGGGGAAGTTATTAGCGAGAGGGCAGGGGTTATTAATCTAGGCATCGACGGGATTATGCTTCTAGGCGCTTTCGCAGGATATCATATAGCGTTAGTTAGCAGTAATTACTATCTCGGGTATTTAGCTGGAGTCGCTGTCGGGCTCTTAATGGGTCTGATACTAGCTGTTTTCTCAGTATACCTTAAATTAAATCAAGCAATCACCGGAATGGGCCTTTACTTTATAGGCTTCGGTTTATCCGACTTTTTGTATAGGACTATTTACGGAATGAGAGAAGTCTACATTAGCCCCCCTCAGTCGATAAGCATTCCTTTGTTATCCGAGATACCTATTGTAGGGCCCTCGCTATTCCAACAGTTGGATATGGTGTACTTCTCATATATCTTGGTCATAGGAGCATGGATACTATTATATCGTAGCAAAATAGGTTTATGGATTAGAAGCGTTGGCGAGAACCCAAAGGCAGCTGATACTGTTGGAATCAACGTCGACCTAATGCAATTGGTTTCAGTGCTAACCGGTTCAGCACTAGCGGGGTTGGCAGGTGCCTTCTTAAGCATAGGGATCACACAGGTATTCTACGAGAATCTAACGTATGGTATAGGTTTCATAGCAATAGGACTAGTATATTTCGGTAAATGGGATCCGGCGAGAACATACATTGGCTCACTCATATTTGGTCTCTCATGGTCTATTGCGATCTCGGCTCAAAGCTACTTCAATGCTATTGGAAGACCAGACCTCGTCTACTTCCTACTAGCTCTCCCATACTTAGCTGTAACATTGTCCTTGATAGTAGTCTCTAGGCAGGCGAGAGGTCCTAGGTGGCTTGGCAAACCATATATCAGAGAGTAGCTTTTATCCCTACGTATTTGAATGGAAAAGGTATATAAAAGCTGGATTGTTAAAATATAAATGAACCGCCGCCGTAGCTCAGCCCGGCTAGAGCGCCGGACTCATACGGGTTGAATAACCGGGGTTGGAGGCCCAGGGGAGATCCGGTTGTCCCGGGTTCAAATCCCGGCGGCGGCACTTTCTACGCATTCCCTAGGCATTTCAATATCCTCTACAATTACAGACTTGGAAACCTCCTGGATCAAACCCTTGAGTCTACCGCAGGCGTCCCTAACGTCTCTCCCGTAGACAATAATCGTTAACCTGACCGGTTTCTCGGCGTGGGTTTTTATATAAACGCCTTCTCTTCTTCGAAGATACGATATCAACCTGTCTACCTCTGCCTCGACTAGGTGTCTTGTTCGCACGAAGGCTTTAACGGAAACCCTGCCTGTCATCTCCTGGAGTAGTGGCTCAACGTATTTCTCGAACATATCTTTCATCTCTGCCGGAACCCCTGGGAGCGAGACCAATATCTTATCGCCTACTTTTACTATGAACCCGGGTGATACTCCTACATCGTTGGGTAGAGCCTTAGCGTTCTCGGGTAGATAAGAGGCTTTGATAAACTTGTTTGCTTCACTACCGTACCTGCTTGCTATCATTCTAAATGCTTCCTCGTTGAATACTAATCTCGAGCCGATAGAGCTAGCAATAGACTCGGCTGTAATATCGTCTTCTGTAAACCCTAGCCCGCCCGTCGTTATCACGAGGTCTGAGAATTGTAGAAGGGTTTTCACACCCCATTCTATATCCCCCCTGCTATCTGGTACGACAATCACCCGTACTACTTCGAAACCTAGGTCTGTCAGTTTCTTGGCAAGCCAGTTCGAGTTAGTATCTAGTGTAATGCCTTTAAGGATCTCGCTTCCAATAACCAGTATCGATGCTTTAACCTTCAAACCTCTCCCCCCTCATCGATATTCCTAGATTATACAGTGAACGAACCCTCTCAACCCCGTTTACCTCTTCTATGAATTCGGCGACACCCGATGGGACAAGCCTTTTCCAATCGCCTCCTTCAGCCATGAGCTTACGCACTATGCTACCGCTAACGCCTTCAACTACTGGCGTAGTACCTGTTTCCAAGCCGTAGTTTTCAAAAAGCATTCTAACAAACCTGTTATTACTGAATACTCGCTCCACCCTAGGAATATAGTTAAGGACATGACGGGGCCATTCGAAATTACTGGGGATATTGTCTACAGGCACTATGTAAACCCTGTTATACAATTCCCCGAGACCTCTCTTGACCATTTCTATTCTCTCGCCAGCTGTAAACGGGTTGTCTAGCGTATAGCTGTATTGAGCAGCCGCTATAACTATAACGACCTCGTCGTATACTCCGAGAATATACTCTACGCTCTTTAAATGCCCGTTGTGGAAAGGCTGGAACCTGCCTATGAAAGCAGCTCTTCTCAAAACGAGAACACCTTCATCTGTTCTCACGAGGACGTAATATACATAACCCGGTTTATAGAGTGTTTTTAGATAAATAGGGTTTGTAGATAATATAAGAAATTAAGAACCTGGAAGATGCAAACCATGTCCCTGGAGGGAATATCAGAGCTCCCTCTACACGAAGGTTCTGTGCCAGCCTGGCTGCTGAAGATAATGGAGAGAATGAGCGAATCCATCCTTAAAATCATGGTTGACGAATACGGTCCTGATAAGGTCGTTGAGAGATTCAGCAACCCCTTCTGGTTTCAAGCATTTAGCAATATTATAGGCATGGACTGGGATAGCAGCGGGTCTACAACCGTGCTGACAGGCGTTTTGAAAACAGTTACCTGGAGAAGTAATGAGCTAGGATTCCTAGTGCTTGGGGGTAAAGGTGAAAATGCTAGAATGGTTCCAAAAGAAATACCGGTAGCCGTGAGAAAACTAGGTCTAGACGAGGGTCTAGCAGCTAGGATCGAGAAAGCCTCTAGACTTATCGCCAAAATAGATTCGAGCCTTTTCCAAACAGGGTATTCCCTATACCATCACGCTTTATTCTTATCAGAGAGTGGGAGGTGGAGTATTGTCCAGCAGGGTATGAATACTGAAGCTAAACTGGCCAGGAGATTCCACTGGAAGCATGATACGACATTCTTCAGCGATCCCCATGAAGCTGTTTCAGGCGTTAAGACTGAAAAAGTTATCAATATGGTTAGCTCCGAAGCCGAGGGATTGAGGAGAGTATTAAACGATCTACTTAGAGAGGATCTAGGCAGGATCGTAAGGCTCTATTCCGAAGCCTACAACTCTGTTAGAGGACAGACAACCCTGATGAATTATCTTACTGAAACAGGTTCCGGCGCTGTCTTCAAGCTAAATTATCGTGGTAGGGATATCTCTGTCTACACGCCTCTGCCGAATCCTTTTGAATTATACAAGTTATTTACTAAGATAGATGTCGAGATTGATGGGTTGGAATCCTTTGTATTGATAAAAGGAGTAGGACCTAAGACGATGAGGGCTCTAGCCCTGGTTAGCCACTTGATCTATGATGAACCGCCTTCTTTCAACGACCGGGTTGATACACCCTTCGACCCATTTGTATACTCCTATGCGATCGGGGGTAAGGACGGGGTTCCGTACAAGGTTAGGAGGAGAGAGGCTGAGGAGGTTGTTGAAACTCTCGAGGATATTGTAAATAGGTCTAGGCTTGGAGACAAAGAGAAGTTGAGAGCCCTTAGGAAACTGAGAGAGCTCAAGATTAGGATCGTTGGGAAATACATTTAGTAACATGATGCTATTTTATTAGAATATTCGATATATCCATGGAGTTAACTGGTATATTACACTGCTTCCTAACACATATGACTTCCGCCAGGATGCTTACAGCGATCTCCTCCGGGGTATCGCTACGGATATCTAATCCAGCAGGCATGTGGAGCCTTCCTTTGAAATCCTTAAGGTCATAGCCTTCGTCTAACAGTCTTTTAATCATCCACGAACACCTATTCCTGCTACACAAAGCCCATATATGGCCTGGGAATTTCATTTCAACAAGCTTTTTCAGAACCTGGTAATCCGTCTCTACCTCGCCGTAGGCTATTATAAAAATATCGTTCTTCCCGAACTCGAGCTTACCTACTTCCTCAGGGAGTTTACCTACTATTGTTTTCTCCGCGTACGGGTATCTCAGCGGGTTCGCCAACTCTTCTTTTTCATCCATTACTACGACCCTAAACCCTATCACATTTGCGATATCGGCTATCGGCTTTCCAACATTCCCTCCCCCGGCTATTATTATCCTAGGAGCTGGATGTATTACGTTTATAAATACCTGTACAATTCCTCCGCATAACTGGTTTGTAGGTATCGCATCACTAGGGATATTATCCCTCCTCAAAGCCAGCTTAAGGAGCTTAGGCTTTCCTTCCCTGAGAGCCTTAACCGCTTCCTCATATATTATATTCTCGAGGCTTCCTCCACCTATAGTCCCATATTTAACTCCATCTTCAGTAACTACCAGTTGGGCACCAATATCCCTGGGCCCGCTACCCTCTTTTGATATAATTGTCGCTACCGCTACAGACTTGTTTTTCATTAGTTCTTCAACTATTTTATTATAGACAAACTCGGGCCTCAACGCGTTCTACACCTCTTCAACTACCTTAATACCCCTGATCGACAATAGCCTTCTAATAAGCCTCATATCGCTTTCTGACAACTCTTTACCTAGTTTTATAATTACAGAGAAACCGCCCTGGCCTATGACCGGTGTCCCGTTGAAGAAATATGCTGGCTGATAACCCCCTGAGACAAGTATAGGGTTTATATCGTTTAATACGTCTTGGATATCCCAGTGGGAGTATGCTTCTTGTATTACTAAGGTATTCTTACCTAGTCTCGCTATCATGGAAAGCCCTATAGTATCCTATTTTAAAATCCTGTTCTTATAGATTAGCCCTGGATTTCCATCCAATTCAACAGTGAGGGAGAAATGCTAGCGTCAATAGCCTTCATAATAGCCATTAGCCTAATGATCATACTGTTATTAACAGGGTTTAAGCCGTATGTCACTGTCTCCCTTTCGCTACTCATATTCTCTCTCCTAGTCTATAAATTAGGATTTTTGAAGATATGGTTTAACGCTTTCAACTATAATTTTCTAGCTACTCTAGCAGCGTTAATAGCTTCAATGTATCTCGCAGAACTATTCAAAACAACAGAGTATTCCAAGAAGGCTGTTGAAGCCCTTGAAACATTAAATCCCAGGCTGGCCGCAGTAGGTATTCCAGCCCTAGTAGGGTTGCTACCGATGCCTGGGGGAGCATATGTTTCAGCAACTCTTGTAGATAACGTCTATAGGAAGAACGGGTTAACCCCTGAGTCTAAGACCTTTCTGAATTTCTGGTATAGACATATATGGATAACGGTATGGCCGCTATACCAGGGAGTTCTCATAGCATCTTATATCCTCGGCTACGATGTTAAAGAGATCACCCTGAGGAATCTGCCTATAATGGTTTCTAGCATAGTAAGTGGTCTACCCTTTGTATATTTACTAATGAGGAAAACCCGTAAAAGCAATAACGGTAGGATAAGTGATATAATACATTTCTGGCCTTTCGCAGCTATAGCAATATTGAATCTAGGGCTGAATCTAAGCGTGTATGCTTCGGTGACCATAGTAATCGCAATTTATTCGATTATATACAGAGTGGGTTTAAGCCAACATAAAGACGCGTTAAAATACAGTCTTTCACCTAGTATAATACTTCTCGTTGTGGTAAGTCTGATCTATGGCTATGCTATCGCCAACAGTAATCTAGCTTACGAAATAGGTAGTTTTATAAAACCGGTTGAAGCCGGGTTATTCACTGTAACAGCTCTCGTTGTCATAGCAACAGGGTTCGAGTTCACTTTCAGCTCGATAGCATTCCCTGTATTCAAACCCTATATCAATACACAAAACATGTTTTACGGATTCCTAGGGGGCTTCGTAGGCAGTATGCTAAGCCCTGTCCACACATGCCTCGTACTCTCATCTGAATATTTTGGGTCCGATCTTAAGAAAACATATAAATACCTTATCCCTGCAACAATACTCTCAGTTGTAATCGCCATGCTTATAAACAAATTCTACTAGGCTAAATCGCTATGTTTCGGCTTCAGCCATAAGCCTTGCTTTCCTCAAATCTGGAAACCCTAAGATGCTACCTCTCGAAGTAGTTGCTGAAAGCCTTATCCAAGCCCAGTAGATAGACCTCCTCTTGAAATGTCCCCGCCTAGGCGTCTTCCACACCATTAGACAATTGTATACGCATATGTATTTAAAGAATCGGGTTAGATGTAAAATACCTCGTTTAAAGTTTTCATGGCCGCTCAATGATTAAGAACTACAACGTGTACTACAGCAGCATACTTGCCCAACATGTATCTTTCAGCTAATTCATTGTGCTATCTCAAGCCTATATAGTCTTTGGCTCGAAAGGGTTACCCGGCGACCCTCTTGTATCCTACAATAGTATTTTCCCTTAGGCGATAAAGAGATTGGAAAAGAAGGAGGCTTGGAACGAAGACGGATTAAGAATAAATGAGAGTCTAATTCATTAAAAGATAAATTGGTGTTTCAATGAACAGCAGTGTACAGGAGTTGCTCGATAAGGCTAGAAGTTTTGTCAACGAACTTTCCAAGCCATTTGTTGGGAGAGAAGAAGAGTCTTTGGTTGTGGGCCTTGGTATATTCACAGGAGAACACGTTATTCTCATCGGGGAGCCTGGTACTGCTAAATCAGCACTAGCGCGGAGGGCAGCCGACCTCGTCAATGCCAGGTTTTTTAAGTATCTTCTCACAAAGTTCACAGAGCCCGATGAATTATTCGGCCCCCTAGATATTAGTGCTTTGAGAGAAGGGAAGTACGTTAGGATTACGAGGAATAAGTTGCCTGAAGCCGAGATCGCGTTTATAGACGAGATATTTAATGCAAACTCCGCGATTCTAAATACTCTTCTTACATTAATGAACGAGAGAATAATCTACGACGGGTATAACGAGATTAAGGTCCCGTTATGGACGCTGATATCCGCCTCGAACAATGTACCAGATGAGCCGGAGTTGCAAGCATTATACGATAGATTCTTATTCAGGCATTTCGTTAGACCGGTATCCGAAGACAAATGGGGCGAACTTCTCGAAGCATCGTGGAAGATTGAACGCGGGGAATACGGGGATACTAAACCTGTTTTAAGCATGAGCGATATAGTCGAGATAAACAAACTGGTCTTATCCGTTGACATTAGCGGTGTGAAAGAAAAATTGCTTAGAATCTTCGCGATAGTTGAAGACCAGGGTATACATGTAACAGATAGGAGGAAAGGAAAGTCCCTGAAAGCTATTGCGGCAATGGCGATTTTGAATAAGAGGCTTAAGGCTTCAGAAGAAGATTTGATAGCCTTAAAATACGTTCTAGCAAGGGATAGAGAAGAATACGAGAAGATATACGCAATATTATTAGAAGAAGTGAAAACAAGCGAGAAAATACTCAGGGAATTATCTGAGATCGAGACTAATGTAAGAGAGACATTCAAGTTTGTCAACAGGCTCTCAGACCTAGACCCTAGGTTAGTGGACTATCTCAGGAGTTTCGAATCGGTTAGAGAAAAGGTTAGAAGATTATCGAACGAAGTAAGCGATGATAGAATTAGAGAAAAGGCTTCGAACCTGATAGTTGAAATAGATAATTTGCTGGATCTGATAAAGAGAAAACTCACGATATAGTGGTCGGCTTGGAAAATGTTGTAAAAGGGGTTTTACAGGGCATTAATTACCAGGATCCTGTTGTACGCTACAGGGGTCAGAAAGTTGAAAAGCTGGCAATATTATTATCTGGTAGGAAACAAACCCATATTAGTAGTAGTCTCGGGATAGACTTGTTCTATACATTCTACCTGCCAGCAGCTGTATTAAGCGAGAATATACCAGAAGAGCTGCGCGAGCAATGGACTATTATAAAAAACGTGCTAAACTCGAGTAAATACGGTGAAGTCAAAAGTAAGACCATGCTCGATTCTTTCATAAGTTCTATAGCCGCTTCGATCATAGCCTCAGAAGTCCTTAAAGCTATTGAAGAAACGAGTAGGAGAACAGGTACTCCAAAAGGAGAGGGAGAGCAGAGTATTGATTTAAAAGAGACTGTTGAGAAAGCATTAGAGTCTACTTCGAAACTACTCGACAATGTTAAAACACTGAAAAGATTAGCAGAAGGCGATCAACCGGGTTCTTCGAGCCTATACGAACTAGAAGAGTATTCTATCGACCTGATTAAACTAGCCCGCAATATAGAGATTAATAAAATACTAGACCTTATAAGAGGGTTCAAACCCTGGATTATATCTACTCCCGAGGAAAAATCCGCGCACAGGCACGGAGAGTACGATAGCTACGAGCTCGGCAGGGATGTTGAGAGGATTGTAGCATCTAACCTTGCATTACCCGAGGAATTATTCTTCCTGAGGCTGGCTGAGGGTAGACTATTACTCTACAGGAAGGTATTGTCGAAAGGCCGGGGCCCTGTATATGTACTGCTAGATAAGAGCGGTAGCATGGACGGTATTAAAATCACGTGGGCTAAAGCTGTAGCGATCGCCGCATTCTTGAAAGCAAGCCATGAGCACAGAGATTTCTACCTGAGATTTTTCGATAGTATAACATACCCATTGGTCAGTATAGAGAGTAAAATTAGAGCTAGGAAGGTGATCGATATGATAGATTATATTGCTAGCGTGAAAGGTAGTGGTGGAACGGACATATCCAGGGCTATAATAACAGCAACTGTAGACCTGAGGACTAAGAAAGCACCCGGTGTTTCCGATATAATATTAATAACAGACGGGATAGACCGTATCGCCGAGCAGCAAGTGCTTTTCAGCTTGAAGAAAGCTAACGCTAGGTTGATCACGGTTATGATCGGGGGCGATAATAAGAGCCTTATGAAGATCTCCCATAAATACCTCAGAGTCGAGAAACTTAGCTCTAGAGAGATAATAAAGGTAATAAACACGATTAAGAAACATTAGCTCAACGTCTACTCCTCGTTAGACGCTGGCTGTAAACTCCTGCTACGACAGCTATGGTCTGTACTAGGATAGAGAGCGTTAGATAAAACAAGCCTTCTAAACCACTCCTAAACCGCGTAAACGTAATCCTAGAGTAGTACACAGAGGAATTCCACGGCTGTATTAGCACGTAAACATTGTCTGTGAAATTCACGTATTTTGATAAATACTGGACGCCTTCAGTCCCTATACAGCCCTGCCAATACTCGAGGCCGAGTGAAGGAGAATAGAACGCTATTATGCTAGCATTAGTCCTTATATTCACCAGGTAACTCCCGTTGAAGTAGTCTAGTACACCCATCTCGTAGCCTATCCCCGTGATATTTACTTTATCGACAGGCCTATCACTTACTCTAACATACCATCCGTTTACAACAGGAGTCTTCTCTATCACAAGCACGTTGTACGCGTATATGGCTAAAGAGGAGAAAACCAACAGTAGTAGAACGATTAGCATAATTCTCGCAGAAAACTGCTCGAGGTCTAGCCTTATTATGCCTAAGACGAGTACCCCTAAGCCTGTTATAGTGAGCAATGTGAGAATCCAGTCTATGCCGTACCCTCTTACAAAGACTATCTCGCCCCCATCTCCTGGTTTTATATCTATAACAGGGTTGAAGCCTACTAGTGAGGATACGAATTCTCTCGAGGTAGCATCGTTATAGAAGGCTATAGTAATACCCGTCCTACCCACGGGAGCTATGGTTATCTCCGAAGTACCTGGGAATACGCCATAGGAAATATTTGGAATGAGAATAATTTGTAAGGCAATCAGCAAAACCGAGATGACAATGTAGGTTACAATAACCTGTATCTTAACAATACCCCACTTATCCACAGATAGCCACCAATTGATAAAATGAAGAATAAGGTATCCAGATTAAAAATTAGACGCTAGTATAAGTGACAACCCTATTAGCGTAGAATAGAACTCTGGCTCGTTCAGGAAATCCCTGAAACTAGAAAATATCTTCTCTGCGTCTACGCCTAGAGAATCTAGCACAAGGCTAGCAACCCCTCTGCAGTAACTTATCGTCTCGGGATCAGGCTTCTTCCCGATGCCTGCCAACTTGCATTCAGCCCCTGCTTCCATAGCCTCCTCGAGGAGTTCTGAATCGATATCTGTATCCCATAGCCTTTTCTTAACTAACCCAGAGAGCTCGTCTATAAGGCCTGGATAGTATTTTAAAGGCCCTATTTCGTAGACCCACTCGGTAACCGCTCTCCAAACTATCTCCTTAGCTTCATGTCTCTCCTCGTCTCCCCCTACTCTATACAATGCTAGCCCGACATCTATTGCGAACCAGGCAGGGATCGCAGCGTCTTCTGCTATTGTATCGCTAGCCGTATTCGGTTGGAGAACGTTAGCTTCCATGCCTACACCAGCATTCAATAGATTCTGGAAAGTTTAAAACTAGCCGGGCTTTTAATGAATTTAACCCTTGTAAATCAATACTTAAACTCTCTAGTATAGTGCTGGGAAAAGTTAAGTGACTGCTATGACCCTCCGGAATGTTGATAGAAGAATCCTCGAGGTGATAAGTGTAACATCACTAGTTAACTTTCTAACAGGTTTTAACGCCAGGCTTGCCGTCGTAGGGCTTCCAACTATAGCATCAAGTATTGGTGCCGATATCTGGGAGATGATTTGGATTATACAGGGATACATGCTGGGTTCTACGATTGTACAACTAATTATTGGGAGGTTGGCAGACCTATACGGTAGGAAGAGGCTTTTTGACCTAGGGATACTACTCTTCGGTTTATCAGCTCTATCAGCTGGATTATCACCGACGCCTATAGCATTGATTATATCCAGGTTTATGCAAGGGGTCGGCGGGGCGTTCCTCATGTCTTTAACCGTCACTATCCTAACGGATAACGTACCGAAGGAGCGTTTAGCTACATGGCTAGGGGTTAACCAGGTATCCTGGAGGATTGGTGCTTTACTGGGTTTAACGATCAGCGGATTTATAATTGACGCCCTAGGGTGGAGATGGATATTCTTAATACAATTCCCATTATCGATGGCGATTTTGTTATGGAGTATTATGAGATTGAAAGACGTGTATTTACCGGTCGAAGAAAAGAGACTGGATATTGCGGGATTCGCATTATTTACTTCTTCGATAACAACCCTATTACTGTCTCTAACACTTTTCGGGTACGGCTTCGCAGAACTATACCTGTTTCTCCTAATACCTTCTATCATCCTATTCGCAATATTCGCTATACATGAAACTAGGTCTAGAAACCCAGCTCTCGACTTCAATCTATTTAGAAAATGGATGTTTACAGGCGGGATAATAGCCCAACTCCTGTACTCTATAGGTTTCGGAGCATCTATGACACTATTAGCTCTATACTTCCAGGTAGTCAAAGGGATGTCTCCGAGCACGACAGGACTATACCTCATCCCATACGAACTAGCATATCTCCTATTCGGGCTAGTAGGAGGCTACCTAGCTGATAGGCTAGGCTATTTCACTATCTCCTCCACAGGATTACTACTTGCATCGGCTTCACTCCTCCTTCTTTACAAAGAGACTGGTATTGCGAGGATCATACTAGGCGAGACCCTTCTAGGGGTTGGGACAGGTTTATTCGTATCGCCTAATACAAGCAGTATAATGGCCTCTGTCCCGGCAGAGAGGAGGGGTGTCGCATCATCTATAAGAACAATATCTTTCAACCTAGGCTTTATATTAAGCCTTAATATCGCGATTATATCTATAACGAACTACATCCCGTATAAGATAGCTTCGCAGCTACTAATGAGTGGGTATGTGATATACCAGAACAATAGCATTCTCGAACTAAACTCGTTAGAGAAAGGTATCCGCGTATCGTTCCTGGTGCAATCGATTATGATGGCTCTTGCTATACCATTCTCGATCTCACGTATCAGAAGGAAGAAGGTTGGCTAGGTGGTCTAGTATATGCTATTCCATATAGCATGGATAATACCAAGCCAACTGGCACAGTCCCAGAGACCTCCGCTAAGCCTTATCCAAGAGCTCTCGAAAACCTTCGGCGGTGTAGTGAACTTGCTCACGGAGGAAGAGAACCCAAGCCCTTTAATCCAAGAGTTCGAGGAATACGGTGTAGAAGTCTACCATATTCCAACACCCGACTTTCACCCTGTCGAAATCTTGGACCTGGTAGGTGCTGTTGCTTTTATCGACAGGCTTCTGGGTAATGATAAGAAAGTGCTCGTACACTGCCAAGGCGGGATCGGCCGGAGCAGCCAGGTGACGGCCAGTTACCTGCTGTTCAGAGGTCATAGTCTATTCCAAGCAGTAAATACTGTTAGAACACAGGTTCCAAACGCGCTAGATACTTACTGGGAGTTGAGAGCTGTAGAAGAATTTTCAATCCTATACGAGATCTATGGGAGGAGTAAATTATTGGAAATATATGAAAGAATAGTCAGGAATATGGAAAGAAGGGCTGTTAAATACCTATCTAAGCTATTACGCTTTGCGCTCGAAATCTCGGAAGTCTTTGGTATCAGGCGATCGGAAATTAGAGATATCGTGGAAAACATTATTTACCGTGAACAGCCCGTTGCTTCAGAACTAGGAAAACATATCCTGAACCTAGTAGAGAAGCTGAACTTCGATGATGCAGGTAGATTCGTAGCCTTGAAAGGAGACAGCTTTGGCGGGATATACTATATAACAATCCTATGCGACCTACCATGCGATCGTATCGTAGAACTACTAGCAATGGAATCACCCGTAATAGAAAGGCTAACTGGCAGAAGGATAATCGTAGAACAAGCCTCATACCTCGACTATGTATAGTAAGATGCTGCGAATTACATAGACGTAATTAAGCGGAGATTTACCAGGTTATAATCCACAAGGTTAATCACTCTTGATAACGAGAGCTTTTAATTGTTTTTGAAAAACAAAATCGTCATAGAATAGTAGACTATCTTTGACACATCGACTAGAGCTATTCTAAAATGTTCTAGAATACTGAAGTAGAATGCTATGCTTTTAACCTTGTATTCCGCGTTGTATGATTATACGGTGTCGAAATGAAATATATTGATTACTTGGTTAAACCAGGCTATGGCCCGGAATGGGGTAGTGGCGGAGTTTTCGGCTTGAAATACTATAGAGGTGTATTATACTACACGATCTCGATGGAGGCCGAAGCTCATTTCCACCACGGAGAGGAGGAGATAATCTACAAGTTCCAGTACCTAGGACCTGGTCCCGCGTCTGGAGGCGACACGTATAACGCTGTTGAAACAGTAGATGATTCAATCTTCTTCGGAGGCTGGGTTCATAATCCAGCTGTATACAAAGAGAGGAGGGGTTTTGAAGGCGAGATCGATTTCAGAAACAAGTATTCCCACGTCCACGAGTATAGGATAGGTGAGAGATCGGTTAGGCTCGTCTGGAGCGATTCTGTTCATCACGAGAAGGAGTGGGCTGGCGAGGTCTCGGAGATAATCTACGATAGGATAAACGACCGGCTTATGCTTGCTAGAGCAGACGGGAGCTTCAACCTCGGCATATACGCGTTGGACTATAAGAAGGGTGCTGTCGAGAGAGTAAGCGATATACCTGGGCTAAAGGGGAGTCTCTACCTAGAGTTCGTATGCTTCGATATGCAACCCGATTGGAGAAGGGGTGTTGACGGGGTACAATGCTACGACCCATACTCGAACAAAATAGTATTCTATAAGGTAGAAGATTGGAGCAGGATAAGTGTTGATGGAGGAGGTGTTGAAGGGAGGGGCAGCGGGTATGCTATTGCAGCGTATTCGAGGTACTGGCACTTCTTCAGAGGAGGGGTCTTGGTAGGGAACCCGGTGGAGCCAGAAATTTGTGAACCAGTATTTGTAAGATTATTCGACTTCCCGGGTAACCAGTATTCTCCCTCGAGATCTAACGCTTTAGAAGTCGCGGGAGGAATACTAGCGGTTTTCAACGCTTACAGTCATGGAGTACTGCATTCCCCTGGAGGAGCCGGGGTATCAAAAAGGGTTAACTACGTGAACGGACCTTCTTTACTCGTCTACATAACCCCACCCTACGCGAGGATAGTAAAAGCTGTTGGGGGACGTATAACGAGCATGACTAAGAAAGGAGGCTCGATACTATTCGGTACTAACAACATGCCAAACCTGGGAGGGAGGGATGCTTCTAAGATAGATATTGGCACCAGGGAGATAGTTGAAACCAGCGAGTCCATGCTCATATCATCAAGCAACCCACCAGTTGTATTCAGGACGCTTGGAGAGTTCATCGGAGATAAATACTTCGGCGGGATACCGTTAACCGGCTATAAAACGAAGAGGGTTAAAATATACTCGTCTAAAACTAACAAGCTGGAAATCTACGAGTACGACCTAGGTCTACCTCCCCAGCTAATAGATGTTGAAAAAATCGATTTGAAAGAAGGTTTAAACACTATAGAATTAAGCAATCACGATAATATAGTTTCCTTTAGATTGAGTACTCCAGATGAGAAGGCTAGGCTCTATATAATACTCAACCCATATTAGCAAAGTAGAGAACCTATTTCTTTTTCGATAAACTGCCTAATATTTCCTCAACGAATTTTACTACATCCTCCTTACCCGTTAGGGTATTTATCTTCCTGTTTGACTTAATAATTAAAACCTCGCCGCCGGCTTTCAACCTGACCAGATCGTGTGTTTTGAAAGAGTATATGTCTAGTAGAGTCAGGCCCCTCCTAGCTAACTCGCTTTCTAAAATCCTCACGATAGACTTAGGCATAACACCACCCAGGTTAGAAATATTTTAATGTTGAAGAATTTTAAATGCGACTGGTGGGGGTAATAAAGAGATACTGTATTAACTGGGGTAGTGGAGGCCTCTACGCGAGCGTTGAAAACGATAATATCAGGATCGAAGGAGGCTATAGTATCGAGGTGAGAACCAGGGCTATAATATTCGAGAACGCGGTAGACTATTTTATAATAGATGGGGAAAAGAAGAAATATATTTACATAGAACACGGAGAGCTCATGCCGAGACAGGATGCAAAAGGCTGCAGTGACGAACTCGAGTTAGGGAGATATCTCCTGAGAAGGGTTGATTTGGGATTCGAAGAGTATTTGTCAATTATAACGCCTGGGGAAAGCCTCGTAGACTATATTGTGGTAACTAGGAAACTAACCTGTATCATCCTATCTAGGAAAAGGCAGGTGTTTACTGATTTGTCAAATAATACGCTCGCAATATACCTTGTTTAAAACCGTGCGGTATCGGGTAAGCTACTAAAGACCTGGCACGGTCTATTGGGGATTCAAGTAGACATGTCTACGACCGTACCCGCTACTCTGTTCACGTCGCCGTTTAATACTTTTACAACCTCTCCTACTCTGAAACCGCTCATTAACACTACTGGTACCTTGAATATGCGGGAAAGTCTCACCGCGCTCTCAAGTTTTTTGAAAATGCCCCCTGTAACATCTCTATTTTTGCTATTCGCTAGAATACTCATTACTCTTTCAAAATTGTTTTTATCAACCCTATCAATTAGTTCCGCGTTACCGCATTCAACAGGATTACACGTATATATTCCGTCTACATCCATTAGGAAAATAAAGATCGAAGGCTGTATCTCCCCTGCTATGAGCTCGAAGACTTCCTCAGTGGATACAACCCTGTATCCTCTATCTGAGAATACGCACTCGCCGTAGACTACTGGGATAAGATTCTTTTCTAGAGCCATTTTAACAGGTCTCGGGTTCGCTATTAAACTACCCCCGTCCTCATATATAATCGAGCTCGTCTGTATAGAGACAGCTAGAATACTATTATCGATTAAATAATCGACCAGAATCTTGTTTAACAGTCTCGTCGTGCCCTGACACATAGCAAGCATAGTCCTATCGCTAACACGCCCTTTCAGTAATGAGACTGTTGTATGAGCGAAACTCCCGCCGCCGTTCCCTAATATTATTCTTTTCCCACCGTCTGCACCTTTCAATATTTCAACTAGCGACGATAAAGCCTTGAAATTCAGAGAGAACGGTCTATCTTTAAATGTTATAAAACTACCTCCAGCCTTCATAAAAACAATGCCCTGTTTGATGTTATTCTCCAAATCTGTCACCACAACTATTTTTTACTTATTTTTTACTTACATAGTATTGGTTTTATACCAACCTGCTCAGGGATACTTAATGAGTAGGATGATAAATAAAATATTTACAGGGCTTGTCGAAAGCTGGATCCCGCTAATTATAGCAAATATTTTCATAGCTGTTTCAGCCCCGTTCGTAGTAGCGTACTATGATTACAGGTATTTCGTCCAATGGTATGATATAGCGTCTAGAGAAGGGCTGGCGCAAGTATATTCCAAGGCTTTAAAGACGGCTTACTTCCCACTTACAGTATACGTTTTCGTTTTCTTTCACTGGATCGGTAATTCTATATCATCATATCTCCATCTAGGAGAGTCTCCGTCTAACCCTGTGGTAGTTGCTATAGACAAAATACCTTACATTCTAAGCTTCAACCTAATATACTTTTTCTTAAGGAGAAAATACGGGCCAAGAGCTGGCTTCCTATGGTTGATAAATATCGCAGCTTATAGTACGCTAGTTGGGTTCCAGGTCGACCTGCTCGTAGCTTTATTCATCCTTCTCTCAATGATCTACATCGAAGAAGATAAGCCTAGAATTAGCATTCTATTTGCTTCACTCGCTACACTTATGAAACAGGTTTTCGCCTTTACAGCGCTAATTCCGTTTATGTACATGTGGAAGACCGAGGGATTTGAAAAGGCTCTGCGTTCATCACTACTGTACTTCCTCGCACCTATAGTAGTTTTATCGGCCCCGTTTTTGGTCCTCGACCCAACTAATTTCGTATATAAAAGCCTATTATTCCATGAGTCGAGGTTCCCCCAGGACCTAAGTCTATGGGCCATACCTCTCTACCTATCCCAGTTCAACATACAACAGCTACCGCGGTTTCTGTCATGGTTGTGGGTAATACCTTTCCTTTCATTCGTTATTGTTTTTATCGTCTCTCTATACAAAAACAGTATCACAAGAAGCAATGCAATATATTATTACATACTGTTAATCGCAGGGATGCTTGTATTTAACAAAGTCGGGGGACTAAACTACCTTACCTGGTTGACCCCGCTCCTCGCCGCATGGTGTGCTAGGGCTGGGGGTAGAGAGGCTTTAACACTCAAGAGATTATTTATTTCACTACCGATATTCAGTCTGTTGATATACCCGTTTCTAACCATATTTGCTGCTACTATCGCAGGGGGAGATATTTTCATAGTAGAAGACGCGAGCTGGGAGCCTGCCGAGGGAATATTTTATTCCAGCTACGGATACGGGAACCCGCTCACGCCGCTAGTATCTATACTGAAATCTAGCCCGACAACATACTTCCTATTTAGGAGCTTCTATAACGCGATGCCGTATTCTTCAACAGTATTAACAGTCTTGTACAATGCTGTTCTTATATATTACATGGTGAAAGCGTGGAAGAAAGTAACCGGGGGAGACGATGTTATTATTGATCGGAGTCGGGATGAAGCCTGAAGATATCTCTATTGAAGCTTTGAATGAGGCTAGGAATGCTGATATACTGTATTTCGATACGTATACTAACTACTACGAAGGGTTAGACAGGCTGAGAGAGATTATAGGGCGGGATTTCAGGCTCGCTAAAAGAAAGGATCTGGAAGGCGAGGGTATTAGGAGGATCCTTGAAGAAGCAAAAGATTTGAACGTAGCTATCCTAGTGCCAGGGGATCCTATTATTGCTACAACACATGAAGCCTTAAGGGTTGAAGCCCTTAAGAACGGTATTAAAGTTAAACTTATCAACGGGCTTTCGATTTCGACGCTAGCTTTCAGCCGGACAGGCCTCCACTTCTACAAGCTTGGTAGAACAGTAACTCTTACGTACTATGATTCCTCGTCGGTAGACTACGTTATCAACGTTGTATACGATAATCTTGAACGCGGGCTTCACACGCTAATCCTCCTCGATATTCAGCTAGAGGAGAGGAAGTGGATGACGATACCGGAAGCCGTAGAAGTCTTACTATCACATGATACTAGGGGGGTCCTAAGTGACAAGATTGGGGTAGGGTTAGCTAGGCTTGGCTTAAAAGATGAATTTATAATAGCCGACCTACTGCCCCGCCTACGAGACTACGAGTATCCCCCTATCCCACATTCTCTAATAATACCCGCATCGCTACATTTCATGGAGGTAGAAAGCCTTAGGTACAATTGCAACCTTCCACTAGATTTATACACTAGGTTAGCGCGTTGACAGATCCTGCATCAAATTTAAAAGCACACGTTTGTAACTAATAGAGTCAAGGGTGTTGGACGAAATGTCCAAGCACATAATCCTATTGATTCTACTTATACTCTCCACGGCAGTATACGTGGATCAAACAATACTAGCTAACAGCACACCGGTGACGATTACCGATGCCTTAGGCAGGATAGTGAATATAACGTATATTCCTAGCAGGGTGGTTTCACTCTCGCCTTCGATAACTGAAATCCTGCTCAGTCTTGGTTTAAACAATAGTATTATTGGAGTAGATTCGATATCGTACAACGACTGGTATCTAAATGCTTCAGCAGTATTCAAGCAGAATAATGTCACGGATGTTGGCGGATACTGGTGGAGTGCTATAAGCATTGAAAAAATCATCTCGCTAAAACCCGACTTGGTTCTAGCTGATGCCGGAGCCCACAAGCCCCTTTTAAAAACGTTTGAAGAATACAATCTGACAGTAGTATATCTGAAAGGTGGTTCAGCTACAAGCGTAGAAGATATTTACTCGGATATCTACACTGTGGGAGTCATCTTCAACAAAGTGAATGATGCTACAGCCCTTATCAACTCCATTGAGAAAGCCATAGACTCGGGGAGAATGTTGCTCGAGAAATACGCTGGGACAAGAATCCTCTACGTGGTCGGAATATACCAGGGGATATGGGTCGCAGGCAGGTCTACGTTCTTCAACGACCTAATTTCCCGCCTAGGGTTAACTAATGCAGCCCAGGTCTATGGGTGGGCTTCCGTAGGCTTAGAAGAAATTATTTCGTGGAAGCCTAGCGTTATATTAGTTGCTAGCATGGGTATTTTACAATCAGATATTGAGAAAGCCGGGTTAGATAAGGTTGGGGCAAAGATCGTTTTACTTAATAATACAGAAACCGATATACTAAGCAGGCCTTCACCTATAATCAGCTACTCGCCAGAAGTATTATCTAATATCCTAGCTAATGTTATAGGAATATCTTCAACGACCCAGACACCACAGGTGGTGACTCACACTATTACTTCAACCATTACCGAGACTAGAACCGAGACCTCTACTATTACAGTAGAAGCTCTACCATGGTACAGTAATATTATTACAACAGTCTCTGCTCTTATTTCACTAATCGTTGGCATTGTGGCAGGCTGGTTTATAAGGTCGAGACGTTGAAGAATATACTGGGTAATAGAGATATCTTTTTCTACTTTGAAACCCTATTACTCAATATTGTTATTTTATCGTTTTTTGCCTACGTAGTCTACACTATAGACTTTAAAAATATTGAGAACAGAGTCTTATTTGAATACAGGTTTTATAGAGATACCTACGCGTTCTTGGCAGGGTTCATTCTCGGCTACTCGGGCAGTATTCTGCAGACTGTTCTAAGAAACCCTCTAGTAGACCACTACATTCTAGGGGTTGGTTCAGCATCCTTGTTCGCAACCTACCTAGCTATTGCCTTAACAAACAGCGTAAACTATACGCAAACAATTCTAGCAAGCCTTGTAGGGGGTTTAACCGGGCTTTGTCTTACAGTATCCATCGCGAAATATCTTGGAGGGAGAGAAGTGTCATACGTGCTCGCAGGGGTAGGTGTTACTAGCCTGTTTTCGGGCCTGTCTTTCATCTTATCCTATTTTATTATCCAGAAGTTTCCCTACGCATATTCTCTGTTAATGGGTTCTTTCACAACCCCTCTGAAAGAATATATGAGTGTATTAATAGTCCTACTTATCGTCGCCTCAGCCAGCTACCTGTATCTAGCCAAGAAACTGAACGTACTCCTCCTAGGCGATATCTTCGCGAAACAACTAGGAGTAGACCCATACAAGCTAAGGCTCTTGGGAAGCATAATAGGAGGAGGTCTGGCAAGTATTATCGTAGGCTTCTTCGGAACTATAGGCTTCATCGGGCTAGCAACCCCCAATCTTTCAAGGGCGTTATTAAGAACAGGTGATAATAGATTAGTGCTTTTAACATCCTCGATTATAGCAGGAGTACTACTCTTATCAGCAGACCTTTTCTCTAGGAAGATACTTGTAGCATCAGTAGGTGAGGTTCCCGCAGGAGCAATCGTCTCAGCAATAGGCGGAGGTTTCTTCCTAGGGGTTTTAGCCAAGAGGGCTAGGGGGTTTAAGTGACTAGGGTTTGGATAAGAGACCTTATTGTCAGATATGCTTCTGGGTTTACCCTCTCCATCGACGAATTGTATTTCGAGGATAGACAAACTAACTGCGTCATAGGCCCTAACGGTGCTGGGAAAAGCACTCTGCTTAGAGCGATAGCTAACCTCGTAGATTATACTGGCACCATATATATCGATTCAAGCGATCAACGTATAGATAAAAAAGAATTTTACAAGTATGTTTCATACGTATCAGATATCGAGCCTTCGGCTCTCAGGGTTAGAGTCAGGGATGCTCTGCTCGCGGCGAGATATCCGAGGTCTAAAACTTTCTTTTACACTAAAAGGGATTTCGAAGTGGTTGATAAAATAAGTTCTGCTCTAGGAGTTTCTGAGTATTACGACAGGTTTCTAGACGAGCTTAGCTCGGGGGAGTTGCAGCTCGTGCTGATAGCTATGAGCCTAGTTAAAGAGCCTATAGTGCTCCTCCTCGACGAGCCGGATACTCATCTGGATTTAAAAAATAAGGCTAAGGTAGGCGCCTTAATTAAGAGCCTGTCTAGGAATATTCTCACGATTGTTTCAACACATGATTTACTATTCGCTTCTAATATGTGTGACAGGATTGTTGTCTTGTTCAACGGGTTTGTAGCAGCTGACAGTGCGAGAGAAGATATTGAAAATCTAGTTGAAAAAATTGGAAAAATCTTCGGCACAAACATAAGGTTGATGAACAAAGGAGGTAGAACAGTTCTTATACCCGATTATGATTAGCAAACTATCCCTGGACTAGGCAGTCCTATATTTTGAAAACAAACTAGCTCTGTAACAGCTGCCTGCAGAAGGCTAGTAAGCTAGCCATTACCAGGAAATCATCCCTAATAGACTGGTAACTACCCGACCAAACAACTACGAGGGAATTAGCCGGTACCTCCCTATCTAGATCCAATATCTCTCTACTTATGATATCCCCTGGTACTCCAGGGAATACGAGTTTATCAATTTTTACACCTATTAGATATAGCCTGGCGAGGTCTTGGAGCCGTATTATTAGAAGATCCCTGAATAATACGATCCTCTTCGTAATATTCTCTAAGAGATTCTTATCGAGCCCTGAATAGACTGTTGCATTAATCTTTCCGTGGATTATAACTGAATAATTTATTTTATTAAGTAGCGATTCTAACACACTAATCTTGTGCTCGTCGAACTTTTTCATAGTATCAACTATATTCCTAACACTCCTCTCAGGCAAGCCAAGCTTTTTAGCAATCGAAATCCTCCCTATTTTATCTCTCAGGTAGAGTGAAACAACTGGAAGTACTTCATCAATATTTTTTCCAACAAATCCCTCTAGTAAAAGTCTCTCTATTTCGAGGAGGTCTTCGCATGAGAGTTGTTTCATCCCCGACCACATATTAATTCGATAGCCTTACTTGAATCGATCAATTCAGCCCCATACACGTTCTTCATGTATTCTAAGGCATATGAGTGGTCTCTATCACTGAATGCTGCTACGCCGTCTGCGACTAGGAAAACTTTGTACCCGTAGTAGAATGCGTCGGCAACAGTGTGCAAGACGCATATATGTGTATGAATGCCTGTTACAAACAGTGTATCTATACCCAGGTCTCTCAACGCGAGATCCAAGCCCGTGTCTCTGAAGCCACTGTAGAATCTCTTGGGGAACACGTACTCGTCCCTTCCCGGTTTTAACTCGTCTATGATCTCCGAATCCCAGGTTCCAGCTAGCGAATGGGACCCCCATACTCTAAACTCGTGGTCGAAAGGTAGGTGCCTATCTACTACATGGATAACGGGTACTCTACATTCTCTTGCTCTAGAAACGAGTTTTGCGATTACAGGGATTATCTTCTCAGCCTGAGGGCTACGGAGCCTGCCTTTAACGAATTCATTAACCATATCTACGATTATTAAAGCCGGTTTCAAACACCATCCACCATTAATTTAAAAATTCTACCGGGTAATAATAAATCGTGATGATGAACGACTTCGGTTCGGAATCTATCTTATGAAGAACCGTGTGAGGTCTGATATTATACAAATACGTAAGACTTTTATATGTAAATACATTTTAATCGGTCTTAGGGTGGATATGTATGAGCATATCAACTCTATATGAGAACGACCCTGTATACCAGCAGGCTGTCCAGCAGTTGAAGCAATCTGCTTCTATCCTGGGATTGCCTGATGATATCGTTGAAGTTCTTAGACATCCCGAGAAGCTGGTTCAAGTTAAAATCGTTGTAAAAAGAGATAATGGTCGAATAGAGACGTATATAGGCTGGAGAAGCCAACACAATAGTGCTCTAGGGCCTTATAAAGGAGGTATAAGGTATAGTGAGAATGCTACAGCCGGAGAAACAGTAGCTTTATCCATGTGGATGACTTGGAAAAACGCCCTAGCAGGGATACCTTACGGGGGTGGCAAAGGCGCTGTAAGAGTTAATCCAAAGAACCTGTCTCAGAGAGAGCTCGAGGAGCTTAGCAGGAAGTATTTCGCTGCGATATCTAAGGAAGTAGGTCCGGACGTAGACATTCCCGCCCCGGATGTTTATACAAACCCACAGACAATGGCATGGTACTTCGACGAATATAGTAGGATCGTAGGATACAATGCGTGGGGTGTGGTAACAGCTAAGCCGCCTGAACTAGGAGGGTTAACAGCTAGAACTGTTTCAACAGGCTATGGTGTAGCGCTAGGAGTGAGAGAAGCAGCCAAGAAGTGGCTGGGTGGACTCCAGGGGAAGACTGTCGCAGTCCACGGTTTTGGAAATGTAGGTAGTTATGCTGCCAAATACCTCTACGAGTGGGGGGCGACTGTAGTAGCTGTCAGCGATACGAGCGGGGTTATATACGATCCTAAAGGCCTGGATATCAACGAAGTTTTAAAAGTTAAGGAGGCGACTGGTAAAGTAGTGAATTACAAGAAGGGGGATGTTAAAGTATATACGAATGATAGAGCACTCTTCGAACTCCCCGTAGACATTATTGTCCCAGCTGCTGTAGAAAACGTTATAACTAGGGAGAACGCGAATAGTATAAAAGCTAAACTCATCGTTGAAGGAGCTAATGGACCTACTACTCCGGAAGCAGAGGAAATACTGCATAAGAAAGACGTGATAATAGTGCCCGATATCCTAGCGAACGCAGGAGGGGTTGTCATGAGCTGGATCGAGTGGAGCCATAACAGGATGGGTTGCTGGCTGACAGACGAGGAAGCGCTTGCGAGATTAGATAAGATAATGTCAAGTAACTTTAATAAAGTCTTCGACGAGTGGGAGAAGAAGTATAGGAACTACCCGATGAGGATAGCTGCTTATGCTATAGCAGTCGATAGAGTTGTTAAAGCTATGAAACTCAGAGGCTGGATCTAGCCGCTTGTTTTTTTCCTAGCAAATATAATATTCCCGTTAATATCCCTTATTTCAACAACCCTGTGGTAGGGTATTACATCGTTTTTCACATAGATATAGCCTCCTCTTATATCATCGATGTCTTTCACGTGAATAGGTTTAACGCCTACGCCTAGAGGCGTCCTGTTTAATACGTAAACCACATACTTGTCCCTATGCCCCGAGTAGAAAACCCTCTTTAAAGCTTCCTCAATACTACCCTTCTTCCTTCCCATTTATTTCATCTCTACTACGATAAACACTTATTAATTTCCAGGTATTAATCTCCAACTAAAAACACGGGGTTGATCGTTTTGAATAAAAGAATGATACAAGGTTGGGCAATGATCGTTTTATCAATCTTATTATTCTTATTCTATACTTACGTATTGTTTTTCGCACCTCGGGACATACTTGCTAAAGTATTTTACTTTACTGTATACGTTATTATCACATTGATCCTCGCTTCAATAGCATATATCGGATACCTGTTTGCTAAGACACCGACCCTCAGGCCCGAAGAAGTATACAAGCTTCTAAACAAAGATAAGGAACACGAATAATATCTTAGAAGTAGTTATCAATACTCTCTATAAGCCAGCTTCTTCAATAGTTCGCCGAGGAGATTCCTCGCTCCAGGAGATACCTCACGCATATTAGAGAGAGCGTTCTCGGCTTCGCCCACGTAGTTATCGATTAGTTTAAGACTATAGTCTAAAGCCCCTGATTCAACCACTATTTTTTTAACCCGTTCTACATCATCCCCTGTTATATCCCGGGAGCTATCATATATTTCTTCGAGGAAAGCCCGGTCACTACTATTCGACTGCTCGAATGCTTTTGTTATCAGTATGGTCTTCTTTCTCTGTAATACATCGCTACCAGCTGGTTTGCCCGTTATCTCTGGTTTACCGAATAATCCAATTATATCGTCCCTTATCTGGAAAGCTATTCCAGCTGGGATAGCATACGATGAAAGCTCATCGAGAAGCCTCTTGCTAGCCGACTCCGAGGCTATAGCGCCGAGATGGAGTGGTAATTCAACGGTGTACGATGCCGTCTTCAGCTTGTAGACAAGGATTATATCTTCCTCCCTAACCTCCCTTAACGGCAACCTCGAATAGTAGACGTCTAGGTATTGACCTAAAGCGACTTTGAACAATCCCTCAGTATATTTCTGAAGCAGGTCGTAGGCTATTTTTCTCGATGCTTGCGAGAGGTATCTTACCGCTAGGGCTTCTAATAGATCCCCGGCTGTAATAGCCTGTGATACACCATAGTGGTAGCAGTCGCCGAGCATGCCGCTACTGTGGCACCTATCCCTAAACCATGCGAATACGGTTGGACCCCCTCTCCTAATCTCGTCTCTATCCATTATATCGTCGTGGACTAAGAGGTAGCTCTGGAGGAGTTCTATAGAAGCCATTACCTTACTAACCGTATCGCTGATTTCCCCGCCCCACTTACTACTCCAGTAACCTAGTAGTACGAGGGCTGCTCTAAGCCTCTTACCTCCTCTCATAGTAAAATCTCTTATAATCCAAGCGATATCGCTTAATCTGTTAGAATAAGTGGAAACATTGGATTCGACTTCCCTAAATATACTTGATAGTTCTTCTTCAACAACTCTCTTCGCATAGCCCACAATATCCATATCCACGATGAAACACCAGATTAAAATGTTGCGTATTAAGAATATAAAAATGGTGTCTACTTGGTCTACCTGCAGATAGCCCTAGACTACACTAGTTTGACCAAAGCTATCGAGACCGCTCTCGCTATAGTGAAATATGTGAGAGACGAGAGGATATGGTTTGAAGCGGGGACACCGTTGATTAAGAACTGGGGCTATATATCTGTGAAGCTCCTGAAAGAAGCTACGGGGTCTTTTGTAGTAGCCGATACTAAGACTATAGATGCTGCTGAATTAGAGATAGGTGAAGCTTTCGCGAATAATGCAGATGCAGCTACAGTCCTAGGCCTCTCAGACGATTACACTATACAGAAAAGTATCGAGATTGCTAGGAGTCTGAAGAAGACTATTATAGTAGACTTGATTAATGTTAAAGACCCTTTTACCAGAGGTGTCGAGGTATATGAGATGGGCGCTGACCTAGTGTATTTCCATATAGGAGTCGATGTCCAGAAGGCACGCGGTGTTTCAGCAGTAGGGCTACTTAGAGAAGCCTACAGGTTCAAGAAGGAGACCGGGGGGAAATTCGGCGTAGCCGGGGGGATTAAACTAGAGAGTCTGGATACCGTGCTCCAGGCAGAACCCGATGTAATAATAGTTGGAGGGGCAATCACTAGGAGCGAGGACCCTGCTAGGGCAGTATTGGGTTTCCTAGAGAAAATACGTTGAGAGCTACGATAAGCTATTTTATACCTCTATGAAAAAGAAAAATATTAATTTATTAAACGACAATAGTTATAACTGGGTAAGTGGAAAGTGTTAAGCAAACACCCTCTCGATATATCTCCCGGGAAGAAACTTACTGGTGAAGAACTAGTCGATGCTATTAGACTAGCGATAATCGCCGAACTAGATGCTATCAACCTCTACCTTCAGATCGCTAGGTCAACCGATGACGAGAAAGTGAAGAAGGTATTCGAAGACGTAGCTAATGAGGAGAAGACACATGTTGGAGAATTCCTAGCGTTACTGAAATCATACGATCCCAAGCAGGTTGAAGAGCTGGTTAAAGGAGGCGAGGAAGTAGAGTCGCTTACAGGTCTAAGAGTGGGTGAGAAAACTGGGAAAAAGGGAGACGATGATAGTGCGCTCGATTCATTTATTAAATTGGTTAGTGACAACCTAAGAGCGTTCCTAGAAGACCAGAGGATACTGAGTAAAAAGATTAAGACGCTTAATTTAGGTCCAGGCACAGAATCCGTCCCTGTAGAAACCATAAGAGATGGAAAAGTAGAGAGGAGGATCGAGCGTCTAACCGATATATCGGCGCGATTCAGGATAAGCCAGAAGGATATAGAATACCATAAGAAATTCAATGTTCTGCCCGAGATGACTGAAGCATACAATGCTATCTCTCAAATAGTGGCTGAAGAAGAGAGGTTTATTATTGAGACACTATCGTCAAACGCCGGCTCAGTTATTAAAATCGGGCCGTGGGATGCCCCAGGAGAATCCGTACGCGATATAGCCCAGGGTGTTTCAGAACTGGTTAAGAAAGGTGCTAGGAAGCCGATTATCCTCATACTGAACCCCTCGAGATTCGTTAAATTGCTATCCGTTAGCGAGAGGCTAGGGATATCTGACCTAGATAGAGTGAGGCAATTGGTCGACGATGTCGTAGTCCACCCGCTTATCCCAGTAGACGAGTGTATCCTCTTATCAACCCAGAATAACGTGGTTGATATCGTCTACGGTAGTAACGGGAGTATAGAATATATAGGGCCTGAAGACGGGTATCAAGCATTTCGTGCTATAACTTCGCTAGCTGTCAGGATTAAAGACCCGTCTAAAATAGTATTGTTGAAAGCTATGTAGATATTTAATCATTTTTCCTACCTATACATCTAGAAAGCTGGTATTTTAACAATTTTTTCTATGTTAAAGGTTCTCTCAACCTCCTCATACTTCTTCTTATGCTCTTTTAATTTTCCTACAAGAAGTTCTACGGCTATCCTCTTGCATTCTCCACACAGTATTCTCCCGGTTACGCATTCTTCCGTAATCTTCCTTACGTCTTCATCATTAAGCATGAAGTAGACGTATAGTTCGTGAATCATGCATTTCCATGGTTCTCCGCCTAGTCTACGCTGCTCTTCGGCAGTAGCTCTCCCACCTGTTAGAGCCATCATCACCTTCTTTCTTACAACGTTCTCGTCGTCGTTCAGGAAGATAGCGTAGTCAGGTCTGCTCTTACTCATTTTGTTCCCGTCTAAACCTCTTAGAAGTTTATGGTATGTTGAAGAAGGTCTTTCAAACCCTAGTTCTTCACTAAACCTATCCGCTATATCTCTAGCAAACCTCAAGTGCGGATCTTGGTCTACTCCGACCGGGACGAGAACGTGCTTGTATCCTCCGAATTCTTCTAGTTGGGGGTGCAGTATATCGGCTACCTGCGTTAAAGCAGCCATAATTTTCGCTGGCGTAAGGTCGCCGTATATAGCCTCCATCTCAGCGGCTGTAACCTTCCTGGAGAACATTTGGATAAGCCTATAGTAAGACTCTTTCATAGCTGTCTGGAAGTAGAACTCCGATTTATTGGGGTCGATCCCCCATGCGATAGCGTGTTTAATGAATTCGATTCCATGCTTTATCGTCGAACCCCTATCTTCACGCCTGACAGCATATGCTTCAGCATCCGCTATTACAATTTTTACGGAGGCCCCGATTTCCTGGAAGAACTTTAATTCCTCGAATACCATCGCCGTACCCAGATGGGGCACTCCAGATGGCATGAAACCAGTTAAAACGATCACCTTATCTCCTCTCCTGAGGGCATTCAACCATTTATCGAAATCCCTATGACCAAATACTATTCTTCTAGTAAAGAAATGGTGTTTTAACAGGTCTTTGTAAGGTATGCTATCAATGCTTTGAATACCGAAAACAGTAAAGAGTTTATCATACTCTTGGATAATCTTGTAATCCCAGGGGTCTATCCTGATATCCATAAGCTATTATACACCCATGTTCGTCTGGATAAGTTTATTATACTATTCGAGATTCAAGGAATTAAAGATTGCCTACTTGTTACCGAGTAGGAGAAAACAATGCCTAGGATAACATTAATATTGAAAAAAGACGGTAATATCGATACGCAATACTTAGCAAGGCAGGTCATGGAGGTTGTTAGAGACGAGTGCGGTAGTGTAATTGCCTATAGTAGATCGACACTATTATGGTTTTCGAACACATATACAGAGGATATCCACGAGTTCCTTCATAGAAAATTGAGCGAAGCAGGTATAAGGCATAGCATTGTCTCTATTGTTAACCCCAAGCCTTTAATAGCAGGGCTAACAGCCTGGCATATGATCAAGAAGGGTGCCGTATTCTACTACGATAACTCACCCGAAGACGAGTACACCGTAATCTACATGCCTATCTATACGCGTATAAAGACTGGTTTGGAAGAGCTCTCGTCCCCGATGGACGCTGTGTGTATTGCCGAAACTATTAGCTTCCACGTAAAACAAATCGTTTTTAGATCAGGAGGGCTTTACTACGATCTTGCTGGAGATTTGATCAGTATCGTACCTAAGGATTCATTAGATAGTATAAAAACACTTGTAGGCGAGAACATACCTTTATCGGTTGGTACTGGATTAAAATTCTGCGAAGCACTTCAAAGAGCTTTGAAGAACCTGTAACCCAATTGGCTAGCAGAGAGACCCTTTACCATGTTTTCTCCACAACCTGAGTACCCTAATTATCCTGTAACCGGATAATACGAGGATTGATACTGCAATAATTACCTCAATCAGGCTTATCCCGTTTGCTCCACTAGATCCCGACTGAGTCAGCGTTATCGTGAAACCATCCATTTAGAGCGACCTATACCGTTTCTACCGATTTATTAAGCCATTCCAGGTACTCTTTACTGCCAGCTATGACTGGCAATACTATTATCTCTGGAACCTCATATGAGTGAAGTCTTTTAATAAGGTTTTCGACTTCAACCAATTTCTCCAGCCTTGTCTTGATTATTAAAAGACTCTCCTCGGAAGACTCGATCGAACCCTTCCACCAGTACAAGCTTCTAACACTCTTTACAATATTCACGCATGCTACAGCTTTGTTCTCCAGGAGGTGCCGAGCGATCTTTTCAGCCTCTTCGTACGTAGATGTAGTAGTTAAAACCAGGACCCAGCCGCCTTCCATACTAATCAGCCGGGGGGTCCGCTCATCTAATCGCAGGTAATACCATTCATCACAATTAAATAATTTATTCAACGATCTTTATATTTTCTAAAGCCTTATTCTGCCTTGCGAACCCTATATAAGTGTTTATAATCCTTAGGCTCTGAGCAATCTCTTCATCCAAGAAGCATTTAGATTCGATAATGCTTCCATCAAACAGCTCTAGTCTGATCCTTTTAAATTTTCTCATTCCCTCACAGTCAACAGAGCAGGCTTTAACAGCTAGACCCCACATAGCTAGTGCTTCGAGGTTTCTAAGAGAGCAGTCTTTTCTACATGTTATATAGGATTTTAGCATATCCTCCACTAACAACACCTCGTATTACTGCAACCCCCGGTATTTAATAAAGATTAGCGTCTAGAAGACCCTTTCTTTAAAAGGTAAACCCCCTGGATGTAGTAAATGGCTTGGTGGATGAGATGGGGACTAACTGGAACTGGAATAAAGAGACTGAGTCCATAGGTGAAAAAATTAAGAAGTGGTTCAACCCTGATAAGGAGCCGCTTGAGAAAAAAGCAATAATGGCACAGTATAGGCTTAAGACAGCTATATCGAGGATAAACAACTACGTGGAGAAACTAAACGAGAGGGACAGGGAACTATTCAATAATGTTGTCGAAGCATTAATGAAGAGAGATGAGAAAAGAGCGAAGATCTATGCGAAAGAAGTAGCTGAGATAAGGAAGGTTGCGAAACAGCTACTCACAGTACAGTACGCGCTAGAACATGCCGCGTTGAAACTAGAAACATTCCTGATATACGGTGGCGCAATAAACGAGGTTGGGCCTGTAATCGGCGTCATGAAGCAGGCTCTGGGAATACTCAGGAGCGTAGCCCCGGACATATGGATCGACCTCCAGTATGCTGTTAGAGAACTAGAGACCGCTATGGGAAGCTCAATAGTCGACTTGTCTGCAGACATAGACAGCGGCTTAGACAGCGAGGCAAGGAAGATCTTCGAAGAAGCCAAGATAATTGCTGAACAGAAGGTTAAAGAGAGGTTTGCTGAGCTACCAAAGACTGTCAGCGTCCCAGAGGCAGAGCCTGGTAAAGCTGGGGCTTCACCCTAGAGTACGTTTTCTATCTTATTTTTTGCGCTAAAATACTTACGCATTCGGAGATATTATTCTGTATTATTCTACTAGCTAGTTTAAGCTCGCTGAATCTGGACTCGTACTCTTCTAGCTGACTAGGGTTAAATACTATATTTACACCCTTAGATTTAACCTCAATCCTAGAACCTCCTATAATTATCTTATTCGAACCAACTTCAACCAAAAAGCTCGAACTAGCTCTATCGTAGGAGACTATAGCATGCCTTGGTTTAATCTTTATCAATATGAACCGGTCCCCGTAGTTGGTTAGATACGTGTTTTCAGAGAGTACTAATCCAGAAGCCTCCTGAGAGATCTTAGATGCTTTATCTCTCAACCCTGTAAGGAACGATGCTATCTCTTTAAACGAACTATTCAGGTTCGCTGCCACCGATATAATTCTAGCATCTACCTCTTTAGACCTAGACATTATATTATCATCGATCCCCTTGCTTACCGAATTCAACAACTTTATTGCTTCGTCGATGAGATCTATTAAGCCAGCCATATTCATCACTCTTCAGCTCGTATTACGTGTAGAGCTTATAAATCTCATCTACAATATCTTGTTCGACTACGCCTACTAGACTACCGTTTTCTCTAAGAATGACCCTTGGGTTATCAGAATTTTCTAATACCCTGCCTACGAAGCTGTAGGTAACTCCTAGACGATCCAGTATATCTGCTACCCGTTCGGCATGAGATGAGGGAATAGACGCGATCAAGCAGCCACTGCTTAGGAGTTTTAACGGGTCTAGCCCAAATCTCCTAGTCAGCTCACTAACTATGTTTTCGATATTTATCTTCCTTAAATCGATCTCTATGTCGACACCACTTGCTAGAGCGATCTCTCTAATAGCCTGGAGAACGCCACCTTCTGTGACATCATGCATCGAGTTTACATACGGGGTGATGCTTAGTGCTGTTTTAACCACGCTTATATCCGAGATAAAAGAGCGGGCTTTCTCAATAACTGCTTTCTCAACACCCTGGTTTACGAGTGTTTCGCCGAAATCCCATGCTATAATACTAGCACCCTCACCTCCAACCCTTCCCACTACTAATACTAGATCCCCGGGCCTGGCATCCGAGGTCGAAATAAGCCTGCCAGTAGAATACCCGATAGCTGTAACTACTATAATAGGCCTGTCTAAGTACGGGGTGAACTCGGTGTGCCCGCCTACAATAACGCCTGATAGCTCTCTCGCAGCCTTACCCATGTCTTCAAATATTGATTCAATTTCTCTACTACTCATATTTGGACTCAATAATACAACGGGCAGGAAGTATCTCGGAGACACCCCTCTTACAGCTATATCGTTTGCCGCAATATGTATCGCATACCAGCCAATCCTCCAATAAGCAGTTGTAATCGGATCGCTATGTACGACGAGAAAGCCGTCTTTAAACCTTATGAAAGCAGCGTCTTCCCCTACCGAAGGGCCTTTCACGAGATCCGGGTCTTCTAGAGGCAGTTTACCGAGTAGGGGACGTAACTCGTCCCATCTTAGCTTGCCACTCCGCTTCCTATTCATTCCGACAACCTCTTCTCCTAACATATTCTACCAGACTATATAACTATCTAATGCTAATTCAGAGTTCAGAGCTCATCTTATGAGGAGCAGAGGAACCTACTATTGTATATCTAAGAAAAAGTGCTTTAGACTCCCAACCTGTACTTCCTCGGTTTAATACCGATGCCGAATTTTCTAGCACAATCGATACAAATATATGAGACAGGCGATTCTTCAACAAGGCATTCCTCACACCCTATCCTACCACATATTCTACAATACCCTATTGCCAGGTTCTTACCACATATCTCGCACCTAGCGGAAGCACACGCAATACACATATTCTTCTCGAAATCAAAATCATCCTCGCAGACGAACCTGCCACACACAGGACACTTATATCTTCCTTCTTTCATACCGCAGATATCGCATGTTCTCAAACAGATTCACACACGGGTTCTAAGTGTTTTCAAGACAATTTATTCTAAATCCCTATCGCTAATAATAGGGTTTAAATCTTAATAGACTACGGGAGAGGCGAAATAATAAAAGGCGAGCCACGTGGGCGATCCGCAGGGAGGGGCTAGGAAGATAAGAATAAAGTTCGTAAACTGCCTGGATGCCCTAGTGGATAGTTATGAGAAGGCTAGGGAGATCTTATTGAAAGGGCTTGATTTATGCGAGTATACAAAATTATATATCGAAGAAGTGTCTACGAACGGGCTTGGAACAGATAGTTAAGGAGATTCTACACGGTAAAATTCAACTATGTTATCAACCATTATCTTATACAGGGTGTCCTCGTCTAAAACACCTGAATTAACAAGGCTCCTTGCGATCCTCGGTATCTCCCACGGGTAGGCTGCTACACCAGGCCTTGTGTTATCATCTATGAAATCGGATTCTACCAGAGCCCTAGCTTTTATATCTACTATATACTCCTGTAGGTTCTTGACTGGTATTGATACATATAGGCTTTCTCCAGTACACGAAATCGCTGTAGATTTACTCGCGTGATGGATAAGGAGGAGTTCTTTCCTGACTCCAACTAGTTCAGCGATTTTAGAGACAAGCCTGCAGAGAGACCACCCAGATTGGTCGAGGTGGAGGTGGACTGGTACATTTAAATCCTTGGCTAGCTCCATGGATTTGATCATAATCAGCTCTGAAAGCGAGATCCTTGAATATGATGTCCCATAGTGCTGCCTTCCGACTTCGCCGATACCATCTATTTCCCCTTCTCTAATCTTCTTCTCTATTAGGCTAAGCACTTTCTCCGCTAGCTCGTATATTTCTCTAATATTAATACCTTTCTTCTCGTACTCGTCTATTTCGGCAGGGTGGAAGCCTGCGAAAACACTCACTCTCAGCCCTTTCTCCCTGAGATGTCTAGCCTCCCTGACCAATATTTCCAGTGCTTTCTCGTATGATTCTATACCGATATATTCGAAACCATAGTGGTATGGCGGTAGAGATACTAGTGCTATAAACCAGAATCCTTCTTTCACCAGCCTATCGGATACTCTTGCAGCACCCATCCCTTTTACAGGGTTTAGATGCATATGGGCATCGCTGAACTTAACCTTCATAATAGCCACTTCTGTTATAAGGCTAGTTTAATAAGTATCTATTGAGGAGGTTTAAGGTTTGAGCGAAAAGAGGAAGAGGCCTCTCACATTATATTTAGACGAGGATTTGTACAAAGCGCTTGTAGATTTATCTAGCAGGGAAGGCTTTAGCTCTTTATCGGATTTTGTAATAAAAGTCTTGAGGGATAGGGTCTCAGGCTTTGAAAAAACGGTTTTAGAAGATACCATAAAAACGAAAATATCTAGGATTGTCCAGGATGAGATAAACAAACACATGCAGCTAATCGAGTCCTTGAGAAGGCAGGTAGCAGATCTCTATGAGAGGGTTGAGAGTATCCAAGAGATAATAGAGCAGTTGAGAACCAGCCAGAGAGCTGAGGAAGAGAGAGCGAGTAGAAAAACAAAGAAGACTGGTATCGAGAGACTGAAGGAGGATAAAGTTGTATTCGAGAGCACGCTCCCTATGAAAATCAATAGGGAGGCGTTCTTCAATTACCTAGAGAGGGAAGGCGCTGTAATAATAGTAACGTCTAAAGAGAGAATAGCTGTAGACCCAGAGTTTTGGAATAAGTTTAAAGATGCTCTATTCGACAAAATTACTACGAACAATGAAGACGAGATAAGAAAGCTGCTTGGAGATAAAGGTTTTATCCTCTTCCAGAAATTAAGAGAAGATAACCAGGTAATATACGACCCGTTGTCGAAGAGGTGGAGGAACCTCGTAAACGTCAAAGGGGTATCATAGTTGTCTAATACCAACGAAGGCCTTGTGAAATGGGTTCTAGCAAATGTTAGGATAGATAATAATACGAAAGCTATTGTAGTAGGAAAATACTACGCAATAGACGGTTTCGATAATAAGCCTATACGTGTTGTAACACATATTCACAGCGACCATCTAATCGGTCTAGGCAAGAGCGTTATAGCCTCGAACTATATTATAGGAACACCATTAACACTAGACATGATTGAAGTCCTCGACTACCTAAGTGATGAGAGCATCGATATTTTTAGAGCTAAGAAAAAACCGTTAAACTATGGTGAGAAATTTTATTACAATAATTCTACACTCTCGCTTATCGAGAACGAGCACATATTCGGCTCCGCCCAGGTCTTAGTAGAAGTAGACGGGTACAGAGTAGGGTACACTGGCGATATTAAACTAGGGGGGAGGACTAAGATTATGAAAGACCTCGATGTCCTTATAATAGAATCCACCTACGGCTCACCTAGTTACGTGAGACCTTTCAAGGATATTGTTGAAGAAGTACTAGTTGATTTGGTAAGGTATGGTTTGAGAAAATACGGTAGAGTTATTATATACGGGTACCATGGAAAACTGCAGGAAGCAATGTATATTCTTAGGAGAAATGGTATAGAGGCACCTTTTACAATGCCTGAGAGAGTCTATAAGAGTACTAAAGTCCTCGAACAATACGGTGTCTACATAGGAAACTACTATAGCCACGGTGAGAAGATTGATTCCGATCAATATATAAGATTCGAACACTTCCACCAGGCTAGGTTTAGGAGGATAGACGGGAGCTCATTAAACATTATTCTCACAGGGTGGGAGTTTAAGAACCCTAGTAGAAAGGTCGACGAACACACCTGGGTTGTAGCGTTGAGCGACCACGCCGATTTCGACGAGCTCATCAGCTATGTTGAAATAGCTGATCCAAAAATGGTTGTAGTAGATGGCTCTAGGAATGGTGAACCCTTTCAACTAGCCAGGGAGCTTGTTAGAAAGGGCTATCCGACTCTAATAATGCCTCTAGAGGTCTCTCGATTTGCTAGCATTAGTTAGACATCATATGATAAGCTCTCTACTCATGGGTCCTGGAGGCTCCGAGTACGTATCTATCGAGACCGCTATAGCCTTGAGGAAAGCGGGATTTGAAGTCTACTTGGATTCTATAACTGTAAGATCTCCAGACAAGCTGGGCCAGTTGATAGAATTCTATGGCTTACCCCGCGACGAGACTGTTAATATAGGCCTAGGCTATCCTCCAGACGAACCGGATATTGTCGTGAATACAAGTGGGGATGTGCTCTCTGGTAAGAGTCATATCATATACCTACACTACCCCTCTTTCCTAGACGTGGATGCCTCCTACCCTGCTCTAAAAGGTTTCGCTAGGACCATAGGAAATATCTATGCATTGCTGAATAATGTCCTCTTTCCATTATTTATTAAAACAACTAAGGTCTTTATTGCTAACTCGTCTTTGACAGCGTGGTTTTTCCATAGTATTTACGGTATTAAGCCTATAGTAATATACCCTCCTGTTAATTTAGACGATATAATAACTGAACAACCATTACCTTATAATGAGAGAGAGCCCAATATATTGATTGTCTCAAGGTTCTCACCAGAGAAAAACCTCGATCAGGCTCTTGAACTAGCAAGTTTAATAAAGAAACGGAGACTAGGCTTTAAAATAGTTATAGCCGGTTCTTTATCCGAGTACAATGGATGGTATCTCGACAAGTTTATTAGAGAAATTAGGAGGGGGTCTCTCGAAGACGTGATAAGTATTAAAGTAAACCTACCGAGGAGAGAGCTCGTGGAACTATTTAAGACATCTCTAATATACGTACATTTAACCCCGATGGAGCACTTCGGTATTTCAATAGTAGAAGCAATGTCTGCAGGAACCCCTCCAATAGTCCCAAAGTATAGCGGGGCCTGGATAGACATTGCCAACGAGAATGAAAACATAGCTTTACCGTATACGTCTATCGAAGAGCTTATTAGGAATATTGAGCTGCTCGCAAAAAACAAGGAAACATGGGATAGACTCAGCCGAAATTCTAGAACGAGGAGCCTAGCATTCAGCAGGCATAGGTATCATAGGGAGATCGAAAAAATTCTAAGAGACCTAGGTTATTCCAGAAAGAGTTAAAGCATGTAATAAAAATAGTGAGAATCTATATATAGAGCCATGTTTAATAAACATGGTTGATGATGACAAACTGCGGAGCTAAACAGTTATCGATGTTGACAAAGAGCCGAGCTGACCTATTTCATCCTTTTAGCTCTATCAATAGCATCCCTAATCCTGTTCAAAGCCTCCTCTCGCTTCTTCCAACCTAAAACCTTTACCCACTTACCTTTCTCGAGCTCTTTATAATGCTCGAAGAAGTGCGCTATCCTCTCCTTGAGGGGTACCGGGATATCGTCTATATCTTTCACGTTTTCGAATCTAGCATCTATTTTCTCGTATGGTACAGCAATTATTTTGATATCTCTGCCTTTCTCATCTTCGGTTTCGAGAGCTCCAATAGGACGTACTCTAATAACTGACCCGGGCAGAATAGGATCGTTCATTATAATTAATACGTCTACAGGATCCCCGTCTTCTTCGAGAGTACCCGGGATAAAACCATAGTTAAAGGGGTAAACCATTGATGTAAACAGCACTCTATCAACTGTTAACAAGCCTGTCTCTTTATCGATCTCGTATTTAATACCACTATTCATCGGGATCTCTACTACAACATTAACTATCTCCGGGGCTTTCTCGCCAGGACCTATTTTATCGAATACACCCATGTAAATCCACCATGTAATAGAAGCCTACGGTAGGAGATTAAAAATGTTTTAGTAATACAATAGCTATTAGCTTGATAGCTTTAACAGTATGCTCGAAGGCACGCCGTCTTTTAATACAACTGTTATCTTCGCTTCAATATCGAGGTTCGCTAACGGGTCTAGGCTTTTCCTAATAGACTGGAGCGTTTGAATACTCCTATTTAATCTCTCGACTACTTCCTCTATGACCTTGCTCTCCTCCTCCGATGACGGGTCTATTATTATCTTGGATTCTTTCAAGTCTATGACAGTAGACTTCCTGATCTCAGCTACGCCTAGGCTCTTCAACAGGTCTTTTAGCTTTCTCTCTTGTTCAGCCCTAACCCTCACATCTTCTAATCTTCGTAGGAAGTCGGCTAGTAGTGTTCTATGCGTATTAATCTGCTCATCAACGAATTTAATTAGTTCGCCAACAGACTTGAACTCTCTTACAACCGTAGACATTTATACCACTGAGATATTATTGGATTCTAGAAAGTTAAAAATATTTTTATGAGAGAATACTTGAAACAAGCCTGGGTATATCGCTTACCTTTCTGGCAACTCTAATATTGTTTTCTTCAAGCACACGGACTTTAGTATCGTAATCTCCGAGACCCATAGATATTATAGCACCGGCATGACCCATCCTTTTCTCCCTAGGGGCAGACATCCCAGCAATATATGCGACAACAGGCTTTTTCTCGGATAAGCTAGCATAGTATTTAGCAAATCTCTCTTCGTAGTCTCCTCCAATCTCGCCTATTAGTACCACGGCCCTAGTTCTATGGTCTTCAAGAAGCATATTGTACGCCTCAATAAAATCTAGGCCGGTCACAGGATCCCCGCCTATACCTATAGCCACCGATACTCCGAGACCAGCCCTGCTAAGTTGCCAAGCAACCTCGTAAGACAAGGTTCCACTCCTTGACAATATCCCTACTATCCCAGGCTTGTAGTAGTGGGCTGGCATTATCCCGATTTTTGTCTCACCAGGCACTATAAGACCCGGAGTATTCGGACCTATGATATTTACACCTCTGATTTTAGAATATCTAACCATTTTCAACTCGTCGTGAACCGGGATACCCTCCGTGATAACAACGACTAACTGGATCCCGTTATCGATCGCTTCTAAAACCGCGTCTAAAGCATTTCTAGCAGGGACAAATACTATTGAAGCATCTACGCTCCCGACCTCTTCTACAGCCTCCCTGATAGTATTGTATACTTTCACACCGTGAACTAGCAAACCACCTTTACCAGGCGTTACGCCTGCTACTATCTTAGTCCCATATTCAAGCATGAGCTTGGTATGGAAACTCCCCTCTCTCCCTGTAATCCCTTGGACAATTACTTTTGTATCCCTACCTAAGCGGAGTTTCATACTCAGCCACCTGCTAGTTTTACTACGAGGCTAACGGCTTCTTCAATATCCTCGTAGACTTCTAGACCTATCTCCCTAAGAATTCTAACACCTTCTTCCCTATTAGTTCCAAGCATTCTTACCACGATAGGCTTCTTTACACCGGTCTCTGACAAGGCCTCTCTAATACCAACAGCTACTTCGTCGCAGCGTGTCATACCCCCGAATATATTGACTAGGATAGCTTTAATACGCGGGTTCTCGAGCAGTAATTTAACGGCCTCCTTAACTCTTTCTCTAGATGCCCCGCCCCCAGACCATACGTCGAGGAAATTAGCCGGCGATCCCCCATAGTATTTGACTAGATCCATTGTAGCCATTGTGAGGCCGGCGCCGTTACCAATTATCCCGATATTACCGCCGAGAGCTACGTAGGAAAAGCCTTTCTCCCTAGCGATTCTCTCTTCATCTACTAGATCCATAAGTATTCTATGGGAATACTCAGGGTGTCTGTAAAGGCTATTATCATCTATTATAATCTTCGCGTCGAGAGCGGTGATCGAGCCTTGGCACTCTATTACCAGAGGGTTTATTTCAACTAGTTCAGCATCGTAATCTAGCATTATCTTATACATTGCTTCAACAATTCTCTCTAAATCCCCCCAGAGGGTTTGGTTTAAACCGAAGAAGACTGCAATATTCCTAGCCATGTAGGGCGAGTATCCTGTAAGCGGGTCTATAATTATTTTCAATAACACCTCTGGACGAGACTTCACTATCTCCTCGATCTCGACGCCTCCTATCTTAGAAGCAAGGTAGACGAGCGACCTGGCACTACGGTCAATAGTCAAGGATAAATATAGTTCTCTATCTATACAAATTTTCTTCTCTACGAGTAGGGCCCTCGGCTTGAACCCTTTAATACTACTGGATAGCAGGACTGATGCTGTCGAATAAGCCTCATCTGGGGTATTAACAAACCTTACTCCACCAGCAAGCCCTCTACCACCGACCGGTACCTGCGCTTTTATTACTGAAGGGCCTAGTTTAGCAACAGCGTTCCTAGCATCCTCAGGCGTGTAGCATACTTCACCTTCAGGGGTTCTAATACCGTATTTCCTGAAGATCTCTTTTGCCTCGTACTCTAGTAACCTCATAGTAAAACACCTATTCTCTAAAATAAATTTGTATTTAGTTATATACTTGCTGATGCTAGGAGCATATAACCGATTTTTCCTGGAGTCCTAGCGCGTGTATCAAAGGGGTTTTAGATTCGTCGCCTACGACAACAATCTCCCCGAATTCTTCTTCGATACGCCTAACTAGCTCCATAACCATTTTTCCATAATCTCCCTCTCCAAGCCTAATCCAGGAACTGCTTGATAACATGACCACGTTGAAATTATCGATAAAACCATACGATCTCTTAAAAGCCTGGATAAATAATTCGTTGCATTCATTCGACCTATGCATCGGACCGTTCAATAATCTGAGCACGCTGTCTACAAGCACGCTATCCGACTCCCAGTACCTAGATACTATAGCTGTTAGCTCGTCCATTCTCCTAGTATATTCTAAATACACCTGGCGAGAAGCCTCGTCTCCTCTTAGAATAGCCTCTCTTAATACCTTAATAGAACTAGATATCCTGTTGAGCTCGTCTATCGCCCCTACTAGTTTACAAAGATCAAATAAGTTGTACCTCTCGAGATTTAAACTACATGAAACCACAATACATTTCCATACACGCTCTATTGTATCATCGACTACTACTATGACTTTAACTCCATGCTCATAAAGGTCTCTACTAATACTTGACAGAGACGCTATTACGGTCTCTTCGTTTTCACTCATTGCGAGAGGTGTTGTTATTACAGCTCTAGCATTTACTTTATTGAGCATTCTTAATATATCAGTAGAACACCTATGTATTTTCTGCCCCTTACTCATTTCAGGAGATCTCCTATCCTGCTCTCGTCCACCCTCCCTAAGTCTTCAACATATGATTTCTCTAATTGTTTATTAAACAGGTTCTTGTCCCAGCACATAATGCTTTTCCGACACATAGTCTTTAAAGCCCCTGCTGAAAGCGCGTACTGAAGGGCTTTCAACGGGTCTTTCCAATCGATATAAGCCGCGTTAAAGAAAGCGTTAAAAGCATCCCCCGAACCTGTGGTGTTAACTGGTTTCACGACAGGGGTCAAGTATCCTTTTATAACCCTTCGCGTACCAGATATGGCAACCGCCCCCTCACCACCTTTTTTAACAATTACATAATCGATTCCCAAATTCAGTAGCCGGATTATCTTTTCCGACCCCAATGCTTCTGCTTCAGCCTTATTCAAGAATAAAACGTTTACCAAACCGGCTACTTTCAAAACATCTCCAGGATCCGTTAGAGCGTAAACACCTGGGTCATAGCTTGTGAAAGAAGCGTGTCTCCTAGCAACCTCTGCTATTTCAGCAGCAATCCTTGGGTCTATTGAAGCCATGTGTACTACAGCTGCTTCTTTTATCAAGAATCTAGGCACATCCATGAATGTGAGTAGGGTATTTGCACCTCTATATTTAACCATGAGCTTTTCTCCATCCGGCAATACAAAAACAGCTACAACTCCAGGAGGTTCCTCAACTAGTTTAACATATCTTACATCGACACCAATATTTTTCACTTCATCAAGGATCTCTTTTGAAAACGTTTGTGTTGAAGCCGCTGCTATAAGGTAAACGTAGTGCCCATAATATGTTGCTGCTACAGCATAGTTTAGAGCAGCTCCTCCCGGGCTGATATTCAGATCCTTCGAATAGACTGATTCGTCAGGCCCTGGCAATCTATCTATGTAAAAAGTTAGATCGATATTCACATTCCCTATGCTCAGATGTATCGGTTTACCGCTACCTCTTTTTTCTCCCGCCAAACCATTCCCCTATCAGACTAGGCGTTAGGATCTTCCTCCCACTCTTCGATACGAGATCGTCCCACTCGCTCAAAATTTTAACAGCCTCGTTAGCAACCTTGATAGCATCTTCTACACCAGCGTCTACAATAAATTCTTCTGTCTCACGGTTCGCTATAGCAGCACAGACAGCTCCGCTTCTAAGCCCATAGATATTAGAGAGTGTGAATATAGTTGCCGCTTCCATTTCAAAGTTTAGGACGTTAACACTTCTCAGGAATTCAATAAGGCCTCTCTGAAACGGGGGGAGGTATCCTCTATACCCTGGTCTCTCCTGCCCTACATAAAAGCTATCACTACTAGCTGTCAAACCAACATGATACCTTACACCAAGCTCTTCCGCAGCCTCAATAAGAGCCATTACTACGTCAAACGAAGCTACCGCCGGGTACTCGGGTATGACATAGTGCTTACTCGTACCATCGAGTCTTACAGCCCCTGTTGATATAATTAGATCACCTACCTTCACACTCTTGGTAAGCGCTCCCGTAGTACCGACTCTTATAAATGTATCCGCGCCTACTCTAGCAAGTTCTTCTATCGCAATAGCTGTAGCAGGTCCCCCGATACCAGTGCTAGTACTAGATACGAAAACCCCTTTATAATAACCGCTATAGGTAACGTATTCTCTATGCTCAGCCACCTTCCAACTCTTCTCCCAGTACTTAGCTATCCTCGGAACTCTCTCAGGATCCCCTGGGAGCAGGACGTACCGGCTTACATCTCCCTTCTTGAGATTAAGATGGTAAACTCTACCTTCAGAACTTATAGGTTGGCTTGCTGATGTAAGCCTCTCCCCGCTCAAACTACTCGACCCCGAGTATCTGAGCCCTAAGTTTATCTAAGTCTAGTAAAGCATATGAAACTTTGCCTGTCAGGTACCCGCATACCTCGCCGGGGTTTAATAGAAGCTTATTCCCTACCAGCTCGTTAACAGCCTTATGCGTGTGACCATAGAGGACGGCGTCCACGTTAGCAGATTTTGCCATGGCTTGAGCCAAGTTCTCTGTTTCATCTATACTACCATAACCGTGAAATATCATTAGTCTCCGTCCATTTAATTCAATGGTTTTGATACCGCTGTATAGCTGCCATCCAGCGTCAGCGAAAAGCTTGTAGAGCATTAGTATATCGCCATCATTATTGCCTAAAACCCCGATTACTTTAGCCCTCCCTTTGATCGTTTCACGCATTATTCTAACAGTAAACGGGGATATGATATCCCCTAAGTGTATTATCGTAGTAATGCCTTCTCTCAGAATCCTGTCGAGAACTTTTTCCAGTGCCAGAATATTATCATGGCTATCACTAATAACACCAACTATCATTAAGGTTAACACCATGAGTATTTATCAAGCTGGAGGTAGATTAGGATACTACTCTACTTTTACCTTAAACCCTTTTCTCTCCGTTTTTAATTTTTTCAATTTTACTTCTAAAATACCGTTCTTATAAGATGCTTTAGCCGACTCCGGGTCTACCTCGGATGAGAGCTTTACCTCCTTATAATACTTTCTATCTGTATCGCTCGCTCTTATAATCAGGGTTTTCCTATCCTCGCCTACTTCAACATTGATTTTATCCTTGTCTACGCCAGGCATCTCGCATACAACCGTTATCTCGTCATCGCTTTCAAAAACATCTACCAGAGGCTCTCTTTCTTCTGTAATAACCGACCTTCCTCTTACACGCTTAACATTACCGAATTCTTCGACTACAGGCCTCCCATCCGGGCCTATCGTGATTCTAAATCCGTAGACATAAGGACCATATACTTTAGCCCCTCTCTTCTCAAGCTCCCTAATATCTATAGGATACCTCTCGAATTCTCTTAGCATTCTATCAAGTTCTTCCATCATTTCATTGAATAACTCGTCGAAGTACCTGAATGGGTCCTCGAAGAACCTCCTTCTCCTCCTCCAGAAGTCCCATTCATCGCTCAAAAAGCCCACCTATGAGTTATAATTAGCGGATTCAGGATTATAACAGTATCTACCAAGATTTGTTCTCTAGGTGGCTTTTGGTTTCGCTAATAAATTCTTGTTTACATATTGCATATCACAAGGTGTCGGGTTTGAAGGTTTACACTAAGGAGATTAAAGTACGGACACACGAGAGGTTTGAGTTAATTGATATAACGGATCCCGTAGAAGAAGCTGTGAGAGAGAGTGGTGTAAGAAACGGTATCGCGCTGGTTTTCGCTACTCATGCAACCGCCGCTGTTATCGCGAACGAGCACGAGCAGGGCTTGATAGAGGATATTAAAAATAAGGTGGCGGAATTTACCGAACCAGGTAGTAGTAAGTGGAGGCATAACATGATCGATGATAATGCGCACGCTCACATAGGCTCCGCACTCTTCGGCCAAGAGAGAATATTCCCTGTAGTAAACGGAAGGCTTGTCAGAGGAGTTTGGCAAAATATTTTCCTCCTCGAAATGGATGGGCCACGGCATGAGAGGAGGGTCATTGTAACTGTATTAGGTGAATAAGGTATGAGGATGTATATCGCACACCCAGAAGAGATATTGAACGGTGAAATAACAGATATCTACTTCGTCCGGAGCAAGAAGATACTAGAGTCTAAAGGGTTGCGGAAAAAGGTTAGGATAGAGTTCCACGCTATGAATCTCCCTAAAGGGTACGAGTGGGCGGTTTTCACAGGACTTGAAGAAGTATTATACCTGCTTAAAGGGAAGCCTGTCACCTTGTATAGTCTGCCGGAGGGCACTCTATTCAAGGCTAAAGAACCCCTTATGATATTAGAAGGCGAGTTGAACGATATAATAGTCTATGAGACAGCTATTCTTGGAATACTACGGCACTACTCTAGTATATCGACTAAAGCCGCGAGGCTTAAGAGGCTGGCAATGGATAAGACGCTGCTATTCTTCGGTCTCAGAGCAGCCCATCCTGCTATAGCCCCTATGATCGATAGGGCGGCATACATTGGGGGATTCGATGCCGTCTCGGGAGCTATGAGCAGTAAATACATAGGTGTAGAACCCCAGGGGACGATGCCCCATGCCCTAATAATAGCATTTGGCGATCAGAAGGCTGCCTGGAAAGCCTTCGACGAGGTTGTTGAAGAAAAAGTCCCTAGGATAATGCTAGTTGACACCTTCTACGACGAGAGGATAGAAGCGCTTGAAGCCGCTAGGCTCCTAGGTAGCAGGCTCGCTGGCGTACGATTAGACACTCCTAGCTCTCGTAGAGGAGATATGAGGGCGATCGTAGAAGAGGTAAGATGGACCCTGGATTTACATGGGTACAAACACGTGAAGATCGTAGTTAGCGGGGGGATCGATGAGAAGGAAATAGTCAGGCTGAGGGATATTGTTGATGCTTTCGGGATAGGGACAAGCGTGTCTTTTCCGAATAGCATCGACATAAGTGCTGATATAGTTGAAGTCTACGAGGATGGTGTGTGGAAGCCTCTCTCTAAGAGGGGGAAACTACCTGGTGCTAAACAATTATATAGGAAGAGGCCTGGGTTAAACGATAAGATTCTATTATTTGATTCCAAGGATAAGCCGGAGGGTTATCAGCCAATGTTGTTAAAATATATTGAAAACGGAGAGATCGTAGTCGACAAACTGCCTACCGCGGACGAGATAAGGAGATATGTAATAGAACAGTTAAGAGAGGTGCCAGAGCCACAGGTATCTCAGTAGCGGTCTCCTAGGATTCTGAGGAGTTCGGAGAGATTGTTTATTTCGGTAAACAAGTGGCCGGGATTAGTCCAAGGAAAGTCCCATATAGATTTGAAACTAGCTTTGTACAATTCGATTTTTCTTCCTAGCATTTTTCTTAGAATGTACAGGTTCTGGGCTTTATCGTCTACGTAAATTATTCTGCCCGGATTGTACTTTTCTATTAGGATTTTCAACCCTTGATACCGTGTAGAGACATCCTCGCCTACAATTATTATTTCATCAAAATAATGGGATAAACCGTCGGCTTCTATCCTCCATTTTTTCAATCCGTAAATATCATCCCTGTAGCCCACGTGCGCTAGGATGAAACTTTTCCTCCTAGCTTCCCTCAAAAAGTCTAGGGCACCTGGGAGAACAATTGATTTCTCAATCCTTCTCTCCCAGTATCTGGTTATTAACACGTCGTATTTTTCCTCATCAAGCCCTTGTATATACCTAAACCACCAATCATCTCTTAGAAGCCCTATACTCTCGCCGACATACTCCATGTAGAGAAGGAATTCTGCTTCCTCCCTTGAGATACCTGTTAGCTCTGGCAAGTCTTTTAGATAAAATACCGGAAGCCCTCTATAACTATCAACTAGAACACCATCGTAGTCTAATGCTATGAGAATAGGTTGAGTCTCCATAGGGGTCACGCTTGACACAAGTTGAGGTATTAGACCACTACTACTTAAAGCTTAGGAACGGTTGTTATGCGACCGTAGTTGGCAACAGTCATTTCGAATACGGTGTAATATCCTATATCAAATACTGTCCTACAAACAGGGAAACCTTCTGGAGGGATAATACTACATTCCTCGATAGGATCGTTAAATACTATGATGTTGAAGAAGTATATAAGGCTGCCCCGAGACAGATCTATGTGCCCTATTTCGATTCATACGTGCCCTACGTGGGAATCAGCGAAATCGAGTATGTATTCAACCCTGTTGAGAGGACTAGAGAGATCATGCGTAGACCGAGAGACCTCTTAGAAGATAGTGCGTTAGCTCTCGTGGAAAAATTACATCACGTGGTTACAGAAGATAGAGTCGGTATAACCGGCTCTCTCCTACCATCTATTCACAACCCTAATGTGAGCGATATCGATCTTGTAATCTACGGATGGAAGGCCTCCGTGGATGTAATAGAGTTCGTGAAAGAAAACAAGGATTTATTCAGGGTTTTCGACGACAATAGACTAACCGCTTGGGCTGAAAGAAACGCTAAGCAGAACAGTCTGCCTCTAAAAGAGGTTATCAAATACTATAGGAGCTATAGGAGGGGTTTTTTCAAGGATAGAGAGTACTCGATAATATACAATTCGGGGATTAAAAGTTATTTGCCGAATCTCCCATATTTCAAAACACTGGGCCTCATAGAGGTTGAAGCCGAGATTAGAGGAGGTATACAAGCATTAGATTATCCTAGTAGAGGAAAAGTACATTCCTGGAAAATTTTAAATGGCGTAAACCCTCCTTTCGACATATCCGAGATACTCTCTTTTGAAGCATTATACATACCTTTATTATACGAAGGAGGCAAGGCTGTTATCAGAGGGCTTCTCCAATGCAGTGAGGCGGTGGGTTATTGCCGTATAATATTAGGTGTTAAAGAGTACAGAGGCTATGCTATCTGGATTGATTAGTATGAGGATTCTTTTCGTATATAATATTTACGGGAATCACGCTATAGCGAAAAACCTATGTTTCAAAATTATAAGGGACAATATAGGCTACGTGTTTCTCGCCGGAGATATTGGGTCGCCTACAATAGTAAAGTTCTTCTACAAAGATTGCGGCGTGAATGTATTAGGGTTTACTGGTAGGTCTGACAGCGAATTGATTGTTAGAGAATTAAAAGCAGTCAACGGGTATGTTGAATCAAGCACGTTCAAGCTAGATGATAAAAGGTTCCTGGCTATAGGATACCTGGTACAGCCCGGTAAGATCCAAAGTATAGAAGGCATAGATATACTAGTCAGCTATTTACACCCGTTTAAATCCCCTATTAAATCCGCTACGGGTTTCAAATCGCCGTTAATAGACGATTATATTAAGACACTTAACCCTAACACCGTGATTCTCGCCAACTGCGAGAAAACATTGATAGTTGATAATTTTGCCTGCGTAGGTGACGTGAGGAAGGGGTATGGTCTTGTACTGGAGACTTCGGGTGAAGTATTCGGGTATGAGACTACTATTCCTTGAACAACTATACCGAGATTTACCTGATTAAACAATATTTATAACATGAAATCAAGTGTATTTCCCTTTGGAGGAAGTATAGAGGCGTATATCATTGGCTGATCTATCAAGACTGTTCAACCCTAGGAGTATAGCCGTAATAGGGGCAAGTAGGCATCCTGGAAAAATAGGATACGTAATACTGAAGAACTTGATCGATTATGGTTATAACGGTAAATTGTACCCTGTAAACCCTGAAGCAACAGAGATATTGGGCTTAAAATCTTATAAAAGTGTCTTGGAAATCCCCGACGAAGTAGATGTAGCTATATTATCTATCCCAGCCAATAAAGTATTGGATGTAGCCGAGGACTGTGGGAAGAAAGGCGTTAAATTCCTTGTCGTTATAGCATCGGGATTTGCCGAAGCAGGTAATGAAGAAGGGGAAAGAAAGCTTGTTGAAATCGCTAAGAAATACGATATGAGAGTTCTAGGACCGAACATATTCGGCTACGCGTATACGCCTAGCAAGATTAATGCGACTTTTGGGCCGAAAGACCTAGCTCCAGGCCATATAGCCTTCCTCACGCAAAGCGGTGCTCTCGGAATAGCGTTAATGGGCTGGACCATAATGGAGGAACTAGGTCTCTCCGCGCTTGTAAGCCTAGGTAATATGAGTGACTTGGATGTAATAGAATTATCGCGGTTCCTGGCCGAAGATACTAATACTAAGGTTATAGCAATCTACCTAGAGGGTTTGAAACCTGGGACCGGCAGGAAATTTATTGAAGAAATGAAACAGGTTACAGCAAAGAAACCGGTTATTGTTATAAAAGCAGGGAGGTCTTCTAGAGGCCAGATAGCTGTATCAAGCCATACAGGTAGTCTAGCTGGTAGCGGGAGAATATATGATGCAGCTTTCAAACAGGCAGGTATCCTGGTTGCAAGGACTATTGAAGAAATGTTTGATTGGGCAAGAGCATTTTCACTACTGGAGATCCCAAGAGGGGAGAGGACCGTGATCTTAACCAACGGCGGTGGAGTAGGAGTCCTAGCTACAGATGCTGCCGAAGAAAGCGGGATACCGTTAATAGACCCTAGCACGGAACTTAAGACTGCGATAAAGAAGGCTATGCCATGGTTTGGAAGCGCTAGGAATCCTATTGATCTAACAGGGCAGGCTCTAGTAGAAAATTATATTGAAGCCCTAGAGATACTTAACGAATCCCCGGAGGTCGACAATATAATATTGTTGTATTGCCGGACTGCTGTATTGGACCCCGTGGAACTAGCTGAAAGCATATCTAAGCTCAAGAGTAAGTTCAGAAAGCCTATAGTAGCAGCACTAGTGGGAGGAGAGGATGTAGCTAGAGCAATAAAAATACTGAACAAGAACGGTATACCAGCCTATCCAGGCCCAGAGCGCGCGGTGAAAAGTCTGGCTGCTGTATTAGACTACAAGAGGTATTTAGATAGGAAAATAGGTAGAACTATTTAATTCTACTCCCAGGTTTAACAGGTTTCTCGACTGTTATAAGGACTGGTAGTTCGGTATCCGTAGCAAGTAGCATCCCCTGGCTCTCTAAACCGAATATCTTCTTAGGCTTTAGATTTGCTACAACTACGATATACTTGTTGAGAAAATACTCGGGCGGATAGAATTCGGCTAGTCCTGCTACTATCTGTCTCTCCCCTAGTTCCCCTAGGTCGACTATGAGTTTTATCAATTTTTTACTCCCAGCAACTCTCTCAGCGTGTTTTACAAAACCCACCCTTAGATCTAGTTTAGCGAACTCTTCGTATTCAACTAGGTTACTCAAGCTTTTCAATCCCTCATAATTTATAAACCATCTAATACATGCTTGAACTATTAAATATTCTCCGCCCGGACTCTACGGGTAAAAAACTTGTTTTTTCACCTCATTGTATAAGTTAATATATTCTACTAACCCCCGATCCCTTAGCTGGGATAGCAGTATCTCTTCTGGCGTAGAGGTATGTTTAAATTTGTTGCCGAGTTCTCTCAGCACTGTTTCATCCGGTTCGATTGGCATGTGTTTTGAGAGTTCGACGTATAATCTGTTAAGCATTAGTTTTCCGTAGAGCAGGATTTCGTTCGCCTTAGCTACTAGAATAGCGATATCTTCCTTAGATAGTCTTCTGCTACCGTCTCCTAAGAATGTACTGAATCTAACCCCTGTCGTCAACTCTATTATTACACCCTTATACCTGTTAATACTTAGAATACCGCTGTGCTTATACCCTGCCAACCTAGCTATTTTCAGAACCTGCTTTGCCGTCTTCAAACTCTTGACCGATAAATGGAATATCGGACCGGTTGAATTCAACCAGAGCCTTCTGACAATAGGTTTCCCGACGATCTTTTCGATGACGCCTGGTTCGACGGGTATATGTGATTTAAGTACTATATTGCTCTCTTCCCTACTCCACGGATATTTTGAATCGCTTACTACTATTCTACCGCTACAACTACTCAGCGTATAGACATTTTTGTCCTCATTCAATAAGACTAATACTGGGAGCAGGTCTTTGTCTAAGTAGCCTATTTCGAGATCCTCCCACAGTCTCTGCCATAACATGTTCTTAAATCTAAGCCAGGATTTCTCATCGACTATCATATATACCACTTTATTAAGAAGAGTTCTCATTTATAGGCTTAATAACCTGCTATAACGGTGGTTTATTTGATCGGGATAGTATTCAGCGTGAACGACCCGGCTGGGACAGGTGCTGCAAGAAAACTACTGCGATTAGGATTTGTCAAACACTCGTGTGATGCTGTAGAATGCTGGGTATCCGAGAATGCTATCTTGGCGGGGTTTCAGGAGGATGTAATAAATTTTGACTTTCTCGAGGCAAGGCTCCCGGACGTAGAATACTATATAGTTCTATCCAGGCACTCGTCCCAGGCTGGTGTTAAAAGCTATACTGTGCACCACACAGGTAACTACAGTAACGAGGCCCTATACGGAGGGAAGCCCGGGGAATTGGGCGTTGCAAACCCAGTTGTAGCATTCACTCTATTAAGGGAGTTAGCTAGAAATGCTGAGGAGACCGGGAGGATTAAAGATTATAGGGTAAGTTATGAAGCAACCCACCACGGACCAACATCATTAGCTAAACCATTGACTTTCATAGAGATAGGAAGTAGTCTAAGCGAATGGGTTGACGAAACTAATCACGAGATCATAGCTCGTAGTGTAGAATGGCTTCTCCGCAATAATACTGCGAAATGTACACCTGCCATTGGGATAGGCGGAGGACATTACCCGTGGAAGCTGACCGAGTACTCTCTGAGAGAAAACGTTTGCTTCGGACACATAATGCCTAAATACGCTTTAGAACACCTCTCGGAAGAAGTACTCAAACAGATGATTGAGAGATCCGCGGATAAAATCAAACTCGTTGTAGTGGAAAAGAAGAGTACGAACCAAGCCCATAGGTCTATGATAGAAGGATTCGCCAGGAAATATTACCTCGGGCTCGTCTACATATAAGAACTAAACCTTGCCTAACTGAATAACATAGTCTTCGAAATCCGTTCTAGCAAGCTTCTTCCAAACTAGTCTTATCGTGAGTGATTCCACACTACCCTCCCGCGGAACGATTAAAGATTCTTCAATCCTCTCCCCAGGCGATAATGGCTTAGTCTTCTTAACTGTTTTAACAAGGCCACGGTTCAAAAGAACTATTATTACCTCATCCGGCTTTGCCTCGCCAACATTTACTATATCTAAAAGGAGTCTAATAGTACCGGCATGATCTTCTAAGGCATAATTAGCAAGACTTAACCTAGGCATTTTTATTATGGTATTATTTACGAGGTATCCGAGTATTAGTACATTAGCCTGGCCTATGCTACTCTCATATAAGACCGTAGGTTGATCGCAGAGGCCTCCATCAACTTTTACCAAGGACACGCCCTGGATAAGCTCTGCTCTCTCAGAGTCTTTACACTGTATCCTGATTTTGACAGGGCGAGTAGAGTAGAGCGCTAATTCCATATTTCCCAGTAAATTATCTGTTTTCGGCAAGGTATAGGGTTCGCCTTGTCCTAGCAGGACTAGGCCAGAGTAGTACTTCAGCCTCGTGACGGCATCGTTGTCTGCGTACGCTCCTATAAATCCTGCTGCTTTAAAATATACGTTTCCTCCGCCTTCAAGCCTCACAGTCATGTGAATACGAGGTTTGCTTAGCGATTCAGGCGTATTCAATACGCTTTTGATATCATATATTAATTTATGAATAAATCTATTATTCGACCTGAGCGATACAGCCGGTTTGAATTCCCTCGCAATATTCAATCCATTGATTTTAACCTTCCAATCAATCCATTTACTCTCAGTCTCAACAAGTAATTCCAGCACACCGTATTCCGCTTTAACCCCGACGGGCTTAGGAGTATCGAGTGTATATCCTATCTTAACAGACTCCCCGGCAGAAACCTGTTTCTCCCAGTTCACGAAAGTATAGTATAAATCCGCATTCAACTTACCGTTATAAATCTCGCTTAAAACACCCTGGGGCAACCTTTCTACACCAAGTAATACTAGGTTTAGGAGAGCAATATTAGGTTAAAAGCTTAAACATTTTAAACCCGCAAATTTGTAGACTCCGCTTGATGATGACGCCCTGCCGCTAAGAAGCTTTGCACGCGATGCAGTCTAAGTGAACCCCTGGCTGAACCCTCTACCATAATTTGTCGAGATAGTCTAGGTCGAAACTAGCACTATTATCTTCACTACACGCCATGTCGATTGCTTTCTCGAGGGCTTCTAGAGGATCTAATCCTTTCTCCATAACTAGTTCATTCAGGATCCTATAGTGTTTCTTCACCTCGTCATAGTAGAATTTTAGCAGATTCCATGGAGGATCTATTAAAGGACCTTTACCTATACTAGGGCATATCTTCGAAACATGGACTCTCGTAGGGTCTCCGGGTGATACAGGTAGGAATGGGAAAAGCCTACACCTCATCGGCCGGGCCCTATATATTTTACACGATGGGATGTTATTTTTCAGTTCTAGAAAAACACATCTATTATCTATCCCTCTAAGCACTGGAATAGGCATATAATCCGCTATTACAACATAAAAGTATTTTCCCGCGATCTCCCTCCAGTCCACGCCTAGGAATCTGGAGATCCGGCATATATCGTATATCGTAAGCGATACGTTGGGCCCGCTTGAGCAGCACACCCCGCTCCTCCCGCATTTAAATCTTACCTTATTCCCGACACTCAGCGTGATTTCACTCATTTAAACCCACTTCAACTATTTTGTTTTCCTAAACGGGCATATCCCTCTCAGGGGGCAATTACTACATGATGATTCCTGTAGAGTATTCAGGCTATACTGGATTACAATATCCTCATCTATAATCAGGCCTTTAACAGGCTTTTTCCCGGGTTTATTATCCAATAAAACCGCCTTCACGTGCTTCTATCGGTTTAAACCTTATTATAACTCCTCCGGGAAGTATTTGCGTAAAACGTAGTCTTTATCCTTCCTCAGTATGTTTAAAGCCTTGGGCAGGTAGGTTATAACAAGGTCTGGTGTCACACCGTCTTCACCGACTTCCTCCGCTACTAGATCCCCTGCCAGACCATGGGCTAAGACCGCCATTCTGAGAGCACTACCAGGTTCGCGCAAGCCGATACCATACATAGCAGCAATAACCCCTACAAGAACGTCTCCCATACCAGCTTTAGCCATTCCAGGATTCCCTGTAACGTTTATGAAAACCCTCCCGTTAGGGAAGGATATGATACTCCTACTGCCTTTCAAAACCAGGTAGCAATTAAACTCCTTCGCGAAATCCCTCGCAACACCTATCGGGTTCTCCTCTATTTCTTTAAGCGATAGATTAGATAATCTAGAGAACTCGCCTGGGTGAGGTGTAAGTATCGTAGGAGCCTTCCTGTTCTTTAAAACCTCTATTTGCCTAGCAATAGCTGTTAAACCATCCCCATTAACTATCACGGGGATCCTAACTTCTTGTAAAAGGTCGACTACGAGATTCAGTGTCTCCTGATCCGTCGATAACCCGGGACCTACCGCGAGAATGTCTATACCGTAGCTATTAACCAGCTCGAGTATGACTCCTAGACTACTATACGCTATAGAGCCTTCACCCGTCTCATCTAGAGGGTGGTATACTATCTCGCTTGATCTAGACGCTAGAACGGGGACAATGGATTTCACAGTAGCTAGCCTAGCGTACCCCCCTCCGGACGAGAGGAATGATTGCGTAGCATAATATGGTGCGCCGTAGTAGTAGCGGGATCCTGCTACCGCCAGGTATTTGCCGAAGCTACCCTTATGCCCCCATTTCACTCTCTCGGGTATTTCGATAGGATAGTTTAATTCTGTATTGAAATCTCCTGAGTCAAGTAATTCCGGAGGGTATGATAGTCTGGAAACATATAGTTTGCCACTATAGTACCCTCCTGGATGCAGTATGTTCCCGATCTTAGGTAGCCCAAATGTAACTGTAATAGTGCTTTTAACAGCAACCCCTTCGATACGACCGTTATCAGGGTTGACGCCCGACGGTAGGTCAACGCTTATCACATGCTTCTTTGAAATGTTTATAGCCTCGATCACATTTCTCCTGTAATCCCTAACCTCCCCTCTGAGCCCGGTGCCGAAAATTCCAACGATCAAGATATCGGCCCAGTCGACTAATTTACGGAATTCGCCTAGTTTATCATCCCCGTCTATAACCGTTGTTTCAACACCTAGTTTGATCAGGCGTTCTAAATTGGTCTTCATCAACACCGAGCCTTTCGAAACGTCACCTATTACAGCCACTTTAACATCGGAGCCGGATGAGTAAAGCCTCCTACCTGCTACGAGAGCATCTCCCCCGTTGTTACCTGTTCCTGCCACTACGAGGTATTTCTTATCTAAGCCGAAGAAACGCCTAGCTACTTCGTAAACGGCTGAACCAGCATCCTCCATAAGTATTTCAGGGGATAAACCATACTTTGATTGGGCTATCTCGTCCAGGATCCTGGCTTCTAGCGAATTTATTATTTTAAAGAATTTTCTCATGGAGACCCTCTCCACGGATTTTAACAACATGTCGGAAAGGCGAGTTGTCTACGATTATTCTAAAACCCCCCTCAACCCTAATATCGCTTTTCGACACAATAATATCCCCCTTATTGCCGCGGAGGATATAGTAACCCCCGCACTCAATAGTTCTACCGCATAAACCGCTTATCACAGAGTCTAAGCCGGAGCGCAAGTATAGGCCAAACCTTACCCATGTCTCGAGATCATTGTTCTTATCGCTCGCCTCGGGCATATAATATATATTCAGCCTTGGAGAGACCATTTCTATAATCAACGGTAGAATCTCGTTTTCAGGCGTCTTCACCATTATATTAAATCCCCCGTAGAACATGGTATACACGGTTGCTTTAATCAGAGGATTTCCTATAGATCTTACATCCCCTCCTGTGGAAATAAGCCTACATGCCTCCACTGTATGACCGTGCTCGAGTCGAGAGGGGATATTACTGTACTCGTAAAACCTGTCCCCCTTCCTCAGAATAATAAACCTGTAGTTGAGTGCTGGGAGAAGGATGAAGACATCGAGAGATCCTATGCTAAAGCTATCGACTAAAAGTACGAGAGGGCAGCTGAATAGCTCGTCGTAAAACCATGGCAATAAGCATCGACCGTTCCAGATGGTTGGAACTGTTCCAATAGAAGTCATGAGCGAAGGGGTTATTTAAAACACACGCATAGGTAGAGACAGAGGTGGTTGGAGTGAAGGCTTGGAGCACGGCTCTAGCACCCATAGCACTCGTAGCCGTAATATTGCTAGGAATGCTACTAACACCTTTCGCACTAGCGCAAACACAACAGGTTACGAATACGACAACTACTAACGAGAATATTGAGGTAGAGCACGAAGAGGAGATTGATATCGCTAATGGCACAATAGCGGTTAGACCGGCTTTCAATATCACGTTCGACCAAGCACTTAAGCTAGCGTACGATGTCAGAAATGTAACATACCCGTTATTCGAGTGGGAGATAAGCCATAACGTGTCTGTAGCTAATATCACGTTAAACCTCGGCGATAGATTCCTCGAGAAAGCCCTGAATCTAAGCTCGAACAACACTAGGCTAGCGACGGTTAGTTCTATCGTAGCCGCGATACATTATAGTCACGCAGTCCCCTTAGCATACAGCGTACTAGGTAAGACCCTGGATACGTTGTTCGACCAGAATGCTACAACAGGCCAGATTACGAGCACAGTGCTAGACCTCGCGTCACAGCTAGGCAGCGTACTATCTAATGCTGTATCTATAGCTCAATCCAGGAACCTCAGTATACCAGAAGGCTTCAACAACCTGACTTCGCTAGCTGAACAACTACTCTCGTATGCTAGGTCGAACCTGTCTAGTGGAAATATTACTCTAGCGTATAGACTAGGTATTAAAGCATACCATCTCTACGTTAAAGCCTACGGACTACTGGTTACAAGCGTGTTCGTAAACGACTTATCACTACCAAGACACCTGCCTGTTGGAGAGTTCTTATTCAGAGAGAAGCTAGGACCTGAAACACTCATTAAAGTATTCGACAAGCTACCAGGCGAGTTGAAACAGGTTGTTGTAGAGAAAATCAGAATGAAAGAACTAAACGATACGGATAAGGTAGTAGAATATATTAGAGAAATCGCTCTTCAATGGAAGGTGAAAGAGAAGGCTGCCTTCGGCGAATATATCCAGAAGATAGTAGATCAAATGATCCAGCAGAAGGCTAACGAGAACAGAAATATAAGGGAGATAATTAGGTTCAGGTTCAAGAGCGAGGACGAGCTGAGAAATAACTTGACTCAGCTAATATTAAGCAGTCTCAGCCAGAATAAGACACTCAGCCAGGTGCTAGATGAAGTATCACGGTTCCTCAGTAACGTTACTAACGGGCAATTAAACCTCAAAGCCGAATTCGAGAACAAGATTGTTAAAGTCCATATCGAAATAGAAGCCCACAACGAGGAAGAAGACTAGAATCTTTAATCTTTTTATATCTCAACCCATTATTTTTTTAACCCCAGTGGTAGACATGTCTACTGATAGAGTTATTAAAGTATTTATGCTTCTCACGCTATTAACTGGTGCAGCATCCGCTCTAGTAGTAAGTGCTCAATCTATCTCATCTACGTATGTAGTGATATCCTACGACCCTTTAGCTGGGAGCGGTATCGTCTCGTATAATCTAACTTTCGACAATATGTTGACAACCCCTGTAAATCTATCCCTAGATTTGATCGCGGGGGAGAATATAACGGTTGTTAATGTAACAGCCAGCGATGGAACGCCTCTACCGTACTCTCTAAGCGGGAATACCTTAAGTATTCTCGTAAACGGCACGACGGCCGTGTCTGTCTATTACATAGTAAACAATCTGATGCCGGAACTGGTGCCGGGGAGCTACTCTATGACACTAGATTCCTCTAGACTATATGGCAATGTCAATATTGTGATCCGTGTACCCGGGCTCTACAACGTAACATGTATAGGGTCGGGCTGTTCGTTTAGAATAGATACCTCGTCGAATACTACAGAGGTTTTGATAAACCAGAAGGGTTTAGATGTAATAACTCTAACTACTCTAACAACTTCTACTCCGCAACAAACTACTACAACGCCGGCAATATATACATACACCTCCCAGCCGACAGGACTTGTTACGACAACTCCGACGTCAACGCCACAAACAGGTTTGCCACCAGGCAGTACAACCTCTATGACTAGCCCGAGCCAGCAAGGGGTTGGTGTACCGGGTCAGCTTATTATACCTGTAGCTATCATAGTTGTTCTGATAGTAGTTATTTTGGTATTGCTTTTGAGATGGAGATAGCTCTAAGAGAATTTTTATTTTTGTTATTTACTACATTATAAGAGGGGTTTAATTGGAGAACGCTAGGATTCTATTTTTGTTTATCTCGGTCTTAATAATTTTACCGGCTATAATCCAGCCGGTTTCTTCGGAATCGGTTAGCAGAGTGAGTTACAATATTGTTTATGACCCGCTTGGAAGGAGAGGATATGCTACTGTAACTATTAATGTAAATACAAACACTACATCAGAATTCTACATCCAGGTTTTCAACCCCCGCTATGGGGGTAGTTTTAATATGTTTAATTACACGACAGATAATCCTTCAGGTCTGGTTCTACCACCGTCGTTTAATGGAACCAGCGGGTTTATAGACTTCGTAGCTAATTTTTCAATGTCGATTACATTATATTTCATAGTCGAAGATCTATTTACCGAGCTTACTCCAGGAGCTTTCGATGGTATGATGGATTTTACAATGTTTCAAAATACTTCTTTCACAGCATCAATACTACTACCAGGGTACTACCAGGTAGTAGTTAGGAGAGTCGATATACCAGCCCGTGGAGCCACGGTATCATACTCTTACAACACGACCCTGATATCGTTCGATTCTCCAGGCCTTTACCATATCGTTTTAATACTGTCTTCCACAATTCCCAAGACTGTTACTGGGGAAAACCCCGGTATCGATTTGATCATTATAGCTGTATCAATAGGTGTAGCGCTAGCTATAGCCGTATTCTTCCTCTATTGGAAGTTTAGAAGGAGAGAGGTAATATTAGAGCGTGTTACACCTGGCTATCTAGAGAGCGACGATATCGTCAGAGAGATCATTCTACTATTAGGCGATGCTGGGAAAGCTGGTTTAAAACAGAGCGATATCGTTAGTATGACAGGAAGGCCTAAATCAAGTATCAGCAGGAGGGTTAAGAAACTCGTTGAAGAAGGCTATGTTAAATTAGATAGGAGGGGGAAATATAACGTTCTAGTACTCACAGAGAAAGGATTCGAATTATATAATAGGTTGAAGAAGAGATGAGCCGGCTTGAACCGATCTACGGCTACGGCTTTTTCAGAGTCGATTTAAGCGGTTTAGTAGACGAGACAATAGTCTTTCTTTACTACGACCCTGAAAGGCTCTACGCTAGGATTAGGACTAGTAAGCGGGATTTAGAGAAGGAGTTGAGAACATTAGCTGATAACATGCAATATTACCTTGACATGGAAAAAGTGTATATAAATAACCAGAGAGTATATCCAAAGGTGGAACATGTTGAGATCGGCCCGACGGTGAAAGAAGAAATCGCTTACATCGTCTATAATATCTCTTTCAAAGGTATTTTAAGGAAAGGTCTAAACACGTATGTAGATGAATATGAAGAGGAGACGAGCGAATATGAATACATAGTGTACTGGCTGTTCCCCGAAGGCTCCAGAATTGTAAGAGCGAGCCTAGACGTCCCCTACAATATAATAATGTACGGTAGAGGACTAGTATTCAAGGTTCCAAAAGGAGTGAGATTGAAAGGCAGGGAGGAAATCGTTTTTGAAATCACGTGAGCTAGGAGAATCTATTGATGTGATTTAAAAGGTCCCCCTTCAATTTACAACCCAAAACCTTGTTCTGGAGAGCGGTGGAGGAGGTTAGATCCACGGGTTTAATCGCTTATAAACGAGTTAATAATAGAATCAAATAGATGATGTAAGGGGACCTCGCGAGAGGTCCTTCCTGAGGAGTGATGTGGGGCCAAAGCGCTGATCTATAATTCCGGGTTAAATCATGTACAAATCCCGTGTTATAGACTACAGGTATTTCCCCTACCTAGTTAGCTCCGACGAGCTAGCTGAATTAACTAGGAACGTACCATTAGAAGCCCTGGTTAACAACCCTTCCTCCCCTATCAGGTCTGAATTGCTATCTAGGCTGAGGAAGATAGTTGTAGAAGGGGTTTTAGAAGAACCTAAACTATCGCTAGAACTCGAAATAGCATTATTCTACGCTATGATAGCAGTTTTAAAAAGCCTCGGGTATAAGAGGCTTTATCCTAGGATTGCCGTTGTATACTCTAAGAGTGCTTCTAATCTTCTCAAGATGGTTGACAACAATATTCTAGTAGGTATAGCTTCTAAAATAGGATTGAATACTAGGCTAGAATACCCAGCTCCTAGGATACCGATTGTTTCAAGAAAACGGAGCATCGAATTTAAATCCCTAGTATTCTCCCTAGACCTCAAGTCCTATCTTAAAATAGTGTCGCATAGGCTAGGACAAGACCCCAAATACAATATTTCGAGTAATATTGTGTATGATAAAAGGGTTTTTGTCGATAGGGATGTCTTTGTTAGGGTACTTGAAGAAGCCATATATCACTATGTAATGAGGTTGTTTGATACAATTGATACTATTGCTGTTGATGAAGAGTTGAAAAGGGATATATCCGAAATAGTAGATAAAGCCGGGATTAAACCAGAATCCGCTCCCGGCGCGCCTAGTAAAGAGACTTTCGGGAAAGGCGTGCTGATAGAAGAGGCATTCCCTCCTTGTATTAAAAGGGTATTAGACAGATTGAGAGCAGGCGAAAACCTATCCCATCCCGAGAGATTCCTCATAGCAACCTTCCTAATTAATATTGGGATGGATATAGACGCTATAGTAGACTTATTCAGGAACGCACCTGACTTCAACGAACGGATAACCCGATACCAGGTTGAACATTTAGCCGGTTTAAGAGGGAAGAAGCAGAAATATCTACCATATAATTGCGATAAGCTGAAATCTCTTTCAATATGCCCTATAGCAGAAAACTGTCAGGGCGATAATCCTTTGAGCACGTACTATAAGAATTTGAAGACTATGAAGAGCTCAAATGTATCCAGCGAGTTTCCCAGCGAAAGAGTAAGCAGCGTAGACAAGAATTAAGATGAATAAGAGTGTTAAGAATACATCTCCAATATTCACATTCGGAAGGATGAATTCCGGGCCAGAAGACCTTCCCTGACTATTATCAATGCTTGGATTGTTAGCTGATTTAACCTTTATATAAATGCTACCTTCTACATAACCGTTATAAACATAGTATGTTGTCAGACCATAGTAAGAAACCTGTGTAAATTTCAAGTTTGAATCTAGCTGCAGGAATGAAGGACCCTCAACTATTATGAAAGCACGTGTCGGGGACTTGAAGTCCAGCGATACTACTCCGCGAGTTACGTTTGAAGAATAATTGGTATTCTTGAAAGTGCTAATTCTCAGCATTATAACAGAAGTAGAATTCTCTAATGGGACCTCGTATAAAGCCCTTTTCAATATGTCTACAAAGCCGATCGTAGAATAGAGGCCGTTCAGCTGAGTCCTTATCACGTAGCTACCGTTGCTCGAGGTTACAGAGTAGACGTACGAATAGTAAAGCGGTATGCCGGAAACAGGTTCATAATAAACGTCTTTGATAACCACTATGTTCGTGTTCTCAATTGTTTTCACCTCTTTAATACTAGAATGTATTAATTCAACGTCGAATAACACAATATTCTCAATATAGCCGGTCCGATTAATACTATCCCAGAAAAAGGTACCGTTAAGGTCGTAATTCAATAGTATAGGTGGATCAAAAACGCCTACCGACACCCAGCTAGTCTCGTTTGAAGCAACTAGATCATTGATCGGTAATTGGATGCTGGGAGAAATTTGTATAGAGTCGACTCTCCTCGAAATAGACATGTTATAAAATATTACGTCGCCTACTAGGTAGAGTGTAATATTTGCTTCTATTATATAGATTGCCTTAACGTATAGGGATGAAATATTTTCCGACAATAAGCGGTTTGGTAAATAGCCGTCTCTACACGATACCTCTAGGAAGCCGGCATAATATAGTGTTAAATCATACCTACTGGGCTGCGAGATAGGCGTAGCCAGGGTATGTGGTAATATTGCTGCCAACATCACCAGGAAAAATACTTTATATAGCCGACTCTTTCCCATAGATACCAGCTTTAGCCGGTAACACACTAACTAGTAACAATATTATTAGCGGATAAAATTTAAGCATGTTTGTAAAAATTCACGGAATCGTTGTAAGCTAGATTCATAACTAAACTTTAATTAGAGCCGACTGGTAATTAGAAAACAATTGGTAACAGGGTGTATAGAATGGAGGTAAAACATACTAGTACTGTTATATACACGGTTCTACCTGATAATTCAAAGGCTTTTATCAGATATAAAGTTGAAAACAATATCATGAAACTCCTTGAAACCTATACGCCTCCCCAGCACAGAGGTAAGGGTATAGCTGGTATGCTAATGGACTATGCGATAGAGATGGCTAGGAAGAACGGATATCTGGTCGAACCGATATGCAGCTACTCAATATACTACTTTATTAAACATAAAGAGTTGAGGGATATTTTAGCGGAACCTTATAGGAGTATGAGCGATGAAGAACTGAAGAAGCTTTTTGAGAAAAGACTTGAGGAGGAAAAATCTAAAGAGGGTGAATAGTGCCTTTAATCAAATACCTCCTATGGCTTAGAGATAAAGTAGGCGTTAGTGAGGAATACAAGGAGTTTAATGAATTATCGCAGGTAATAAACTACCTGATTACAAAGCACCCTCTCCTCAGTGAACTGTATTCAAAAGATGAATTAATAATATTAATAAACGGCATCCCAGTAAACAGGGGGGCCAATGTTAAATTGAGAGAGAACGATGAAATAATCGTTCTACCGCCTGTTTCAGGAGGCTAAATACACTCTTGTAGCACAAGGTCTACGGCTCTTGAAAGATCTAGAGGCGATGAAATAATCACCCCGTCGACAATACTCCCAAGGCTTCCACATACTTGTCTAATATCAGATGGCTGGAAATAAGCCTGGCCTAGTTCTTCAAATAATCCCTTGCTCTTCTCTAGCCCTAATAGCAGGAAAGGGTATGTTTTAACACCGAAGTCTCTAGCCGTATCGGCAACCAGCTTGAGATCCCCCATTCTTCCAGGCCCGAAATGTATTACCATTATATAGTCAGGTCTCTTAGAAATACGTTGCTTTATTTTATCAAGGCCGTATCTTAAGCTTACAATAAGACCGAGCCTGATATTCTTAATCCTATTCTTAATGAATGAAAGCGTTTCTTCGGAATCCTCGTCAACTACTTTCCCGAACTCCGGTTTATCACCTTTTAGAATCGTTAGTCCCCGAAACCCGAATTCGCTAGCTGTCAAAGCCGAGGAGTAGGCGTGTAGAAGGTTTATATCGTTTAGCCGAATACTTGCGTAAACCCCGACATTATACGCTACTCTCAAATAAACCCCGGTAGATATTGCTAGTAGAGCTGGCTTGCCCGCCGGGTTTTCTGGTATGAACACATCAATGTTTTTACCAACAATTTTCCCAACTACTTTATCGACATTTTTCTTAGTAAAGCTTGGCAACTCAATTATTAACTCCAATCAACCACCCAGGAGACAAAACATTTTTAATACATCAGGTTGTAATCTTAGTAATCCATTAAGTGTTTATAAAGTGGGATGCACAATGAAGTTTATTTTAATAGCGTACACTGGGGCGTGGTGAGCCTGTTATTTAGCGAGGCAGCAAAATATTATATTGGAACTAATTGCATAGGGGGGCAGTTAGGCGAGTGCCCGACATGGCTTGTAGGCTCAATATTCTATTTAGGAGACAAGCTTCTTACTACGAGCGGGATAGATAAGAATAGTGCTAGAGAAAAAATCGAAGAAGCGAAGAAAATCTGTGAAACATACGGGCTTGTTTTCGCAATAGACCTGATAATTCCATCGCCCGAGCTATTAGATGAAATAATTACTTTCGCAGGAGAATTAGATGTGCCACTTTTCATTGACAGCCCGGACTCTGATATCAGGGCAAAGGCTTATCTCAAGACAAAGGATTATGGTTTAAACCGTATAGCCATCGCTAACGGACTATATGTTGATAGCGGTGAGAACGAGTTAAACGCTCTAGCCGAAAGCGGGATTGAAAACGTAGTTCTCATGGCGTTTGATCCTAAAGACCCGTATTCTTCAATCGAGCCCTCTAATAGGGTTATGATATTGAGGAAGTTGTTAGACACGGCTTCTAGAGCAAAGGCTAAGAACATACTAGTAGATACTGTAGTCCTAGACCCTTCTTCAATATACCTGAGCGGGGAAGCAATATATCAGATAAGGAGGGATTTCAAGCTTCCTGCTGGGAGTGCTCCAGCAAATGCCTTAGGTAATGTTAGTAAGGATAGGTTCAGTATAGAGGAAATGATCGGTATACATGGCGGGGCTGCGGCATTTCTCAGGATGGTTGGAGCCGATTTTATCATGTACGGTCCTGTCTCAAGAGTAAAATATGTTGCCCCAGTTGTAGCGATGATCGATTCTATGCTAGGCTATGGGCTGAGAAGGAGAGGGGTAAGGATAGAAGGAACACATCCTTCAAAGACCCTGCTTAGAAGAGTGCAGCAGTCTTTTACAAAGAGGTAAGTTTTAAACTATCAGCCCATATCTCCATATAGTTCTTGGTTCTCGGAAGGTCGATAAACTTAATCTTTCCCTCTACCTCCCTATAATTAACGATATAATCACCGTTCATTAACGAGACTTTCAGCCCTGGGAGAACCATATTCCCTACAGGCAATACCTTATCTTCATCTACTGAGGGTAGTAGGCCGACCTCTATCGCATCGCTTATTTTCAAATTTGCGCCGAAATTACCTGCTACAATCACATTCTTTAAATCATTGCTAGCTAACCCTGCCTCTCTAAGCAATACACGGATAGCTGATTTAACAGCTGCGATAGCTTTCTGGAGCTCCCTTATATCTGTCTGCGTTATATACAAACCTTCCGACTCGTCTATCGGGATTGCTTTCACACCGCCATGAATACTCGCTAGATTCTTGATGATCCTTCCTGTGACATCTATTATGCCATGCCTCTTAAGCTCTGAGAGAAGGGTTATAAGAGCCGGGCCTAGAATCCCCGACGGCTGACCATAGTACTTGTACTCGAAAACCGGTTTCCCTGATTCGATCTTTACCAGCCGAATATCGTATACGCCCCCTTGAAATATCATAGATCCCCTAGTTATTCCTGTTTCAAATGCTGGACCGCTCGGTGTGCTCGTAGCATATATCACACCACTATCCACAATGAATACCTCGGCACATGTACCTAGGTCAATTAGGAGATATGGTGTATCCAGGTTCAGCTCAAGCGAAGCTATTAGGTCAGCATAGGCATCCCCGCCGAGAAACCCTTCGATCATAGGTAGACCTATTACAGGCATGTCTCCGATATATGTCGCCACCGGGCCTTTAACAGGCGGGTTAAAAGGGTACTCTGCTAGACTCTCCAGCGGGAGGTTGAAGAAGATTGATTCCATTACGCTATTACCGGCTACGAGGGCTGCTTCAGCTCCATGTCTAGTAGCAATATCCTTGACGAGGTCTCTAAGCCTCGAACTCATCTCCTCCCTTACAGAGTCTTTCTCCAAGGCTTTAGTCAATCTAGTTATAATATCGGAGCCGTACTCCATCAGAGGGGTGAAGACAGCATCTTCGTATAGGGTGCTCCCATCATATTTAACCACCTGGTAAGCCGTCTTAGTAGTCCCAATATCTACTAGCAGAAACCTCCCGGCTATAGTTTTGACTCCCAGCCTATACCCGGGTATTTCAATAAATCCTTCTCCAAGAGATTTAAGTAACGGGTTGAGCACACGAGGAGTAATATCTAGAGTCTCACGCTTTACAGGCTTCGAGATCCCTGGCATTAACTCTATTTTCACATCCGAGTAGACCCGGGTCTGGCAAGCCAGCCTGATCGATCCAGTGTATCCGAACATTCTCTCGTATTTAGAAGGGGGTGAGACCTCTCCTTCTATAATCCTAATACGGCATAGTCCGCAAATCCCTCTCCCACCGCATGGTAGTGGTATCAGCCTTTCTCTAGCTAGAATATCCCCTAGGTTATCCCCTGCAGAGCCTTTGAGCACCTTGTCCCCTATATACACTTTTATCTCGACCATTCCCCCACCTGCTAATAGACCTAGGGGACACTAGCTAATTAGCGACTCGATCAATTTAACTGCTTCAATAGCGTTAGGAGCCCAACCATCAGCCCCTATCTCGCGCGCGAACTGGGGGGTTGTAGCAGCTCCTCCTACAACAATTTTAACCTTCTGTCTCAAGCCTTTTTTCTCAAGTTCCTCGATTACAACCCTCATATACCTCGCAGTAGTCGTCAGGAGCGCGCTCATCCCTAGTACATCCGGCTTATACTTCTCGACTGCTTCAACGAATTTCTCCGCAGGGACATCAACACCAAGGTCTATGACTTCATGCCCAGCCGCCTGAAGCATTATTGCGACAAGAGTCTTACCGATATCGTGGACATCCCCCTTGACAGTACCTAGGACTATCCTAGCTCTTTTGAAAGCTTTCTCCCTTGAACCCTCTTCTCTTAGTTTAGGCTCGAGGATCTTCATAGCCTCCTTGAAAATACTAGCAGCTTCGATAAGTTCTGCTATAAAATAGTCGCCGTTCTCGTACAGTCTACCTATTTCCTCCATAGCCCTACTCATAGCATCCAAAACTATCTGTGAGGCTGGGATGCCTTCGTTCAAAGCCTTAACTACGTTGCTGAGAACACACTCTTTATTTAGCTCGACAAGGCATTTATTAATCGTATCGAGAAGCATGTTTCTAGACCATCACGCTATAGCTTTATTAAATTATAATGCACACCATTTAGCTATATTAGTGTTAGGGTGGCCTAGATTGAGGACTAGCCACGTCGGTAGCTTTCCCCTCGAATATTCTATTGAGAACATTAGACGTATAGCACACGATTTGCGCATGATAGGTATTGATGTACCACCCTACCCACAATTGAGAAACTTCGTAGATATCTACATGGAATACCTGATCAGGGAGGGTGTAGTTGGGAAAAAGAATGAGAACTACTACGCTGAAAAACCCATGGAAAACAGAATAATGGAGTTCAACGATAAGATTCCCGAGGCAGAATTCTTTGCAGAACACGCTAGGAGCCTAGGGGTTAGAGACCTAAGGGCTCCTGTTACAGGACCTTTCACACTAGCTAGTAAAGTCTATCTAAGGGAGTCGGGTGGTCTGGAGGCGACAGGTGTGAGCAGTAAACCGGTTGTTGAATTCTTCGCTTACTACGTTAATTCGATCCTCCGCTACATGGAAAAAACAGGATATAGTTATTTGTTCATCGACGAACCAGTTCTCGGCGTATTAGTAGGTTCTAGGAGAATACTCTTCGGGTGGAGCGAGGAGGAATTGATAGATATTGTATCAACATCGTTCAAAGGGCTAGGCGGTGTACACGGGATACACGTATGCGGGAGGATTAGCCCGAGACTCGTCGAGATACTGTCTTCGAACCCATATATCCAGATCCTGAATTTCGAATTCCACGATACACCCGAGAACATAGATGTTATCTCCTCTAGAATATTAAAAGATAAGGTGCTAGCACCGGGCGTAGCTAGTAGTAAGAAACCTGTTATCGAAGAAGTTAACGAGATCCTAAGCCTATTGAAACAGGTTTATGATAGAGTAGGCGGCAGGATCGACCTGGTATCGGCAGACTGCGGTTTCGGAGGCTTAGCATCTCCTTCTGGTTCTAGAGAGGAGGCTTATAGTATAGCCATCCAGAAACTTGCTAATATCAAGAAGGCTGTAGAATTGCTTTCTAATACCCGGGGATAGAATATATTGAAATTTATAAGACTCTATCCTATTCTGAATTTATGATAGATGCCGCCGTAGCTCAGCCCGGTAGAGCGCCGGCCTTGTAAGCCCCTTGATTACCAAGGCCCGGGTAGCCGGTGGTCGCGGGTTCAAGTCCCGCCGGCGGCTTCGACCGGGTGGTTCTATGTCCGTGGAATGGAAGATTATAGGAGATGATAAGGTTTCTGCGATTGGTCTAGGAACCTGGGCTATTAGAAACTACGACCAAGCTTATAACGCCTATCTATATGCTTTGACAAACGGTATCAACAATATTGATACTGCTGAAATGTATGATAGTGGAAGAGCTGAAGAATTTGTTGGACGGCTGGTCCACGCGGTTGGCCGCGATAATATATTTATAACAACTAAGATACTGCCCGACAGGCTGATCGATAAAGACCTGGTTCTTAAAGCGGGTAGAGCAGCTTTAAAAAGGCTGGGGGTTGACTACGTCGACCTCTACCTTATACACTGGCCTAATAGGAATCTCAGTATTGAAGAGCAGGTTAGAAATTTTGAAATACTGGCAAAAGAAGGCTTGACAAGGTATATTGGCGTAAGCAATTTCAACGTATACGAATTAGACAAGGCTATACACTCTCTCGCCAGGGAGAGGATAGTTGCTGTCCAGTTACACTATAGTATCCTACATAAGTCCGAGGTAGAAAACGAGATGCTCGACTACTGCCGTAGAAACAATATCGCGATCCAGGCATATACCCCTCTGGAGAGAGGTGCTGTAGCAGGACACCCTGTTGTCAAGCAGGTAGCTGACAAATACGGGAAGACTCCTATCCAGGTAGCTTTAAACTATCTGATAAGCCAGGGTAATGTAATACCGATACCTAAAGCAGAGAAGATTGAACACGTGAAGGAGATACTAGGCTCGATGGGCTGGAGGATGGATGTTAAAGACCTGGAAATACTTAGAGGGATCTGATCAAACGATAAAGGTTGTAGCCGGTTTTTGACTCGCGAGGAACTCTAATGGGATTAATCGATATAGACATCCTTTTGAAGGAAAAAGAGAAACTCTTAAACCTAATAGGTAGTAGGCTGAGCGATAGAGAGAAGTATGAGGCTCTAAACGACTTCCATGCTAGACGTAAGCCTAGACCCTGCGGTCTAACAATCCATACTTCAATTGGCTGCCCCATGAGGTGTAGGTACTGCTATATTTACGATATGGGTTTCAACGAGATTGCTAAACCTTATCCTTTGAGCGGGTTACAGCTAGCGTATGCTCTCTTATCCAATAAATACTTCATACCAACTATTCACGGAACATACCTAGCCATAGGGAGTGTATCAGAGCCCTTCCATCCTGTCGCTAGAGAGAAGGCTTTCGAGTATATTCAGGTAATCTACGAGTACCTAGGTAATCCCACACAGTTCTCTACAAAGTCCTATATCAGTAGGGGCGATTCGTCGAAACTAGCCTTCTTGAGCAGAGGGCTGATCTCCCCGCTCGTTTCGATAACAACATTGAGTATGTGGCGAGAGCTCGAACCATATGCTCCCAGCCCCGAGAAAAGGTTTGAAACAATCCGGAACCTTCGAGAAGCTGGTTTAAAACCATTTGTTTTTATCAGGCCGATCATGCCGGGGGTTACCGAGAGGGATTATAGAGAAATCCTGGAACATGCTAGAGAACACGGGGCTATTGGTGTAGTGGCAGGAACGCTAAGAGTCACTAAGAGAATTATTAGGGAGCTTTCCGAAGCCGGCTTGAATATAAGAGAGATATTGAGAAGGTCGAGAGTTCCATTGGAGAAAATGAAAGAGGGTATCCAGTACGATATATACACTGAGGATATTAAGCAAGCTATCCGGGAGTACGCTGGAAAAATAGGTCTGTTATTCTTCCCGTCAGCTTGCATGGCGAATCTATATACCCACGGCTTAGCATGCTGGAGAATGACCTTGTATGGTGTGAGCAGCAGGGATCTGATAAAGCCTGAGGAAGGAGAGGTATATGCTTTCTTGAGGGAGCACGGTTTTGAACCAAGGCTTGTGAAGGTACATAGGGCCTCGCTATATGTGAGAGGCTCTTGTAGGGGTTGTGATAAAGACCTCGTATATGAGTTTCTTCTCCACAGGTATAAAATATGCCCTAAACTAGATACCGCTAGCTGGACCGGTTTGTTTAATCCGGTGTAATCGCAAAGTCTTCTAGTGGGTGGAGATGGGTAGGTGTCGTTACTGCGGTAGGACTGCTGTAACAGTATCCGACACTATTGGCGCATGTGTAGATTGTATTAGAAGCAATCGAGAGGCTCTTGCCAGGGTTCTAGAAGTCCACTCTAAGATAAGAGGCGAGCTCGGCAAGCCCACCGTAGAATTAGAAGAAGGGGTTAAATGCGTTATCTGTGGACGTGGGTGCCACCTAGGGCCTACACCTGGTTATTGCGGGATAAGATATTCCCTGGGAGGTGTAGTAAGAAGCCCTATAGGTCCGGATGAGATACTAGGATTCTACTACTACGACCCACACCCTACTAATTGCGTAGCTGTAGAAGTATGCCCAGCTGCTAAAGGAATAGGCTATCCGAGATACGCGTTGAAAACAGATGGTGAAAAAGGGTACTATAATATAGCTGTCTTCGTTGGAGCGTGCAACCTAAACTGCTTGTACTGCCAGAACTGGGAGCACCATCTGATCACTGTTAGGAAGAAGCCAGTACTAAGAGTCTCCGACTTAGTAGACTCGGTGAACCATAAGACTACGTGCGTCTGTTTCTTCGGGGGAGACCCTTCGGTATTTTCAACAACTTTGATTCAAGCTGCTAGGAAAATGGTTGAGAGAGCGAAGGAGTTAGGGCTCAAAGTTTTCAGGGTGTGCTGGGAGACCAATGGCTTGTGGAATCCTATGTTATTAGATAAAGCCGTTGAACTATCTCTCGAAACAGGGGGTATTGTAAAGATCGATTTTAAAGCCTGGAGTCCCGAAGTATACTCTGCTCTAACCGGTATCAGACCCGAGCTGGTCGAGTTGATCAGGGAGAATATCAGAAGGGTTGCTAAACGCTTCAACGAGAGGAAGGATCCACCATTGCTCGTTATCTCAACACTCCTAGTTCCGGGCTATATAGATGAGTATGAGATCGATAATATGACCAGGTTCATAGCGGATTTGAATAATGAGATACCATACGTCTTCCTAGGCTTCCACCCTGATTTCCGCCTAACCGATCTTCCTACAACAAGCTGGCACCATGCTCTCAAAGCTGTTGAAATAGCTAGGAGGAATGGGTTGAAAAGAGTCTTCGTAGAGAACACTTTCCTCCTAGGCTACGACTACCGCCTGTAGGCGCAGTAGTATTGCGAGTCGAGCGTTATGGTAGCCAGAGCTGAGACTAGTGTGAAGAGTTCTGGAATCGCTGCCCCAGGGGGATATCTCACTGTGAAATGAGCTATCCAGAGGGCAAGACTCACTATTAAAAGCCCTGATAGGATATAACCTTTCAACGATCTCCATGCTGCGTGCAAGAGTATGTATACTATTAGGAGCAGGAAGAATACCACGGACACGTAGAAGTGTATACTATGATAGTCCTCCGGATAGACGCCTATGAGATTCAGGAAGAATCCCGCTAACCCGATTAAAACCCTCTTAAAACGCTCGAGCCTCAATAATTTGGTCTGGGAAAATAGTATCATTACAATACCGCTCGAGGCTACGACACCGTTGAATGCTACCGCTATATAGCCGTTTTCCATCCTGCCGAGGTCGCTGAGAGCGTTCGAGTAGAAACTAAACCATTCTACGCTCAAAGCAATTACTACAACAGCTAGCAGGAGGGCTGTGAATAATGAAGCATATATATAGCATTTCATATGACCAACCTATTTTTAAAATCAGCCCCGTAATTAAAAATCTTGGTGGTGTTATGGCAAGCGACATTGCCGGCTTGATATATGTTTTCATCGTAGCTTTCATGCCGGTGACGGAAGTAAGGGGTGCGATCCCGCTAGCCTACATATTGTTCGGTTCTAGGACGGACATGTATATTATCGCGCTAGCCGTCGCCCTAGCAGGGAATATGGTTATCGCCCCTGTCGTTATATACGTACTAAGACTGATAGAGAAAACGGTAATAAACAAGGGTAGAGCCGGCATATTATCGAAAATATACACGCGAGTAGTCGACTACGCTAAGAGCAGGTTGAAGGGGTATGAGAAGCTTAGTTTCATAGGCCTAGCTGTATTTGTAGCGATACCCCTGCCTGGGACAGGGGCGTGGACTGGGTCTATAATCGCGCATATAATCGGGATGGATGCTAGGAAAGCTGTCTTAAGCGTGAACCTTGGAGTGCTAGGGGCTTTTATTATAGTGCTAGCTGTGGTAGAATTAGGGATTCAAGCACTGAAAACCATATTTGGAATAGGTTATTAACATAATTCTACTTTATAATCTTCATCTTGAGACTGCTAAGCCATTCGACGCTCGCTTTCTCAGCGAAACGTTTGGTTAAGACTATAGAGTATGCTACATCGTTTAAATCAACCACCTCTGTCGGCGAATGAATATACCTGGCCGGTATAGATATTACGCCCGACGGAACACCTTCTTTATTTAATGCTATTATGGAAGCATCTGTTGTCCCTCCAGGTATGATTTCGAGTTGGTACGGTATCTTCTCTTCATCAGCTATCTTAACGAGGAAATTCAGTATCTCGGGGTGTGTGATAAGTCCTGAAGCATTCCTCCCATCAGCTATTTTAATCGCCGGCCCTTTGCCGAGTCTAGTGAACTGCTCGCTTTTAGCCACACCTGGGAAATCGCTTGCTATCGTGACATCTAACGCTAAAGCTGCATTAGGGGATATTGCGTAAGCCGCTGTCCTAGCGCCTTTTAAACCAACTTCTTCTTGTACAGTTGCTACGGCGTACACGTCGGCTTCGTTATTCTCGATCAACTGAAATGCTCTGATCATGACAGCTAAGCCCGCCCTGTCGTCGAATGCTTTCCCAGTGACCCTATCGCCTGCAAGTCTCTCAATACTCCTATCGAATACGGCAACATCACCTATTCTAACCCCCATCTTCTCAACCTCCTCCTTAGATGAGGCCCCAATATCTATAAACAATTCCTTCATCTCTGGTATTTTCTGTGCTTCCTCGGGCTTTACAACATGCGGTGGTTTCAGACCTATAACGCCTCTCAATACCTTACCGGTTCGGGTCAGGACGATAACCCTCTGGTGGAGTAATGTCCTCTCTAGGACTCCGCCTATCGGCGTAACCCTCAGGAACCCATCGTCTTCAATATATGAGATAAACAGCCCGATCTCATCCATGTGAGCTGCTAGCATAATACTAGCTCCCGATCTCGAACCCTTCTTTAACGCTATCACATTCCCTAGCGAGTCGATCCAGATTCTGTCCGCAGATTTCTCTAACTCTTCTACTACGATATTATGAAGATTTGATTCAAAACCGCTCGGAGCATGGACACTTGTTAATTTCTCAAGGAGTCTAAAGGATTCTTCTTTAAGCCTGCTTATATCGACCATTAAACCCACCAGCCAATATAGGGATAGAGGTCAATAAATTGAATTACGTATAAAATTTAAAAACATTACCAGGTTTCTCACGGTCCTAGTTTAACGATTATTTTAACCTGTACTGCTCGATCTTCTGGGCTATTTTAAAAGGTGCGTCGACCGAGGTAACTGTTATCGACGCAATCCCCCTCATTCTAAGAGCCTTAGAAAATTCTGTTTGCTTAGTTGCAAGGTCGAATGTTTTCAACATGTAATAACCACGAGCCCATGGAGGGAGCCCCTGAACATCGTATGAGGTTGCTACAGGGTTGACTACGTAAACTATGTTACCCATATTCCTTAGCTCTTCTGATAGTTTCGACACCGCCTCGAAGTATTCTTTGGAATCGATAACTGTGGTTATGAAAATAATATTCCGCTCCCTTCTGAGGTTCCTAAGCAAGACGTCTCTAGCTTGCTCCAAGGATTTGCTTCTATCGGCAATAGCTTTTTCATAATCTATACTCGAAACAGCCCTGAGGAATTCTGCCCGAGCGATATGACCTCTATAGAGGCCGTTTGAAGCGAGAATATTACTGTAGCCGAATATGACAAAGCCTATATTATCCCCTCTAACAGCTAAATACGCTACGACTGATGCTAGCGATCTAGCCATGTGCTCGAAAATTGTTTTACCGTAAGGCCCTGTAAGCATTACATTAGATGCGTCCAATAGGATATACACGTTATTCTGCGATTCTTTCTCCATTAACTTTGTAACAAGGCTTCCATACCTAATGCTTTTCCTCCATTCTATGAACTTGGGCTCGTCGCCCGGCCTATACTCCCTAAGGCTATGGAACTCTACCCCATAACCATGTTGCCGTATCCTCGATAACCCCAAAGATCGAGCGTATGCTAGCAGTCTTCTAACTATTGCCGGCGAGTAACTAGGCGGTATCTTAATGTCAACGAATATGTTTCTCGTGAAAACAATACTTCTATATAAGCCGAATACGTCTCGGGCAACAAATTCGACAGGGCCTACTCTAAAACTACCTACTCTACCAGAGCATATTAATCTCACGATAACAGAGCCTTTCCCGGGTACGACGAGGAATCCCCTAGTAGCCCCTTTCGCGAATTTGATGTAAGGAGAGTGTTGGATATTGTATTCTATGAAAGCTAGCGGAAGCCTAGCCGGGTTCTGGACTATCATCCTGATTTCGAAATCCCTGCTGTCGATAGGCATGTCGTATTCAAATTTTATCTCAACATTGCCTAGACTTGAAGCTATATAGGCTACGTAGGTTTTGAACCCGAAAACTAGCGCCGCAAACACCACACCTAGCCCAGTCGTGTAGATATTGTTGTAAATAATTCCCAGGACGATGAAAACGAGTGCTATTAAATACGCGAAAACCGCCCTAGGTGTAGGAGAGATAAGTGTTTCCTCCATTCAACTATCCTCGCGTAATCTTTGTTAAAACCTCCATTTTCAGCAAACTGTAACCTATCCTGCTGAGAATCTCCTCCGTCTCTCTCAGATACTTTCTCGTTGTACGATTCCATGATAAAACTATAGGCCACATGCTCGCTCCTGTAGATCTACTATAGAGCCTGTTCATAGAGTTCAGATATTTCCTAGCTCTCCTGCTCTCTACAACAGCTGATAGGATTCTCTCTAGCGTTGGATCCCTCAGGCTTCTACCGTAAGTTGAAAGCATTATATTATCTACGATTTCGTAGAGCTTCTTAAAGTCTTCACTACTAAGCTTTAGCCTACCACTCAATATAGCGTCTCTAATATCCCTAGCATAACCTACCTCGGCTGTTACGACTTCTTGCAAAGGCTTATCTCTAACCGGCCTCTCCGTCCTAGCCAGGGCTAGTAGGGCTATTAGAGCTATGATGGAAGCTACTAGACTACCGAGGTATTTAGACGATACTACTTCCGATAATAAGTCATTAGTATACTTAACAACCACAGGGAGCCATGTAGATGGGTGGATTATGTTCGCTATCATCAATCCAAGCAGTTCGCTAACCGATAGATAAGTTGGTATGAGTATAAGCGGGTTCCTGATACTTGACAAAGAGATGAGCCTATACCTGCTATTATCTACTACTATCATACAATTCTGCTGACAGACCTGGCGTAGTAATGTTGTAGCAAATTCCCTGTAGGAAGCATTATATTCGATTACCTGGTTGAGGAATATGGATCCATCCGAGAAAATATATGCTATAACGGTTTTGCTAACATTATCATATGACACACGACCCTCCGACCTGACAGCTGCTATATACGTTCTATTCCCAACGCTATAATTCCCTAGAATTTGAACACCGCGTCCTGCGGTAATATAGGAAGCTATATCTAGTGTTAGAGCGAAGGTTTTGTTTCCTATGGTAATGCTAGCTACAGGATGTGGTGGAATAAACTCTTTAGTAGCAGGTATATAGACGACTTCTTCGCCTAGCCCTGGCTGAACCGTTATATTGAAGACCGTGGTCTCCATAATCCTCGCATCAATACCCAGAGATCCTAGAATATAATTCGAAGTACTGTTTTCGTCAGCGATAATGATATACGGATGACTGCATCTAGCCAAGAATTGTGCAACTAACCTAGCGTCGCTGACACTATAGGGTTGTTCAGGCGATATATCGATAAACAAGCAGTATTCCTGCCCCGGTATATTATTTAAGGAGTTTAGATCAGTCACTACATATACCTTACCGAATCCCTCGAGCATAGTTACCAGGCTCGAAGTACCGATATATCCGTTATTCAGAGGAGATGCGCCTACATATACTCCTAGTCCAGGAGGGTTTTTCTCCGCAGCACCTATTAAGGCTATTAATACTAGCAATCCTAGTATGAAGAGTGAGACAAGGCTTTTCTCACTGAGTTTTCTCTCTATCAACACGATACCCCTTTTCGACGGCAAATACGTAGGCCGATAGCCTGAGGACATATATCCCGCTAGATAATAGTGTGAAACCTATTAGAGCCGAGAGGAGGCTTGTAGCGATCAGCCCGGACTGCATATAGCCAATGCTTAATAATAGCATTATGACAGAGAAGATTATTAAGGCCAGTCCTACAGCTAAATATATAGCGAACCTTACAACCCTCAAGGAGCCACACCCATCAGCCTAGGCAGGATTTCGATAATACTATAAAAAGTTAGGTAGTAGTTTTTATACGCGTCTACAGCGTTTATCGACCATGTCGTAAAATCAGGGGCTATCAGTGATTTCACCAGGTCACGGTACTGGATATAAGCGTAGTAAACTCCTCCAGAATACATTAGGGATAGTAGGATTAGAGAAGGATACAATAATTGTAGAGGCGAATCTAGGAAAAGCCTATCTAGCCTGTAGATCGCTATTACAGACAGGATCCAAACGAATAATGCTAAAGCCAGGCTTAATACAATGCTTGAATACTCGCCTAGGAATGAAACATACCTCGATAGTACCGGGCTAACAATGTTGTAGACAGGCTGGTATATAAGAGGCGAGAACAAGCTGGCTACGACCATGGTTTTCAGAGAGCCTAGTACAGGAGAGAACACGATATCTATATCACCGGTATCGCCTAGGACTTGGATCGCTAGATGCGGATTAGGCTTCGCGTAGAGAATAAATATTGTAAAAAACTCTCTTACAACAAATAGCATGTAAATTGTTAGGAAAGTTAGAAGAAGAATCTTATACAGCAGGCTTGAGGATATAATACCCGATAGAAAACTAGTATAAATATTTGTCATGCTGTTAAAATACGCTGTAGCAAGACCTGCTGCCCCTAGCGAGACGATTAAGAATGCTGAGAGAGTAAGGAGCAGCTGTATAATAGATTTAAGGAATTTCTTGGCTCCATAATATGTCCATCCCCACTGGTTTAAGTTGTATAGCGAGAAGAAGGTATCCAGAAACGAGAGAGCGAGAAATCCAGCAACCCCTAGTACCATAAGTTTAAAGTCGTGTGGATTGATGAGAATCGATAGTATAAGAGCTATAGCGTATAACTGAGGCATTACCGTGACTATTGTTGCTACAGATAGGATTAACACCGCAGCCTGGAGAATGGGTTCTAATAGGCTTAACCCAGCCATCCTCGCCGACGGGATGATTATATTAATATTTATCAACGGGAGGACTAGTACTAGGGCTACTACATGCCGTAGTATCTGAATTAACAATCTATGTTTTTCCACGTAATTCACCATATAACCTCCTAGCTTCCTCATCGAGCTCTGAATTCTTTAAGCCCGCATATCTCCTAATCTCATATATTTCTGTGAGCCTGCTGAATATATTGTAAACATTGCCTAAACGACGCTCTACTTTCTTCAGAAACTCCCTATGAGTCTCATAAGGGGAGAAGTCTATTCTAGCTATTTTCTCTATTTCCTCAACGCTCCTCCAGTAGTATAGGACCGCGTCGCCCCAAATCCTTGCTCTTTCAACAATATTAGATAACCTCCTGCTCACCAAGTAGCCTGATATTTTCGAAGATATCACTCCTCTAGCATAATATAGAAGGATTAGCGCCATAAGAGCCGCCGAGAATATTGCGAGGTATAAACCTATAGCTCTAGATAGTGAGCTCCGGATATACATTAATGACGGTAGTATAAATTGGGGATGACCAGCTGTCCCAAACCCTGTGTTTCCGCTTATAGAGAAGTTTAAACTCTTGCCCGTATTAGATAGCTGGTCTCTAATAGACATTAGGAGTTCTAGAGCTGTATTCATAGCTTTATTATCTAATTCTTTAGACAAATCGCTATATCCGTAGTAGCCTGCTATCGCTGATAGCAGTTTTAAAGCTAGCATGTAATCTTCTTGAGATATCTCTCCGTTCAGCAATAATTGGTTTATAAAACTAGATGCTTTCTCTATGTCAGACCTCGACACGTTTCCGCTTGTTAATAGTTTGCTTAGAATATCACGTATAGCAGAATTATTGATCATGTTTATAGCGTTCAGAAGGTCGCTAGCAGAGTAATTACCTGATGCAAGGTAGAAGTATTCGGAGAGAGCTCTAGTAGTTTCATTTACCGATATCCCAGTACTCGGCGAGCTAGTACTCGTGGCTGTTTGATTAGCGAGCGAACTCAATATATTGTAAGCTTCAGCTGCTTGGCCAGCTGTTAGATTACCGTTTCTAAGCGCGTTAATGATTTCATCCAATATGTAATCGGTGCTAGAACCAGTGAAACCAGGTGTATGTCTCAAACTAACTATGTCTTCGGAATACGCTAGTGGGGAGTATGATAACAGGGTTAGAAACAATAAAATGGCCAATAGGTATGGAAAACCGCATCTCACGGTTTAGGCACCGGAACCTTCCTCAAGATATCTTCAATAACTCTAGATGGTGTTATACCTTCTATTTCAAACTCTGGTTTCAATATGAGCCTATGCGCTAGCGTTGGTACAAGGACTTGTTTTACATCGTCTGGGATAACATAGTCTCTTCCTTCTAGGTAAGCGAGTGCTTTAGACATCCTTACGACAGCAATACCAGATCTAGGAGAACCTCCTAGTCTTACAGCTTGATGCTTCCTTGTCTCTTCTATAATCGAGGCTATGTATTGGTATATTGATTCGTCAACTCTAACATCTTTTACTCTCTTAATATCCTCTAGAACTTCCTCCCTAGTAACGACAGGTTTAAGACTCTCCACCCAGGCTTCAATCTCATCTATTCTCCTAAGCATTTCAACAAACCCTTTAGTAGATGGATACCCTGTTTCAATTTTCAAAAGAAATCTATCAAGCTGCGCTTCGGGCAAAGGGAATACGCCTTCCATTTCAACAGGGTTCTGAGTAGCGAGGACCATGAACGGTTCTTCTAATTTATACGTCTCACCCTCGATTGTAACCTGCCTCTCTTGCATTGCTTCAAGTAGGGCGGATTGCGTTCTAGGCGATGCCCTGTTTATCTCGTCTGCTAGAAGTATGTTTGTGAAAATAGGGCCTTTCACAAATTTTAACTCTCCAGCCCTTTGGTCGTAGATTTTATAGCCTAATATATCCATTGGGAGGAGGTCGGGCGTCATCTGAACTCTTTTGAAGTCTAGTGATAACGATCTAGCAATCGATTTAGCAATTGTCGTCTTCGCTACTCCGGGAACCCCTTCTATTAGGGCATGTCCCCTGGCTATTAAACAAGCTAGGAGTAGCTTTACTTCTCTTTCTTTCTCTATCAGATATCCTGAATCTACAAGTAGCTTATAAGCTTTCTTAACACTCATAGCTACTATACCATTGACTAGACACGTATGATAATTAATTATGGATATATCAAGTATATAAAACCGTATGAACAACGATATTACTAGGTTTTGCTTATGAGCGAAGAAAAATACAATGATGGTAGGATTTTTGTATCATGCCTGATTCGTTTCACTAGAGCAAACATATCCGCTATATCTAAAATAACCGGATTAAGCCCTGCCTCTATAAGGAATAGGGTTAGGAGGCTAGTTAGTAAAGGGCTCGTAGACTTCAAACCCTTATTCTCCTCTAAGGTACTTGGCAACGAGGCCGCGCTTATTAGAGTAAGATCCGAGAAGAAAGAAGGATTACTAAAATTTTTGTCATCATGTAATAGAGTAATTGGTGTTATGAATACTAATAGCAACGAAGTTATAGCTATGGTGTATGGACGTGATAAAAACGAGATCGCGAGCCTAGTCTCAGCTATAAAATATCTGTTCGAGGAGATCAGCGAGGTGGAAATACGATATGGAAAACTCCCTTCAGATTTCATGATCCCTCTGAAAAATGACCGGCCGGACTGCTATAAACGTTTCAATCACGAAATCTTTACCAAATACTGTGGGAGCTGCATCCCCGATTTGAAAACGAGCAAGTAATACTTTCTAAAAGCCTGAGGCATTATTCTCCTTCAACCTTGTTTAACAAGTCGCGTAGGTCGTCTCTTAATACCCTAATAGTATAGATGTCTGCCTTCTTCCTAGTTTTAACAATTCTCTTTTTCATAAACGGTGCAACAGCGAGTATTATTCTAGCAGCTTCTTCGAAAAGCTTCCTACCCTCGCTGTTTAAATACTCCATGCTAAAGAAGCTCTCTTCATCTTCGAGAAGCTTGTTAAGTAGTATGAGAGCTTGTTTAAGCTCTTTCTTCATTAATCCACCAAGACTATGCTATCTGTGTGTAGTATTTGAGAAGCTTTTACAGCGATATAATTATTGTTATCTATATCGTAGAATAATATGTAGCCAGCGTAAAACCCATCTACTTCTAGCCTGGAATCAACTACTTCCTCCAGCCTACTTTCTACAGCTGCCTCCAATAGCCTGGGATCGTCGGGCTCTATACGTATAAAGCCAGTGCGTGTTTCCCCAATAGTGGTCGGCTGAATCTTCTTCAAATAAGACGACAATAAGGACGCGTCCCTCGCAGGATCCTGTTTCTTAAGATCCCTGAAGGAGATTTTGAGATGTTCGGAGAAATTAAAAAGCCTACTCATCTTTAACTCATAGCCTCTCGCACTAGAGGAATTCGTAAATTCCCTGAGGACGACTGCCAAGGTATGGGGCTGCTCGCTAATTCTCTCAATAAACCTCCATTTCCTCGTAGATCCTACCTTAATCCTATTGCCGAATACTACCATGTATGAAATATACGAGGCTTCTCCAACTAATTTATCAAGCATGCGGCAGTATTCCAGAGATCTATCTCCTCCAGTGACGAAGCATAGATGGTAGATCGCTCTAGGCGTGTTCTGGTGTGTACGACAGAAACCATGAACAGTCTCTGATTCCCGCGTGCAGTAAGTCCTTGTAAGAGGGTCATCTTTCTCCCTTATATCTGCCGAATGCCAGATGCAGTATTTTGTGAACCCCCTCCTAATTTTAACTTTCCTACCTCTCTCGACGAGTAGTACTCCCCCCTCGCCAACCGGTTGTACTAATAGCCCTTTGAAACCCACCCTATATATTTCCACGTGAAAACTATTTCCGCCTGAGTGCTCTGATAAATAAGCCTGTAGAGAGCGGGTTCTTAATTCCTCAACACGTTGGAAAACTGGGTTATTATATACTAAGCGTAGAATCAAGTTTGACCAGCTTCCTTGCTATAGGCAAGGCTTTAGTTTTAGAATACCCTTCTCGACAAGTATCTTCTCTAGGAGGGGAATGCTCCTATCGCTCCCAATAGTGTTGTCTACTTCTATAAGCAATCTGGCATCCCTGTAGTACTGGATAATTGGGTTAAAGGTCTGGTAGTATACTTGATACCTCCTCCTAATTACTTCTGGTTCGTCATCACTTCTCCTAACTAGTTTAGCACCATCGTAATCACATGTTAAATCGTTTTTCGGGGGGTTATACGTTAGATTATACACTCTTCCGCAGACAGGGCATACATACCTATTACTCAATCTCTTGACAGCTTCTTCTTCACTGATATAGATATGGATTGCCGCATCTATCTTAGTAAACTTCTCTAATTCAACAGCTTGGTTTATAGTCCTCGGGAACCCGTCTAATATGAAGCCTTTCTGCGCGTCTGGTTCTGAAAGCCTCTTTTTAACTACTTCTATTACTATATCATCTGGGACGAGTTCACCTCTATCAAGGTACTCTTTAACCTTCCTCCCTAGCTCCGTCCCTTTAGCTACTTCAGCCCTGAAAATGTCACCGGTACTTATATGCGGGATACAGTATTTCCTTGTGAAATACTCGGAGAAGGTTCCTTTCCCTGCTCCGGGAGGCCCGATTAGGACGATACGCATTAAGACACCCTATCCCTAATATCTAGTCTCTTGGATCTTTTAGCCCTAACCAATCCAGTAGCCTGTAAAACGCTTTAACTTTCGATATAGCTTTGGCTCCCGGCGGCCCCGGTTTCTTCGTATAGAACGCATTGACCTCGTATACCGTCCCATACTTTTTCTTCTCCAAGGCGATCTTGGCGAGTCTTATCATGTCTATCAATACTCCTACTATAGCCGGCTTATCGTTTACCCTCATAATGACATATATCTCGTCTTTGAAATCCCCGAAACTACTATACTCTATTATCATCGCGACAAACTTTTTATCACCCAATGGTTCAAGATAACCCGTAGGCCTTATGTAATTAGGTGCTTCATAGCCTAGGATATCGGAGACCATACTGCTCTTAGTCTTCTTCTTCATAATATTCCTCTCAGGCTCTGTTAAAGCCAGGAAGTCCGTGTTACCACCTATATTGAATTGGGCTATCCCTAGTACCCTCCTATTCCTCTGGTAGAGGTGCTCCAGGAGGTCGGCTGTTAGAGGAGTTGCTCCTGTTGCCGCATCATCCCCGAATACTATAGCGTTACTTGCTTCATACAATTGTATGAAGGCTGCATCGTTCGCGATCGGGGACGGTATAGCGTTGATGAATACAGAAGGCTTTACCTCCTTCGCGTACCGGGCGACCGCGTAAGCGTATGCTTGGGATGCTGATAAATAGCCCTCCCTAACCCTCGCCATCAATTCGTCGAAGCTCCCAATAGGCTCAGCTGGTTCCGTTGTGATCACGTTTACAAATACCTCAGCACCAAGGCTCTTCCACTCTTCGATAAGTGTTTCCACAGCCTTATCAAAGCCAAGCTTCTCTTCCAACCCCTTAGCTTTGTAGGGCAGGCCTTTCAGACTCCCCATGTGGATACCGCGCCTAACCTGGATCTCCTTTAGTTTACCCGGTATTACCGAAGAGTCGAAGAATTCTCTTGCTAGCTCGTAAGCTGTTTTACCTATTTTTCTCTCATCCACGTCATAAGAGCCTACTATTTCGATTTCATCGTATTTCACCGGTATCCAATTCCTCAAAGGGACACCATAGTCAGGTATTTCGTTCCTCTTTAGCCTCTCTAACCCTACTTCAAGATACGAAGCCGCCATGCCCTGCCCTATTATAACAGTCTTTATCATCAGCTCTCACCCTTCAGAAGATTTAATACTTGTTCAATAAACCCCAGGCCGAGTTTAAATGTCTCGATACCTTTCTCACTCACTCTATAAAACGTCTGGTCGCCGCTGCTAACCCTGGTTAACAATCCTTCTCTAGTCATCCTATAGATAACCGTATAGACTGTGATTGCTGGAGGGCTTATCCCGTACTTCTCTTTGATCAATCTACGAATATCGTATGCTCTCAACGGGTTGGGGTTATCGATGAGAACCTTGGTGACGTAAAGCCAAAGGTTCTCGACCGTAAGCTTCCTCTTAAGCCTTTCCAGGGCTTTAACCCTGTCCAATATACCACCGCTGTCTTCTCTTATATTTATCCCCACAAATAAACTTAATTTTCCTAAGACTAACTACTACAGTAAAAAGCGTTCTAAACAGACTTGTAAACATCCTTCAAGAAACAGTCAGTGGATAGAGTTTTCAGGAGCAGCCGGCGGAGTAGTTATGCGGTGTATAGACGTTTCCGAAAATGGTTTGCTAGCGTCGAATGCTGGCTAGGAGGCTAGGGCACTATCCTTGTCCTATCTCTAACGAAAATGATTGCCTCCCTGATATTACTTAGGCCAAGCATCTGCATTATCAGCCTTTCCAAACCTAAACCGAAACCGCCGTGAGGCGGCATACCGTATTTGAATGCTTCCAGATAGAAGTCAAATGATTCGGGATTTAGACCCTTCTGTTTCATCGCTTCTACGAGTTTATCCAGCCTGTGCTCTCTCTGCCCGCCACTAGCTATTTCAAGACCTTTGAAATCGAGGTCGAACTTCCTCGTGTGGAAGCCGTCTTCTTCTCGCATATAATAGAATGCTGTTGAAGACCAGGGGAATCCTACGATAAAGTACAAGTAGTGCCCTTTCTCAGCCATTATCCTACCTAATTCTCTCTCCGCTTGGTCGCTTAAGTCCTCTGTCTCAGATACTTCTACGCCGTTACTCTTGAGGATATCGACGGCTTCTTCAAACCTTAATCGCTTGAAAGGTGTTTCAACCCTGGGTAGTTCTACGCCTAGCTGTTCGAGTTCTTCAGAATTATTCTCCCTAACGTAGTTAATAATGTACGCGACCAGGTTTTCGAGAGTCCTCATAACGTCTTCGACACCCTCTATAAAGCCTTGTTCTACGTCAATACCCCATGATTCGTTCAAATGCCTCGTAGTGTTGAATTTCTCGGCTCTGAAGTAAGGCGTAATCTCGAAGACTCTTGGTATCGAAGCTACAAGCATTTGCTTATAGAGCTGCGGGCTCTGGCTGAGGTAGGCTTCCTTCTCGAAATATTGTACTTTGAATAATGTAGCACCGCCTTCAGCCCCCGCCGCAACTATCTTAGGAGTATGTATCTCCAAGAACCCGTTGCTTAAGAGATATCTACGGGCTGCCTCGATCACGCTCTGCCTGATTCTGAATATTGCTTTCTCAACAGGGTTTCTTAAAAGTAGCCATCTATACTTAATCCTAGTATCTAAGAGCGCGGGCACTTTACCGGCTGGGTCAACGGGCATAGGTTCGAGAGGAGTACTGTACACCTTTAATTCTTTGACAATATATTCGACTCCCCGCTTACTGATCTGTGATGGCGACGGCTCTCCTTCAAAACATACTGCTGTACCTATAGAAAGCTCGCTCAGCATCTTATAGAGTCCTGGGTTAATGTCTTCTTTACCAACTATAACATAAGGTTTGACATCAGATCCGGATACTTCAGCTATAACGACTCTGCCTATACGTTTAATCCTTATAATCCAGCCGCATAACCGCATGCTAAAACACCTAATTACTATAGATCTTAAATTTTTAAGGTCTGGAGGATAATATATATAATAAGCGGCCAAATGCCCTTAAACCTACCCGGAACCGGGGTATAGCCTGCGTAGTGATTTAAACTATCTGGTAATACCCCGGTAATGGGTAGGCAGCCACCTAATAAGGTGGCGGGGCAGGCCAAAACTTTTTCACCTACTTAATTAAGCCTGCGGGTTATTTAGTATTTTTTGAATACTAGAGAATTAGTGGAGGACCAGAAACTTGAGCCCTGATAATGAGAAGAAGCCTAGGCAAGCCAGGTACAAGCCTCTTACAGAATTCTTCAGAGGCTCAAATAAAGAACAGAAAGAGCCCGAGGAGAAGAAGGATTCTATAGATGATTTGATCAAATTCATTGTCGAGGAGAAAAAGAAGAGTGTAAAACCTGAATCCGAGAGCATCCAGGCACCGAAGCAGAGAGCTGAGACCGGGGTTGAGACTAAGTTACCGGCTGAGGTACTTGTGAAAATAGCTGAAAATCCCGTGATAAAGAGGATTGAATGCGATCCGAGCGGTATATGCAAAGACAATATGAAAGTAGGGGATGTATTAAAAGACGATTACGGTATCCAGAGGAAGAGAGGGTTCTTGAACACGACTAGGATGCCTGTTTTCCTCGACTGGGTTTTCGAAAACGCAGTAGCCGAGAGACTAACAGGTAAGACGTTAATGGTTAAGACAGAAAGGGGTTCTCTAGCAGTAATTCCTGACCATTTCCTATGCGAGATGATGTTTAGGTATGGTATTTCTATTCAAGGTTTCGAAGAAAAATGTCGAGACTATAAGCCGTTCATAGGGAGACAGTTTAAAGCAAAGAAAGGGAGGAAAAAATAAAAATCACATATTAACTTATTGCTCAGGAGGTATATAATAGTAGTGCGGCTCTTCTTCACCCATTAGCTTAGGCATCCTCTTCCTTCTCCTCTTCCTAGTCCTCCTCGGCTCCCATTTCATCCCTGGTAGTCCTAGACTCCCATCCGGGTATTCGACTATCTTCTTTAATGCTAGCAAGTGGTTGACTGCTTTCCTAACCCTGTCCTCGCCAGCTAGGCCACTGAACTCCTTAACTATCTCGTCAAAATAGAGTGGACGCCCCTTCTTTCTAATGGCTTCGAGAACCATATCGGGTAATTCTTCGTCTCTCGGGGCTAGGCTGACTATTACATCGTTATCCTCATATATTACCTTCCCGTTGACCATACAACCCACCTAATTGTATAAGTGGGATTGCAGATATTTAAATTTTGATAATAGGCAAATCCCACAATATTTGCCTAAAAATATTATATCACCAACCCTGTTGAATAATCCCTAGGTGACACGTATAGCACTAAAATACCTTGTCGCCGAGAAGGGGTCGAGAGTCCTCCTGCTAGGTAATGAAGCGATTGCGAGAGGGGCTTTAGAAGCCGGGGTATGCTACTTCACAGGCTATCCTGGAACACCTTCAACAGAGATTATAGAATCGGTTGCCGAAGTAGGGAGAGATCTCAATATACTGGTCGAGTGGAGTGTTAACGAAAAAGTAGCTTACGAATCAGCTTACGCAGCAGCAATCAGTGGGGTGAGGAGCCTAACAGCTATGAAACACGTCGGCTTAAACGTTGCCTCTGATATCCTAGTAAGCAGCGGTTACTCGGGTACTAAAGCAGGCTTTGTAGTAGTCTCAGCAGACGACCCTAGTGCGCATAGCAGTCAGAACGAGCAGGATAATAGATGGTACGGGTTTCTAGCGCATATCCCTGTTATAGAGCCTAGCAATGTAGTCGAAGCTTATAGACTAGTCAAGCAAGCAGTACGTATTAGCGAGGAATTCCAGCAGCCGATAATATTCAGGTCTACTACAAGAGTTAGCCATAGTAGGCAGACCCTGGAGTTGGAAGAGGATATAGCACGAGAAAGGAAGTGTACAGGGTTTTTCGACAAGGATATTTCGAGATGGGTTCTTATACCAGCACATGCTAGGAGAATGAAGGAGAGAGCTATCAAAATATGGCGGAGTATTGAAAACAACGACTGGGGGCCCCCACTACTAGAGTTTATTAACCCGGGCAGGGAGAAGGCAATAGTTGCTTCAGGAGTTGCCTATAACTATGTTTCCGAAGCGCTCAGCAAGCTTAATGCCTGGGATGAAGTTAGCGTCCTAAAACTGAACCTGACAGTCCCGGTTCCTGTTAAACCTATCCTGAAACTAGGCGAGTTCGCTAGCGAGATACTAGTAGTTGAAGAATTAGACCCTATCCTGGAAGTTAACATACGTAATATACTAAGCAAGAACGGTATTAGAGCGAGAGTCATAGGCAAGGACTACATACCTGAATCCGGCGAGTTGAGTGTTGAGAGAGTGCTACCGGGAGTGGCTAAATTCCTAGGGAAGAACATCACGCCGCCTAGGCAGGTAGAAGTGGAGTTATCCAGCAAGATCCCTCCGAGACCTCCTGTTATGTGCCCGGGTTGCCCACATAGACTTACATTCTACATCCTGAAAGTGGCTGCCAACAGGATGAGATTGAGGAACGTTATATACACAGGGGATATCGGCTGCTATACGCTAGGCTATCAGAAGCCTTTCGAAACACAAATGACGTGTTTTGAAATGGGGGGTTCTCTAGGGATAGCTCACGGTCTTAGCAAGGTAGTAGGAGACCCGATTATAGCGATAATAGGTGATTCCACGTTCTTCCACGCGGGATTACCCCCATCGGTTAATGTAGTATATAATAGAGGGAGGGTCATGGTAGTCGTACTCGATAATTTAACTACAGCGATGACAGGACACCAGCCCCACCCCGGTACAGGCTATTCAGCCATAGGGGAAAAGGCCCCTGTAGTCGAGATAGAGAGGGTTCTTGAAGCAATTGGTTTCAGAGTCTACGTCATAAACCCGTTGAGGATTAGAGAGTCTATTAATACAGTTGTAGAAGCCTTTAAGCAACTCCTTGAAGGAAAGCCTGTAGCAGTCGTTTCCAGGATGAGATGCTCTCTAGAAGCATATAGACTCGCCAGGAACAGGGAGGTGGATCTCCCTGTTTACACTATAGACCAGGACAAGTGCACTGCCTGCATGGCGTGCGTGAATCTAACAGCCTGCCCTGCTATTATCATTCCCGACAATAGTAGGAAACCAGTCATACTCGAAGACATGTGTCTAGGATGTGGATTATGTGCCTACATATGTCCGTTCCATGCTATAGTAGTCAGTAAAAGAGGTGGAGATGGATGGGAGAGGTTTTACACGGAGAGGAATATAGAGTAGCTTTGGAGGCGATAAATTGAAACCGTTTAATATACTACTTGTAGGCGTCGGAGGGCAGGGGCTTCTAACGCTAGGTAGTTTAATCGCCTGGGCGAGCGCTGAAGCAGGTATCAAAGCCACGGTTGCAGAAACCCACGGCCTAAGTCAGAGAGGGGGTACTCTTTCAGTACACGTTAGATTGAATAACGAATACTCTTCCCTGATACCGCCTGGTGAAACAGATCTGTTAATAGGTTTAGAACTATTAGAAACCCTCAGGTACATATATTACGCCAACCCGGATACCGTTGTGTTATCTAGTAGATTCAGACTGCCCCCGCCTCTCACAAACCCGCCTAGCATAATAGAGGTTGAAGAAGCATTAACCAAGACCTTGAATAAAGTCTATATTGTAGACGCCGACCAGGAAGCCAAGCGAATAACAGGGTCGAGCCTATTCTCGAATACACTACTCTTAGGCATAGCCCTCGGTATCGATAATAGGTTGAGGAGTATACTTGGATTAGAATCCCTGGAGAAAGCTGTAGAGGTTCTATTCAGAGGTAGGGTGAGAGAGCTTAATTTAAGAGCATTAAAATACGGTTATGAAAAAGGGTTGGAGCTTGCAAGAAGGGGGAATCGACGAGATAATTAAAAAAATAGATGAGGCCATAAACGAGATCGATGAGATAGAATCGCTTATAGCGAGGATTTCAACAGACAAAGATGTCACCAAAGGACTGGTTCTACAATTCTACCAGCGAATAATCTCTGTGAGAGAGAAACTGGTTGCAGTCAGGATGAAGATATCCGAGTATAGGCAGAGATAGGAAATTGATCATGATAGGTATTGGATCTAAGAAATATATTAATCTAAGCGATAGAGAACTTATCCATATCGGAAAATTCCTGATAAAAGGCGTTTGCACAGCTGGTTTCATACTGCTCGTAGGACGTGGCGTAGCTGAGTGGATAACCGGGGACTGGTGTATCATAGTAGCTGAGAGAGGATTGGTAAAAATAGATAGAATGGACTGTGCTAAAGTATTCATTACAAGCACGAGGGGGAGGGTTATTGTAAGAGAGCTTAGAACTATCGAGGGCTTTATACAGAAAGCTAATATCGGCATTGTTAAAGGGAGTGAATTAACAATAGGGGGTGAGAGTATTATAGGCTTCCTAGATGCGAAGAAAACTGTTTTCCTAGATCCTCATATAAGATTCGAAGAATACCCTCAAATAGAAGAGACTGTATTTGCTTATAAGATAAAAACTTGGGAAGACTCGGGCGATGGACGATGGAGGTTACTGGTCTCGACGAAAGAACTATCGAGAGAATCGGGAGAATTCTAGTAAAGCACTTTGTAAAAATGGGTAAATTAGATGTATTTGACGAAAGATTTTATCCTTCAAGGAATGCTCCGCCTGAGACTGTAACAAGGTATTTCATGGTTATGGTCGCGATGGATCATAGATTAAGCAGACCCGGAAGGCCGTACGAGGCTTGTCTTGAAGACGGATGTTATCATGGTGCTGACCTATTATATAGGCTAGGCAAGTTAAAGCTTGAAGAAGACCCAGATTTCTACAGCCCAGAGCGCTTATCGAATATCTCTGTAGACGAAGTTGTGAAATGGCTTAGCGTAGGAGAGGCCTCTCCACCCGACCCAGAGGTCAGGGCCTTTCTGTTAAGAGACCTAGGCTTTAAACTACTGAAATTGTATAATGGGAGCGTTCTCGAATTATTAAACAAAAGCAATAACAGGGTAAGAGGCGATTTAGAGAAGCCCGGGCTGGTTGAAAACCTGCGAGTCTTCCGCGCTTTCGAAGACCCTGTCGAGAAGAAGGCTATGCTTCTAGCTAAGTTCCTTAAAGCGAGAGGCTTGTTTAACCCCGTGGACGACTTAGACGTAGCGGTAGATAACCACTTAACGAGGCAGGCGATCAGGCTAGGTATGGTCATGGTTTCCGGAGACCTGTGGAATAGGATCAGGGCAGGTAGAGAGATAAACCCAGATGAAGATATTTGTATAAGGCTCTTGGTAAAGAAGGCGTATAGGCTACTAGCTTCGTATTCTGGGTTGAAGCCTGAGGTAGTTGATGATATATTCTGGCTCCACGGCAGGACTATTTGCTTAAGGGATTCGCCTAAATGCGATGAATGCGTTTTCAGACAGGTTTGCTTAGCGAGAAGGAACAAATCGTTTATGGTGAACGAACCCGTCTTCTATAACACATGGTATTACTAGGGTGGTCTACTCTGAGTAGAGAAGTAAAATTGAAAGATATCCTGAGAATGAACAAGCTTGAAAGAATTGTGATGGAATACTTCGTTAAGAACATCAGCGTAGGCGAGATCATAGCTTTGATAGAGCTTAGAGAAGAAGTAAAGAAGAGAGTTCAGAAAGGGGAGAAAGACCTTGTCCTAGAGCCCGATGATGTGATTATCGAGAGGGAGATTTCTAAGGTAATTTCAAAACTCATAAGCGAAGGATACTTAGAGTACAAGGCAGGAGTCTATAATCTATCGAAAAAACTCATAGAAGAATTAAAGAAGAAGTATGGGAGGCTTGATCCAGGTGTACCGAAGAATATAGCATCTCTCGCCGAGGAAGGCGAGTGATTAAAAGCACTTATTTCCCGTATATTTTCAGTGGAGTGGTACAAGCATCGATTTTATAGAATTTTTGCTTAGCTTGGTATAAAATTCTAGTATCCGCTCTGAATCCCCTTTCAGTATAAAGACGTTGACGCACAAGCCCGATACATGGATGTGGTTGTAGCTTACGATTATATCTTTATATATGTCTGAATCTATATCAAGTCCTTTATCCGATACGATGAGGCAGGCTCCTAAACAATCGTGTTTGCTCCTGTAGTGCTTCAAATCCTCGATGTATTTTAAAACCGCTTGGGAGACTAGTCTCGATCGGTCTAAACCACATTCCTTGGATAGAGTATCGAGTTCGCATGCTAGGAAATCCGGTATGCTTACCCCGAACCTTTTCTTCAAACCTTCCTCACCACAAGAATGCCAACATATAGTAGAAGCATTATTAGCCCAGCCGTACCGGAGGGTGCTAGGTTAAAGACAATACTCAGATGCAAGCCTAATAGGCTTGAGAAAATACCTGAGAGAACAGCTGAATACACAGCGCCTTTATAGCTCTTCGATAAAGCAAATGCTATCGCCGGCGGCATGAGGATGAAAACATGCTCCATAATATATCCTGCGATCTTAAGCATCCCTACAGTGTTTAAACCGAGCAGTGTGTAGGCTATGAAATTATATATCCTCGTATCTACACCTGCAATCCTCACAGCAACCTCATCTAACCCGATGGAGGCCTGCTCATGATACGTTAATACAAACGCTGTCAGAGTAATTATAAGAATGATTATACACGCCAATATATCGCTGAAACCTACTAGTAGAGGGTCCCCGATGATAAGGCTTGTGATACTATATGCTACAGGTATTCTTGTAAGAACGAAATAGGCTGCTATCACGCTGAGGGATGTCGCGGAACCTACGAAGATAGATGTAGCGATCGAAGGCTCGATACGTTTGTGTATCATGTATCCAACTACATAAACTAGTGCTAGGCCTATCGCTATAGATATAGGTATTTCCATTCCTCTGGCAATATAGTATGAGACGAGTATACCTATCGTAACAGCTAGGAAGCTTACGTGAGGCATTTCAGCTGCTAGATAGAAAAGCCTCCTGTAGGCGACTATTATGCTGAGGATAGAGAAACTCAATGTAGCTGATACCATAATCAGCACCCAGTAAGGATTATACTGTAGTGATAACCCAACAGCGTATAATATAGCCGCTGATAAAAGAGCTAATAGTAACGTGTTCAACGCCTCCTACCCCACAAAATATAGTAGGCTACTGTAGCAGAAAGTACGACTAGAGCTAGAACAATTATGATTAAACCCATTCCTACATTGTTTCCAATACCAGTACTAGGAGAAGTACTTGATAGTGGCTGGGGCCGGATTGTAATATTCAATAATTGCTGATATATGTATTCTAGCTTGTCTGGAATCGAGTTCGGATATGTTTCACTATATAATTTTATAACTTTTACATTATAGGTTTTAGACCATTCCTCTAGTAGTGAAGAGGCTGCCGGATTATCGCTCCCATAAGCTGTAACAAGCAAGTATTTTACAGTACCGTTCGAGAGCATATTTTGGAATCTCGCTATGTCCTCTGGTGTAGCCGGCAAACCCTCTTCCTTAACGATAAGCCCAACCAAGTTTAGCCCGAGCCAGTCCGCAACATATACCGTGTATGGGAGGTCTCCTATCGCGTAAGAGCCTAGTCTCGGAGTAGACACGTACAGGCTTGCTATACGGCTTGCTACGCTAGATGCTTTCTCATAGTAGCATTTTGCCTCGGAGGGATTTAGGCTAGCTAGTGTTTCAGACACATTTCTTACGAAAACTATGTAATTCAAAGGGTCGTATATTGGCATATGGTATACAGGCTGCCTTGTCATAGGGTTTTCTTTGACTATTATACCCGGTATTTCAAGGATGTTGACTAGGACACCTCTAATAACGCCATTCCTCCAGAGCTCTTCGATCTTCAACTCGAACCCTGTATGGCCGGTTGAAACTATCAAATCAGCAGCTTGGAGTTTCTCTACATCTCCTGTTGTAAGAGAGTATTCGTGAGGGTCTACTCCCGGGGGTATCAAGCTTTCGACAACGTCGTTTCCGCATACAATGTTTTTCAAATCGTATACTAGGCCGGGGAAAGTCACAATAATATGCAACCCGTTCCCTGCGCCTGCTTCCACAGTTGGTATTACAAGAGCTAGCAAGATCATAGTAAGCAGGATAATCCCGACTTTAATCATAGTAATCCCTTGTGCACAGTACTGCTGAATATATTTATAAATCTTGTGCACAATTCGAATATCTGGTGTTCCAATGTATATCTTGGTTGAAGATGTTTACGTTAAACGGGATAGCCAGGTTGTATTGGAGTCTATGAACATAAAATTTGAAGGGCCTGGTTTAATCCAAGTAATAGGTCCTAACGGAGCGGGTAAGACAACCCTTTTTCTAACGATACTAGGCTTGTTAAAACCGGTTAAAGGCAGGATCCTGCTAGATGGTACTGATGTAACAGGCCGTCCCGAATTACTCAAAGGCAAGGTTGGCTATATGCCCCAGACATTTGACATAGATTTAAACACTCCCTTTACCGTCTGGGAGCTTGTCGATTGCTGTATGAGAATGTATAGTAAATGGCCTAGGATTCTTAGGGGAAACAAGGATGCAGTGAAGGAAGCCTTGGTTAAAGCAGGCGTAGACGAATCCCTGTGGCATAAGAAAGTATCAGAGCTCTCAGGAGGGGAAAGACAGAGGGTTTTCCTAGCAAGGGCCCTAGTATCCGATCCCCCGATATTAATACTCGACGAGCCATTAGCGAATATAGACCCCCACGGTAGAGTGTTACTTGCTGAAACCATTGGGTCTCTGAGCAAGGAAAAACTGGTAATTGTATCCTCGCACGATCCATCGCTCATGCTGAAATATACTAGTATGATCCTAGTCTTGAATAAGAACATCTACGTATACGGAGAGCCGAGAGAGGTTTTAACACCTGAAATACTGAGGAAAATCTATGGTTTCGGATGGGAGCTGGTAGAAAAGAGAGTCCAGATATATGATTTCCACACGTAGCGATACTAGGTCATTTAGACTTCTCGAAGGGGAGCTAATAGTTTTCCAGGGGATCGGGTGGATAGTTAAAGGCTTCCAGCATTCCGAAGACTATCTGTTGGCATATCCGAGATACGATTTATACAATAAAAGAAAACTATCGCACCACGAAGCAACTCGTATAGCAGATAGGTTTTCCAGATGGTGGGATTGCCTTAAACTGAACGCTCCAGGTATACCTTTACTCGGCTCTTATAAATTCCATAGGAGCCTTTACCCGTTCAAGGTTCGAAAAGTTATAAGCGAGCTATCAATTCTACTGGAGCTGGATGCCGATCGAATAGAGGCTACAGGCAGCAGTGTTGTCAGAGAGAATGGTGCGTGGGATATAGATGTTATCATATATGGTGCCGACGAGAGTACTGCCGAGAGGATTAGAGACCTGGTTGATAGAGGGGTTTTGAAACAGCCGAGTTTATATTTTTTCATAGAGGAGTACCTGGATAAGCATAAAGGGAAAATAGATCTTGAAACATACATATTGTCTAAGTCGAGAACAATTCTGAGCTTCATATTAAACGGAGAACTTGTGAATATAAGGCTCTACAGGTACGAGAAAGGGTCAAGGTCTTGTATAGAAGAAGTAGAAGAAAGGAAGCCTTTCGCTGGAACCGTAGTTTTAGATAATAGTATAGACCCGATCCTCCCATCGAAAAGGATGGCTAAGATAGGGGGCGAAGAAGTCTATTTCGAGACTAGCCGAGAATTATACGCGGAAATACCCGGTGGGAGATACTATGTTATCGGAGATATTGAGGTTAGGAATGGTAGACTATACCTAGTAGCCGATAGAGGACTAGTTAGGAGAATAGAAGGATAGAGATAAAAAATATTTTTGAAAACTACGGTTTAACACCGGCTTTCTTTATGATACTATATAGGTAGTCTGGTATTATAGGATGCTTGGAGAGTAGTCTGTTAGCTTCTCTACTCCTGAGAGCGTGTGCTACAGCATTAGCTATCGAAGGCGCTATAGCAACTATAGAGGGCTCTCCTAGACCTTTCGCACCAAACGGTGCACGGTAGTATCCTGCTTCGACAAAGGCTACGTTAAACTTCTCCGGTACATCTAGCGCGGTAGGTATATGGTATGTGCTGAGGTTGTTATTCAGCAACCTGCCTTCGGAATCATAGTAGAGATCCTCCATGAGAGCATAGCCCATCCCCTGTATGTAGCCTCCGATAGCGTGTGCCTCCGCTCCAGTCCTGTTAATAACCCTCCCTATATCGTATACTGTAGTAGCCTCCTTGACTCTTACAAGCCCGGTTTCAAGGTCTACTTCAACATCGCTTACAATAGCACCGTAGGTGTAGGTGAAGTAGGGTGCTCCAGTACCGGTCTCCTCATCCCACTCTGCCGGAGGAGCCCTGTAGTAGCCGTACTCTTGCAACGGGACTCCTTTCCAGAACGCTTGCTCTACTAGCTCCCTCCATGTTATAGAGTGAGATGGGTCGTCTCTACAATACACTTTAGGTGCTTCTATTACTACCTCCTCCGGAGAGCCGCAGCCTAAGAGTTCAGCGGCCAGCTTGTTTAGCCTCTGCCTAAGCTTATAGGCTGCTACCAGGGTCGCGTTACCTCCCATAGCAGTAGACCTGGATGCTACGGTAGGACCAGCGTCAGGAGTTGCAGACGTGTCTGCTAATTCTACTTTAACATAGTGTGGTGGGACGCCTAGTACTTCCGATAAGATGTTTATCAACCCTTGTATAGCGCCCTGACCCATATCAGTTAGGCCTGTTCTGAATATTATCGAGCCATCTCTTTGGATTACTACTGAGACACTAGAGTAATCAGCTCCTTCCGCACCAATACTATTCCCGTGGTAGAAGATCGCTATACCAATACCCCTCCTAACAGGCCCTTTGAGCTGCGAGTACAGCTTTCTCTTCTCATACCAGCCGCTTAATTCTACAGCTTTTCTAATAGCTTCTTCGAGACCAACTCCGTGGTCTAGTAACTGACCGTGTACTGTTCTATCCCCGTTTCTGAGAATATTCTTCAGTCTTAACTCGACAGGATCCATCCCTAGCTCTTCGGCAAGCAAGTCCATCTGTCTCTCAACCGCATATGTCACCTGTGGATTGCCGAAGCCTCTGAACGCTCCGCCAGGTATCTTATTCGTGTATACTGCTACTACATCGATCTTAGCGTTCCTAACCCTGTAGGGGCCGGTGCTGTGTACAACAGCCCTCCACGCTACGAATGGGCCTAGGCTAGCGTATGCTCCTTTATCGAGGATTACCTTTGCTTCGACAGCTAGTAGTGTCCCATCCCTAGCCGCAGCATGCCTATACCACGATATCGTCCTATGCCTCTTCGTATGCCCTATTATAGACTCCTCTCTAGTATGGATTAGCACCGCTGGCCTCTTCAAGTAGTAGGCTACGAGAGCCACCTTAGCTGCTATTTCGTTACCGACGTCTTCAGCTCCTCCAAAACCTCCTCCGAGAGCTGGCGCGATAACTCTAACCATGTTGAAAGGTAGTCCTAGGACATTGGCTACAGCCTTCCTGGTATCAAATGGGCACTGGGTTTTAGCGTATATGGTAATGCTCCCGTCAGGCTCCGGTATCGCGATTGCTGCTTCAGGCTCTAGGTATGCATGCTCCTGGAACGGTGTCTCGTATCTATTCTCTACCACTACAGATGCTTCTCTGAAAGCCTTCTCAACATCCCCAACTCTTATCTTGTACCTGGTGAGGATATCGCTACCTCTCTCGTCGTGTATTAGCTCGTGGGGTTTCTCCTGGAGGGTTTCGAAATCTATTATCTCTAGAGGGTCGAGGTATACTTTTAGAGGCTCGTAGTCTACTCTAACAAGGTCGGCTGCATCTCTAGCGTTCTCCAAAGACTCGGCTACGACGAGTGCTACAGTATCTCCGATATACCTTACTTTCCTATCTGCTAGAAGCGGTTGGTCTGGTATAACGTAGCCTACATCGTTTATACCTGGCACGTCTCTCGCTGTGAATACTCTTATTACGCCAGGGTATCTGACAGCATCGCTTACATCAATACTTTTAATCCTGGCGTGGGCATACTTCGTCCTAACGCTGTATACGAACACCGGGTTCTTAACAAGATTTAACAAATCTGCTGTGAATACCGGGCTCCCCTTTATCTTCGAGATAGCATCCCATCTTACTACGTCTTTACCAATATACTTGAATTCCTCGGTCTTCTTATCCCTTGTCTTGTAGAACATTTCCTCAACTATCTCAACATAATCCGGCTTACTCATAATATCACCTCGCGAGAACCTTTAGGTGGTATTTCTCCCTAACCTCTCTCTCGTCAAAGTATATCTTCCCCTCTCTAATGTATTTAGCGGCTCTCTTAACAGCCTCGAAATACAACGGGTAGCTGCCGCACCTGCATAGCACGCTTGCAAGCCATTTACGGATCTCTTTCTCATCTGGATCAGGATTCCTATCAAGCAGTGCTTTCGTCACCATGATAAAGCCTGGAGTACAGAACCCGCATTGGACGCCGCGGGTTTCGATGAACGCTACCTGGATAGCGTGTAGTTTACCCGGGGGTGCTATTCCTTCAAGTGTTGTTATCTCGGCTCCGTCAAGCCTGGAAGTAAGATTTAGACAGGAATGGGCTGGCTTGCCATTCACGAGAACAATGCAGGTCCCGCACTCGCCTCTTCCGCATCCTTCTTTAACACTTGTAAGACCGAGCCTGTACCTTAGAGTGTCTATTAGCCTCTCGGTAGGCGGGACGTCTAACTCGTATTTTACATTATTAACGGTTAAGGTGACTTTCACCATCTCACCCACCTACTATCCTCCTATACGCGGTTTTCAAACCTCTCTTAAGGGAGACCTTAGACATTTCAAGCCTGTAGTCTGCGCTAGTCCACCAGTCACTTACCCTTTCCATCTCGGATGGTAGTATTTTCTCTGCTGCTTCTTCGAGTACTTCATCGCTGAATTCTTTTCCTTTAAGGAATTCCTCGGTCTTATATGCTCTCGAAGGTATTTTCTTTCCAGAGACCATGTCGAAAGAGATCCTAACATCCTTTATCTTACCCCCTTCAATAGCCAGGTAGGTAGCCTCTGTTACAATACCTGCGATCAATATTTCTCTCCTATCGAATTTCACGAAAGAACTACTCGAATTAGCCGGGGGTTCTTTGAATACTATTTCGGTAACTAGCTCATTGGGGTTTAGAGCCGTTTTCCTCTTGTCTACTATGAACTCGGAGAGCTTTAACTCTCTAACGCCTTTTACACTCTCAACCCTTACACTAGCGTCGAAAGCTAGTAGTAGTGTGATGTAGTCGCTGTATTGGGTTGCTGCGTTAATATTCCCTCCTATAGTAGCCTCGAATCTTAACGCCATTGTACCAAATTTATCAAAGACGTCGACGAAGCCTGCGAATCTTTTATCTGCATGTAATATGCTTTCGCTTAATTCAAATACTGTTGTTAGAGCACCAATCCTGACAACACCGTTTTCGACTTTTACGTAGGAAAGGTTCTTCTTTAGTGGGAGGAGGTCTACTAGATATTTCGGCGGTTTTATCTTCCTATCTCTTATTAACAGCAAGAGCTCTGTGCCTCCAGCAATCGGCTTGGCATCTGGAGCGTGCTTGTCTAAGAACTCCAAGGCGTCTCTGAGACTCTTTGGCTTATAGATTTCGATTAATTCTATACCCACCACCTTACTAAGCATTAATCTACTGGAGGATGTGGTATAAATTCTTTATATTTGTATATTGAAAAAGTAATCATTTTATACCCTCGACATATTTTAGAATACAAGGTGATGTATGTGAAAGTATGCCAAAACATACTCGACTGCATAGGTAATACGCCGATCATAAAACTATCCAGGGTAGTACCGAGCGATGTGAAAGCAGAGATCTGGGGTAAAATGGAATTCCTAAACCCGACTGGGAGCGTAAAAGATAGGATGGCTTACTATATGATAAAGAAAGCTATGGATAAAGGAGAGTTAAAGCCTGGCATGACCCTCGTAGTTCCTACTACAGGAAATACTGGAATAGCCTTCTCGGCAATCGGATCTTTCATGGGGTTCAAGGTACTAATAGTGATACCTGAAGAAATGAGCGCTGAAAGGTTCATGTTAATGAAGCTGTTTGGAGCAGACTTCTTGTTCACGCCTGGAGGCGAAAGCGATGCCGGCCTAGCACTAGAGACAGCTAAGAAACTAGCGGCAGAACACCCAGATAAATACTATTTCTTCGACCAGTGGAGCGATGACGCCAATGTTCAAGCACACTATGAAACGACTGGGAAAGAGATACTGCAACAGGTTGGCTGCCCAGACGCATTCGTAGCACAGGTAGGCACAGGAGGAACCCTGGTCGGAGTAGCTAAAAGGCTGAAGGAAGAATGCAGGAATGTAATCGTAGTAGGTGCTGAACCAGCCGAGTGCCCTGTTGCAACATACTGGTTCAAAGAAGGGAAGCCGGGCCCCTGGGGGAGGCACGAGATAGAAGGCGTTGGCGACGGGTTTGTTCCAGATATTATAGCAAGGTATAAAGCATACATAGACGATTTCGTAACAGCTAGTAGTGAAGAAGCAATAGAGATGGCTAGGAAGATCGCTAGGCTCGAGGGCTTGCCGGTAGGGATTAGTAGCGGGGCAAACGTAGTATCAGCTATTAAAGTAGCCCGGAAATACAATTTCAAGGAAGGAAGCAAGATTGTAACAATCCTACCGGACTATGCCGCAAGATACTTCTCTACGAGGCTGTTCAAGAAAAGGAGAGAGATAGCTAAGAGGGAAGAATTGCTAAGAGAACTTGGTTTATAAAATATTTTTATCTTCTCCTTTTTTCTAATCTCATCCTCTATTATAAAATTCTTTCCTGTCTATGGATACTAAGAGGGCTTGCTTATGGACGATAATGTTTTAGAGAAGAGTAGGAGGTTTTACCAGCTTGAGACGACATCGTATAATTTCTCCGTTAATATCTCATCAGGTCTAGCTAATGCGCTAGCCCTCAGACTCCTCGGTTTCAACGCTTTAGAAATCAGTATACTAACTACCACCAGGATATTTTCTTACGCCCTCTCCCAGGTCCCTGCCTTAATCAACCCGTCTTTTATAAAGAAAAAGAGGAAAACGTTATGGAATGTCGGCGGGATAGTTAATAGGATCGGGTTGTCGCTAGCTATATTCGGAGTCTTCCTAGCACCCCCGTACAACTTCTATTACCTGCTAGGCCTGACTACTTCAACCCAGATAGCTGGTGGAATAGCCGGTGTGTCGGCTGGAGATTTGTTAGGCGACCTCGTCGATATAAACGAGGCACCTGTCTTCTGGACTAGGATAAACAAGCTGATATATATTGCGACAATCCTTTCTTTCCTCGTAGGCTCCTTGACATTCATTATTGTAAAACAGCTTCTCATAGCATACTTGATCGTGTACTCTATAGCACTGGGGGCAGCAGTATTTTCCAGTATTATGCTCGTTATGATAGAAGACCCGCGTAGGAATACTGCTAACTACACTAATAGTCTTAACAAACATTTTTATACAGTGAATACTATCCTAGACAAGAATATCTTAAAGTACCTGGGAGTACAATTATTATTCAACTACTCGGTGAATATACCAGCACCCTTCTGGGACTACCTTGTTCTGAATGTGCTTAACGGGAACGAGGTTATTATAATGATTAAAAACATGGCTGGGCTAATATCCAAGTTTGTATCTATTAATAAATGGAAAAATAGGCTTATGAACCACGGGTCTAGGCCTACGCTAAGTATAGGAATGGTTTCGACAAGCTTTGTGCCTATAGCTTACATAGCCTCGGTAAATCCATGGATGACGATCCTAGCAGAGACTTATAGCGGCTACGCATGGTCTTCTCTCGATTTAACAAGCGCTATATACACATTCTACCTAACATCAGACGAGGTGAGGCCGGTCTTCATATCTATCTCAAGCCTTAGCTCAAACCTTATTGCTTCAATAGGCGCTTTCACCGGTTCAATATTGGTATCGATGACTGGGAACATATACGCTCCTTTCCTAGTTTCTTCCATAATGAGAGTTTTCAGCGGCGGAGTAGCTTACAAGATAGCTCCTGAGCTGAACTCTAACAGGAATAAGTCTAGGTAAAATAATATTTTTTATACATTATAAAGCATTAATACACTATTTAGATGATAGAAACGGTAGAATAGTTTGAGCAAGAGCCCTAACATAGACCCGAGACTCTGCGTATTGTGCAGGGGTAGGGGATGGTGCGGATTATCCTACTGCCTCATCTTAGTGAGGCAATACATCGCTTCGAAACTAGGTCCTTTGAAACTCCAGCGTGAAATTTTCGGGTCCTCGCCTCCATCGGTTTTCATTGGGAGACATGGGTATCCACTTGTTAGAATCGGATTGGGAGTACCGCCTGAAGAAGGAGATACTTTGCTATATGACTACCCCGAGAAATGGATTAGCCTGGGATTAAACGATATCCTGAATTACAGACTTACAATGATACTAGGCTACGACAAGGCTAGGAAGGATGAATTAGCTAGCCGGCTAGTGAGAGACGTTCAGGAGGTTTCAATGAGTATTAGACCTGTCGACGTTGAGATCAGGCTAGCTAAGCCTCCTAGACCATCTCTCATCCTAGATGAGACAAACCCCCCGCTCGGTCCCAGGAGCCCTCTTGAAGCCTACAAAGTCTCGTCTAACCCGTACATCCCGAGAATCGTTGACAAGGTCGTAAACGACGATATTAAAGCTATTGAAGCAGTAAACATCTTATATGAAAACAATCTACCGGTATCGTATATTCAGAGAGTCTTCAGCGTCGGGCTACTAGGCGCTAGGAGTGAGAGAAGGCTTGTCCCTACTAGATGGAGTATTACAGCGGTAGACTCTATTATATCATCTAGTCTATTGAAAGAAGTGAAAAAGTATGAGCCGCTGGATAAATTCTATCTATACGACCTACGGCTACACGATAACCTGTTTATTGCAATACTAGCCCCTAGAAAGTGGAGTTTCGAGTGGATGGAGGCTTGGTGGCCGGGTTCAACATGGAATCCTTTCGGACTAGAAGTTAGTGTTGAAGGAGACTATGAGCTCTATAGGGGTAGGAGGGGCTATCCTTCAATAGGCGGGTGCTACTACGCTAGCAGGCTTGCTACAGTCGAGCATTTGAGGAGGTTGAGAAAACAGGCTGCTGCGATATTATTGAGAGAGATATACCCTGGGTTTAACCTTCCCATCGGAGTATGGTTCGTGAGGGAGGCGTTGAGGAAAGCCTACGAGAAGGGGCCTGTTCTAATAACAAACGATTTCAAAGAGGTGCTCAACTACCTTGATGAAAATACGAGGCTTAAATCAGCCAGGTGGCTTAAGGCTTCTAGACTACTTAACATTATACTTAGAAGCGAGGATCTTAAAAGCTTCCTGGCCATGAAAGGTGAGCGCGATAAAAGTAATTGAGATAAAGGTCTCGAAAGCAATATCAAAGAGTGGACTCCCTGACCTAGATTATGCTCTAAACCCTTACCTAGGATGCTACCATGGCTGTATATACTGCTATGCTAGACTTTATACAAGAATTAAAGAGGTAAGCATGAACTGGGGCGAGGTCGTAGGCGTAAAGATCAATCTGGTAGAGAAGCTTGAGAAGGAAGTAAAATATTTAACTAAAGGCATAGTGGGGGTAGGCACTATAACCGATCCTTACCAGCCTGTTGAAGCGAAATATTTTCTGACAAGGGAGTCGCTTAAGATACTGTTTAGACACGGGTTTAAAGCAAGTATACAAACGAAGGGAACACTAGTTACTAGAGACATAGACCTGCTATCGAGTTATTCGAATTATGTAGATGTAGGCTTCACTATCACGACACTAGACCCTAAGAAAGCTTCTTTCATAGAGCCGAAGGCTCCGCCGCCCTCGGAGAGGGTTAAGGCTCTAGAAAGAGTTAGCTCGGAGAAGATTAGGACATGGATTTTCATAGGGCCTATAATACCGGGTTTAAATGACGATATCGGAGAACTGGTCAGGATCATCGAGATCGCTTCATCCACAGGCTCGGATGTGTACTATGACAGCCTCCACGTCAAGCCTTTTATGAGAGAAAATCACCCACTGTCCCCCTATTCTCAGATAGCTGTAAACTATAATTGGCGTATCCTCTTCGATGAAATCGAAAAAACCTGTAGAGAGAAAGGGGTTAACTGCAAGCCGGGTTTTACAAGGAACGAGAATTTCATACCTTTAACAAGATATTTTAATAAAAACCTGCCATAATGTCTAGGTGTGGAGTTATCAGCTGGTTGACACGACGATGATATGCTACGAGATTGAACCTGGAAGTGAATGGCCCCAACTCTATGCGATATTTGATTGCCCTGTGGAAACACAGTATTCAGATATCCAGGAATTAAAGAATCGGATAGCAACCATTTTGTCAGAAATCGGTTTAAACGGTATTTTGGAATTCGCTAGCAACGAGGATATCGGCGGAGACTACATGCTTTACAGACTACATTTGAAACCCTATGATTCAAGCGACCACTATATCGGTATAAGAGTAGTCTCGTATAAGAAAGAAGTGCGAAGATTAATTGCGACAATCCCTAGAGAGCTAAAGAACGCGGCTGATACTATTAGGAGCAGGGTGGAGATATCTAGGTACGATGCGTTACGCGAGCTCTATGCTGGGAGTAGGAATGCGGGTAGGCAGAGGTTTATACCTTATCAGGTGATATATGCTGTCCGAGGAATACCCTCTCTATCTCCAGAGAACTGGGTTTTGAGAGTAGCCGGACTAGTCAGGGAAGAGCTCGAGTTGAAATACTCGGACCTAGACAGGATGCCTAAGATAGATCTAGAATCCGATTTCCACTGTGTGACAGGTTGGAGCGTAAAAGGCCTATTGTTTACAGGCGTGCCCGCCGAACACATTATTGAGGTTTCTAAACCATTAGAGAGGGTTCGATGGGTGTTTATAGAGGGCTACGACGGCTATACTAGTATCGTCCCATTGGACGAGTTTGGAAAGGGCTTGATAGCCCTACGACTTAACGGTAGGCCGATCCCGGTCGAACACGGGGGTCCTGTTAGAGTCTTTTTCCCAGAGCTATTCGGCTGGAAGAGCGTTAAATGGGTTAAACAAATATTGTTTACAGATGAATATAGGGATGGCTACTGGGAGAAAATGGGCTACCATCCGAGGGGTAGGGTAGATAGAGACGAGAGGTTTAAAATGCTTTGAAGTGCCCGAGTAATCTAATCGATTACTACTCTAGTCTCCTCTCCTACTCTATAATTCTCGAGGCGTCAGCCTACCCTAAACCAGGCAATACCCATAGGCTGTCTGATTACAGGGATAAACCATATCTGGCTTTCTTATATAACTCTCTAGTATTCGAAAGAATCTTCTATAACGCTATTAGTAGAGCCTGTAGAGGTTTGAGCGTAAGCCTCGGCTCGATAATCTATGAAGGAGTCTCGAGGATGATGGAGTATTCGGGAAAGAATACTTCGCTAGGGCAGATACTGTTGCTATCCCCAATGTCTATATCCATCGGTAAGTGTATGAATAAAGGGTATACTAGCGTAGACTGTATTGTAGGCGAGTATGGGAGTGTCGTTGAAGAAACCAGCATAGATGATACGATATTGTTTTACAAATCGCTGAGACTTGTTAAACCGAGTTATCTGAGAGAGACCGATAATACTATGGAATATGTGAACATATGGGACCCTGATTACGAGAATAAACTCAGGTCTAAAGGACATAGGTTAATAGACGTTCTCAGGTATAGCTCGGCATACGATATTGTAGCAGACGAAGTTGTAAAAGCCCTCCCTAGGAGTCGTAAATATTCTAAATTCCTCCGTGAAAAACTCGATGAGACTAAAGACTGGAATAAAGCCGTAGTACTGACCTTTATAGAGATATTATCGAGCGAATTAGACAGTTTGGTCGTGCGGAAACACGGCCTCGAGGCTGCGTACAGACTTTACGAAAAGGCTGGTGAAATAAAGAAGATGGTATATTCTAGTGATTGGCTAAAGCATCTCCTCGAATTCGATTCCAGCCTCAAGCAGAACAATATTAACCCCGGGAGCTCCGCAGATATCCTAACATCCACCATAGCCTTGTACCTACTTGAAGAAGGAGTTAAAACAACTTTTTAAGCGAATAACCCCTATGTAAGACATCCCATGGGTCTCGGACATGGTTAGCAAGATAGCTGTGGCTAAAGCATCGATAATAGCTGGAGCATACGCTGCTCTCACTATTGCTCTAGGATACTGGTCTTATGGAATACTACAATTTAGGATAGCTGATGTAATGCTAGTCTTACCCTATTTAGAGTCTATGGGTGTAGAATCAATAATTGGATTGACAATAGGAGGGTTTCTAAGCAATATCGTGAGCCCTTTCGGGGTATGGGACTGGATTTTCGGGCCGTTAACTAATCTCGGAGCAGCCCTGATCTACTTCGTTGTGAAGAAGCTAAAGCCTGCCGGTCTAATCAGTTTTTCGATCGCTAGCGTAGCGAGCTCTCTATGGATAGCATTTACAATAGGGTATCTAGAACTCTACCTAGTATTCGGTCTACCGGAATGGGCTTTCTACTCGGTTCTAGCAAGCGAATTCATTATTTTAGAGCTTGTAGGGTATCTACTAGTTAAATTCGCTGAAAGGATTGGGGCATGACGGATATCGTATTAGAGGCTGTCACAATTGGGTATAGTAGGGATAAGCCGCTGCTAAAAGACGTGAACCTAGTGTTAAGACCAGGGCTCCATCTACTATTAGGTCCCAACGGGTCTGGTAAAACAGCTTTCCTTAAAACAGTAGCTGGGCTCCTCAAACCCTTGTCTGGGAGGGTGCTTGTAAAAGGTATTGAACCTTATAGAGAGAAGAGGAGTATTGTTGCTAGAATAATAGGTTTGACATGGCAAGACCCGTATTATGGTTTCATAGAGCCGAGAGTAAGAGACGAGATATTCCTAATAATTAAACATACTGGGGCAGCACCGAATTATGAAATAGTCGAGAAACTTGTACCTTCCAACCTTCTGGAGAGAGACCCATTTACACTAAGCGGTGGGGAGGCCAAGAGGGTTAGTATTGCAAGCGTGCTGATAGCGGATCAAGATGTGTGGTTACTAGACGAGCCATTCGATAACCTGGATCTCGAAGGTATTATCGTACTAAGCGAAATCCTCAACAAAGGCGTAGAGAGAGGAAAGAATATTATCGTCGCATTAAACAACCCGCTGTATGGGAGTTTACTGAAAACAACCAGCGTACTCATCATAGACAGGGAGAGACTAGGTATTGAAGTACTTGGTGTTAGAGAGCTAAATGATGAAATACTCGCGAAATACAACATAATACCTAAGGCGATGTTATGTCATTGATCAAAGTAATATTCGAAAACTGGAGTAAGCCTTCTTCGGATAATATCGTGCTATTTTTACTGAAAATAGTATTCATGCTAATAACTATTGCTATAGGCTTCTTCAAAGACCTTAGACTCGATCTAGCGAATAACGTTATCAATATTACTCTTTTTCTAACCACAAGGCAATTCTACCTTCTTGGAATAGCCCTCGCTATATATACCCCAGCTGGCGGTCTAATCTATCTGGTAAGTTATTTAACCAGAGGGTTTAACACGTTTATCCTCCACAACTATATCTATGGGCTAAACACTTTCCTGTCAATGCTCTTCCTTCTAGCAACCACGAGCCCGGCTACGATGTCCAGGGTAATGGATAAAATTGGGATAGGGCTCTCTGTAAGGCTCGTAAACAATATCCTCAGAGAGCTCGAGAGCTCATTAGATTTCAAAAAAGCTAGAGGACTTGAATTAAAATGGAGTATTAGAGGCAATATCATTGTATTATTCGACGCTGTTAAAATACTGGTTAGGAGAAGTAGAGAGATCGAGGTCGCGCTAAAAAGCAGGGGGTTGGACTAAACTAGGTATTACTCTATATTAGCATGCCTCTCTCTTAGCTCGTCTTCTGACACGCCCAGCTTATCCATAAGCTCCGCAATAATCCCGTCTAGGAACACCATTGCAAGGTCTTCAAATAAAGTGCCAAGCGGTGATAGAGGCTCGTGGAGACCTATCAACTGTCTAATATAGTAGTCGTCTTCGCTAGAGAGTTTCGTTCTACCCGGGAGGTGGACTACTATATCAGCTACTTTAGCCAGCGGAGAATCCGCGTAGGTTGTTATACCTATAACAGTTGCGCCGATAGATTTTGCTGCTTCAGCTAGCGATATTACAGTCTTTGTTCTTCCAGAGCCTGATATAGCTATTAAGACATCTCCTTTATTCATCTTAGGGACTATTGTCTCGCCCATTACGTATACTGGGAAACCGAGATGCATCAACCTGAGAGCGAATGCTTTTGCGACTAACCCGCTTCTACCAGCCCCTGTAACGAATATCTTAGAGCCTCGTTTAAACGCTTCAACAAGGGTATCGATGAACGCGTCTTTATCGTGGTCGTTTATTACTTCAATAGATTTTATTATAAAATCAACTATTTCAAGCATAGCATTACGGGTAATGCCTGTAACCATCAGAGCCCTTGCTAATGTTATTCATGACTCAGTTAAATAAATTTAATCTAAATAACCGGTTTGACATTAGAATATAATGCCCCGCCGTCTCACGCATCCCGATGAAACCTTATGGTTGATGATAATGAAGGATGATGGTCAGGCGGGGTACAGCCCCGTGTTTTACCCTTAGGTGTGCTAGAGTGAAGAGAGAATTTTTCTATTCCTCTAGGAAGCTGAAAGTTATCAGACCCTTCGACCCCTGGTCCTCGCCCCTTTGCACATGCCCGTTGAAATACAGCCTCCACCCATACACAGGTTGCAGCCATTTCTGCCTCTACTGCTATGCTACATCGTATATCGGCCGGAAACCTAGTACTCCGAAAAAAGATTTCTTGAAGAATCTGAGAGAGGATTTAAACTACGTGGATAAGAGGCTAGTGGTCGAGTTGAGTAGTAGCAGCGACCCATATCCTCCTGTAGAAAATTGGCTGGGGTTGACTAGGAAGGCTCTCGAGTTGTTAGCTAGTAGAAGAATTAGAATTCTTATAACGACGAAAGGAGATATAGTAGTCCGAGACATAGATATATTATCGAAGACTAGTTCCGCTGTTATGATAACTATTACAACACTAGATGATAACTTAGCTAGAAAACTCGAGCCAGGGGCGCCTCCCCCCTCCCGCAGATTACAGGCGCTAGAGAGGCTCGCCCAATCGGGAATACCGGTTGGTGTTAGAATAGACCCTATACTGCCTGGTTTAAACGATGACCCTTTAATGCTTAAAGAGCTTGTCGAAGCCGTAGCTAACGCGGGCGCAAAACATGTTGTTACATCAACCTATAAGATGAAGCCAGATAGCTACAAGAGGATTATCCAGGCTTTTCCCGAATTAAAGGATTTGTATAATAAGTTATATTTGAGAAATGGAGAATACATTCACGGCTACAGGTACCTGCCGAAGAATATTAGAGAATCCCTCCTAGAACCGGTTATAGCTAAGGCTATTGAAAAAGGTTTAACAGCTGCTGTCTGTAGGGAGGGTCTCGGGCCAAAGTTTTTAAAAGCCCCTAGTTGTGATGGATCACATCTCACTAGGCAGGTTAACCTGGTAGATCCGGGAGGATAAGAATATGGAGGATAGGGAGCCTGTTAAAATACTCGAATATAATGTTAAATGCCCGGTCTGCGGCAGCGACGCGATAGCAGAAGAGTATTTATACGAAGCGCCATTAGTAGGTCAACTACTGTTAACAACGGTTAGATGCCCTAGATGCGGTTTTAAACATAGAGATGTCATGTCGTTAGATTTCGGAGAACCCGTCGAAATAACCTATAGGATAGAGAAGCCAGGTGATGAAAGGGCACTTTTCGTACGCTCGTCTACAGCAAGTATCTCGATACCAGAGCTCGAAATAGAGATTACTCCGGGAGCTATGTCGCAAGGCGAGATAACTACTATCGAGGGTATTTTACTAAGGATAATAGACTTACTACGTAATAACTGCGAGAGTGATAACGAAATATGCTCGGATAAAATAGCCCACCTTAGTAAAGCGGCTAATGGCGAGATGCCATTGACTATTATCGTCAGAGATCCTTTCGGTGGGTCGAAGATATTTAGTAATAAAGCAATTGTGAGGAAAGTAGGAAAGGAGGAAAAATAAGAAATTATGTTATAAATAGTGGAACCAGCCTAGCATTCACGACGTCTACTAGCCCTCTATCGGTAATCCTTAATTCGGGTATGACAGGTAGGGCTACTAGCGATAGCGTCATGAAGAAACTCTCGAACTCCACCTGGAAGCCCTCTTTCATTCTGTTGACAAACCTCTTGAACTCCGCATATACCTCCTCCGGCTCTTTGACGCTCATTAACCCAGCCAGCTTTAATTCGACTATTCCAACGACTTCCTTATCGTTCACAGCTACGATACCGCCTTGTATATCGTGGACTATTTTAACAGCCAGGCTCATATCCTCGGGATTGGTGCCAGCGACTATTATATTGTGCGTGTCGTGGGCTATCGTCTGGGCGATGCCGCCAATTCTCACGCCAAGCCCTTTGACAATACCCTTCCCAATATTGCCTGTCCCCTTATGTCTTTCAATAACAGCTACGTAGAGCTCGTCCTCGTGGAGGATTGGCTTGTGGTCGCGGATATCGATTACCTCGGTAACCCATTTCGTTAAAGCCGATCCCGGTTGTACTCGTATAATGTTGGCTTTAACCGCTCCATTCCCTATATCTGAGGATGGAATTAGGTCGCTAGGTGAGGGGATCTTTCTCAGATTAACTGTTTTCAATGCGTATTCGGGATATGTTGGTTTAGGGAATTCTTTCTTCAGCTCTCCATCGTAATATATAACCTCGCCGTTTGAGACAACAGTTTCCGGCTCAAGGTACTCTAATCTCTTAGAGAGGAAGAAGTCTCCGAGCCTGCCGGGAGCTACTAGACCTATGTGTTCTTCTAAGTGGAGTCTCATAGCCGGTTTCAAACTAGCGTATTTAATTGCTCTAACAGGGTCCATGCCCATCTCGATCGCTTCATTTACAACCCTATCCATATGCCCTTTCTCAAACAATTCTGCTACGTTTAAATCATCGCTTGTGAAAGCACATAACTCGCAATCAGTCCTCGCCAGGACTTCGAATAATGCTTTCAAATCCCTCCAGGCACTCCCCTCTCTAGCGAAGACAAACATCCCCCTCCTAACCTTCTCCAAGGCTTCGGCTGCTAGCGTGGATTCGTGGTCGCTGTAGATCCCAGCTGATATATACGCGTTGAGCATTTCTTCGGGGAGTAGAGGGGCGTGACCGTTGACTACAAGCCCTTTCTCATATGCTATCCTAATCTTTTCGAGAACCTCCTCGTCATAGTTTACAACGCTGAAGAAGTCCATTACTTCTCCTAAGCCTATTACATTATCTAGTTCTATTAGCTTGTGCATATCCGAGCTGCTGATAATATTCCCTATGGTCTCTAGCCCTAGATTAGGGTTAGTAGCTGGTACACAACTAGGCAGGTCGATAAGTATTTTCAATGGGAGTTTACTAGCTGCTTCAGAAAAGATCCTGACGCCTTCGACGCCTAAGACATTACCTATTTCATGAGGGTCTGCGACCACGGTAGTCGTACCGTGTTTTAGAGCAATCTTCGCGAAACCATAGGGGTCTAGCAGGCTCGACTCTATATGGATATGGGGGTCGATGAAACCTGGTACTAGATACCTGCCTTTACCATCTATCACCAGTGTCCCGCTACCAATATATTTCGATGCAATTCTATCATCTACTATACCAGCTATCCTCCTGCCTTTGACTATGACGGTTTTGCCCTCCAAGACCTCTCCTGTTGCTACGCTCACGAGATTGGTGTTTGTGACAACGAGATCTGCCGGTATGAGGCCTCTAGCGGTTTTTATAAGGTCTCTTCTCTCAGCTGGGTCGTACCTGAAGAGTTTATTCATGACAGAATCCTCTTTTTAGAGGATTTATTTGGTTTACAATCCTTATTAATATGCCTCCACCTAGGTATTCGCAGGGGTTAGTGATGGCAGACATATATCTTAGAGGCGGATGGATAATAACGATGGACAGGAATAGAAGGGTTATCAAAGACGGTGCTATTGCAATAGAAGACGGTAATATAATAGCAGTTGGAAAAAGGGAATCGCTAGACCCCCAGTACAAGCATTATAGCGATATCGTCCTGGATACAGACAAGGATGTTATAATTCCTGGCCTAATTAATACGCACGTCCACCTAGCTCAAGCATTGTTGAGAGCCTGCGCTGATTACAAGAGGCTAATACCGTGGCTTAAAGAGAGAGTATGGCCGCTCCAGGGGAATTACAAGCCCGAGGAAGCACTGGTATCAGCTAAACTAGCGGTTGCTGAAATGCTTAAATCCGGTACTACGTCTTTCCTCGAGACAGGCCTAGTGGGCAGGTATGGTATTGACAATATCATAGAGTTCCTCCACGAGAGCGGGATTAGGGCAGCAGTAGCAAGGCATGTTATGGATCTGAAAGGATACGCGCTCGAAGAAAATATCCTGCATGAAGGCCTTGTCGAAACAGGTGAGAGCAGCTTTAACGATACTATTAGACTATACAATAAATACCATGGATGGGACTCGAGGATATGGATATGGTTCGGTCCTAGGACGCCTGGCGCTGTCTCAGTTGAATTATATAGGAAAATATCGGAGAAAGCCCGCGAGTTGAAAACAGGCATCACTATGCACATAGCCGAGGTTAGAGAAGACGTCGACTATACTATGAAATTATTTGGAAAGAAGCCTATAGAGTTTGCGGAATGGGTCGGTCTAACTGGTCCAAACGTTACCTTAGTACACGTCGTATGGGTTACTAGCGAAGAAATACGTATACTAGCTAAGACAGGGACTAGTGTAAGCCACAACCCGTCTTCTAACCTCAAGCTGGCAAGCGGGGCGGCTAGAATAGCTGAAATGGTTAAAAACGGCGTAAATGTAACACTAGGTACTGACGGAGGGCCTAGTAACAACGATTATGATTTAATACGCGAGATGAAACTAGCTGCTCTACTACAACCGCTTATAACAGGAGACCCTGAGGCACTTAGAGCCGAGCAGGTTCTCGAAATAGCTACTATAAACGGTGCTAGAGCATTAATGATCGACCATTTAGTTGGGAGTATTGAAGTAGGTAAAAGAGCCGATATCGTAGTCCTAGACTTCAACAAGCCTCATCTAAAACCGTTAAACAACCCGGTTTCACACATAGTCTACTCTGCTACAGGTAGCGATGTAAAACATGTGATAATAGACGGAAGGCTGGTCGTATTCGATAGGAGGATATTGACATTCGACGAGTATAAACTCTTAGAGGAAGCCGATAAGGCTGCATACAACCTATATGAGCGAGCCGGGTTATGCAGAGAACCTGATCTCAAATGGCCCATCTTTTAACCAAAATTTCCATTAAACGTTCTTATACGGTGAATAATTTTTTATACTTTTTTCGGCTTCTCGCTATATTGTTTAAATGTTTGATGTATTCCGTGTTTTCAATTTAAACCCGATCCTATCCAAAATATTATTCTGTATAATTTTATAATATTAATCTTTTCAGGTATTACTTCATGTGTCTAAAATACTGATTAATGACAAAGCAATAAATTTATATAACCCTTCATGCGACATTATTTAATGAAGTAAAAGTGTAAGGGGTTGAAAAGATGCCTGAGAAGCTAAAGTTCTTCGACCTGAAGGCAAAGAAATACTATGAGACAGACCAGTACGAGGTTGTTGTCAGAGAGACTAAGAGGGGCAAGATTAAGATAGCGTTTGCTGTCAGCCCCTATACCGGCAAGAAATTCGCTAGGATACTAGGGCCTGCTAAGTAAGGAGCATACTGTAAATCCCTGTATAATAATATCTTTTTTTCCCCGCTCGATCCTTCTCAAGTCCCTGTACAAACTGCTTCGACAGGCCTCGATTTCAACGCTTCTTTAAGTTCTATTATCTTCTCTAGTGTTTCAATAAAGTAGTCTATCTCTTCATGTGTATTGTAGATGTAGAAACTTGCTCTCACACTACCGAACGTCCTAAGTCTTTCCTCGTGGTTATCCGGTATACTTGATGGGGGAGGGTCCACGTATGTTATTTTCAACCTGTAATGTAGTGGATGGGCGCAATGCATTCCTGTTCTCACAGCGATTGCGAAAAAGTCTAGAGCCGACCCTACGGTGTGGAAGTGAAGGCCTTTTATATTAAACGGGATTACACCTGTTTTATGATCGGGGTTCCTAGGACCGTAGACGATAATCTCGTCGGGGAATTCCTCGTTCAAACGTTTAAGCGCGTATGCGGTAAGGCTTTTCTCGTGTTCTCTAACATTATCCATACCTATTCTCATTAAATATTCTGCGGCTGCCGCCAGCCCTATCCCTGCTTCAATATTAGGCGTCCCAGCCTCGAACCTCCATGGTAGGTCTAGCCATACCACGTCCTCGATAGTGACGTCTTTAATTGTATCACCGCCTACTTTGAATGTATCGAGTTCCTCTAGGAGGTCTCTCCTGCCCCATAGGACGCCGCTGCCTGTCGGTCCGAGCATTTTATGACCGCTGAATGCTAGGAAGTCTACGCCCAGACTCCTGACATTAGTAGGCATATGCGGGACGCTTTGAGCACCATCCGCGATCACTATCGCCCCGACCTCGTGTGCTATTTTGGCTATCCTCTGGACATCGTTAATTGTGCCTAGGACATTGCTTGCAATAGTAAATACTACAACTTTTGTTTTCTCCGTTATTACCTCTTCTAGTCTACTATAATCCAGATACCCTTCCGGAGTTACATCAATATATTTAACTTTAGCTTTTTTCATACTAGCGATTTTACGCCATGGAAGCATAGTACTGTGGTGATCCATAATTGTAGTAACGATCTCGTCGTTTTCCCTAATATTCTTCAAACCCCATGCATAAGCCAGGAGGTTCATAGCATCTGTAGTATTATTACAGAAAACGATCTCATCCCAAGAATAGGCGTTTATGAATTTAGCTAGGGTTTCATGGGCTTTCTCATATAATTCGCTCGCTTCCTGGCTTAGGGTATGCAACCCCCTGTGTACATTAGCGTTGTGTTTAGTATAGAAATCTACGATAGCGTTAATAACCTGAATAGGCTTCTGCGTCGTAGCAGCATTATCGAAGTAGACTAGTCTCCTACCCCTGATCCTCCTCTCTAGGATTGGAAAATCCTTTCTAATTTCAAGCGGGTCGAACATCTAGCTAACCCTAATCCAAATATTTCTAAATTCAAGGCTATAATATTATTTCTCGTAAGGAAAGCATGGCGGTGCACGTATTGAGGATACTGTTGATAGCTAGCGGTGGAGGCCATACTAGTTTCGCTATAGCCCTAGCTGAAAGACTGATCGAAATAGAGCCGGGCATAGAATTATTATTCCTAATCCCGAGGGGCGATATTTACTCTGCTAGGAGGATTGCCTACAAGATTAGAAGCGGGAAAGCAGGGATAGTCCAGGCAACCAAATTACTCCAGCCGCAAGAGAGACTCTATAGGGTCTTGACTAGGATTATACAGGGTTTATCCGATTCGATTTACCCGACTAGAGGATTGGACGCTGTTTTCTGCACCGGGTCTAACCATAGTCTCCTACCCACTATCATATCAAAGCACTTAAGGGGGCTCCCTGCCTTCTGTGTAGAAGACCCGTTTAGAGTCTACTCTAAGGGCAGGACGGTAAACCTCCTGTGGAAAACAGGGGTGCCTGTCTTCCTACAGTGGCTAGAGCAGAAGCGCCTCTATCCTAGTAGAAGCTTTTACGTAGGGTTGTTCTATGAGAAACCGATTTACAGACCGGAGAGGAGAGGGTTTATCCTAGTTATGACAGGGATGATGGGGCATAGGCTATTGTTTAAGACTCTTGCGAGAAGCATGCTTAGAAAATACAAGCTCGTTATACAAGCGGGCAGGATATGGGTCGACTACGTGAAGAAGATCCTGCCCGAGGCTATAGTATTCGATTACGACTATGATATAGATAAGTGGATTGCGGGAGCAGACCTTGTTATAACCCATCAAGGGGTATCAGCTATCCATTCAAGCCAGGCTTACGGGAAGCCTGTTGTAATAGCATACAACCCAGATATCCCGCTAGCAGGCGGGCTAGAAGATGCCGGGTTTGTTGCTAGGAGGATGAATCTTGTCTATACTGTGCCCGACCCGGAGAGACCCAACCTTTTGGAAGATGCTGTAGAAGAAGCGCTAGGTAGAAAACCCGTTAAATGGCCTGATGGGGCTTTTAACGCGTCTAAAATAATACTGAAGGCCCTTAAACAGGGAGTATACCAGGCAGTCTAGGGTGGAGGGATGCTAGCGCTACATGCTCGACTCCTAGCAGGTACCTTATAAACCTCTCGACCCCTAGACCCCACCCGCATGACGGTGCTATCCCGCCGTAGAGAGATAGTTCTAGGAACCATTTATATTTATCGAGGTCTTCGCCATGGCTTTTAATTCTCTCGACAAGCTGGGGGTATCTATATTCGCGACAACCACCATCTAAGACCTCGCCATATCCTCCGGGCAGGATCAGGTTGAAATCCATATTGTAGTCTTCTCTTCCTTCAACAGGGTAGTAGTAGAATCCGCGGCTCTTCCTCGGGAACATTATTATCCAGAACGGTTTACTAGAGATGCGGGATAACGCTGATTCAGCATTATTGCTTAGCTCGCTCCCCAATTTCTCGTCGAAACCTAGTTCCCGTGCTTTACGGATAGCTTCGTCATATGTTATCACTGGGTATGGTGGTTTCAATACGTCTTCTACTAAGTCCTTTGAGAGAAGCCATGGCTTCTCGCTAGCAAGCCTTTGGTAAACATAATATATGAGCTCTTCCGCGAGTCTCATAACATCCTCCATACTGGAGAGTCCCCATTCGATATCTAGCTGGGTGAATTCAAACAAGTGTCTCCCGCTATATGCGTTTTCTACAGGCTCTTCTCTAATATTCCTAGCTACATAGAATATTTTTTCGAACACACTAGCCATAAGCTGTTTATACATTATCACACTACTCATCAGCTCAAGCTTGAATCCGTAGGCTGTAGTAATTAATTTACGAGCCCCTCTCAACCCTGGGTCGCTTACCACGCCTACTATAGGAGCTTCAATCTCTATAAACCCTTTCGACTCCAGGAATTCCCTAGCGTACTTCAACAGGTAATGCCTTATTTCCGCTACTTTCCTAAAATAGCTTGTCCCTCTTAGGAACCAATAATATTTCTCCGCATATTCCAAAGGGTTGATCGGTCTGCCCAAGTAGGTGAATCCTATTTCGCGGACAGGCGAGGTTATTACAGCTATATCATCAACCCTCAGCTCGTTGCCTCTGACCACTCCTTTAAACCATATCAAGGAGCCGGTCGGTATCTTCGAGACTTTTTGGAAACCTTCTCTGACCACCAGTACTCTAATATCTGAAGGATCCCTGACTGTTATCCTTTCGTTCTCCTTTTTTTCAAGCCATACGATGTAATATCCTTCTCCTCCTTGAGAAAGGTATTTTGTCCTAGGGTATTTCTTCCAGAAGGGTTTAGGAATACCTGTTAAAAGACATCCCTTTCACCCAGGGCGTACGATTTCTTATTCTCTCTACTACTTTTTTAAATATTGTCTTTTAAGAAGGAGAGTAGGTTTTTAAAAACCGATCGCCCGATATAGCATAGACTTCTACATACCTACGGAGAGGCGTGGTCTTCAATTTAGGCATCAGAACTTCATCGACCTGGAATACTCCGGCTGTCTCATCCATGTATACCATTATTTTAACAGGGCTGTTCTCGCCTTCTAGTACTTCAACTTTCTTAATACTGAGTGCTGAGAGGCTATGAATGTTTATATTACCAAGGGAGTAGGGCACCCTAGCCCTGCCTTCAGCCATGTCTAGTCCGTCCCCAACCTTTACACAGCCTGCTTCAATAGTCAAACACTCGACATCATACGCGGTGCAGTAAATACTGTGGGCTATCTCCTGGCGCAACCTAATCCTCTTCCTAGGATCTTCTACGAGTTTCTCGAGAATCCTGGAGATTATCGGTACCGCTAGAAGAGCCCCTATCCTCTCATGGTTATCTCTGTGTATCGAATTACCGATATCGTGTAAAAGACCCCCTAGTAAGGGGACTAGCGATGCTTCTTCATCAGTATCTACAATACCCTCCCTCACTAGAGACGATTCTACCCCTCTCTTCCTGAGGAGTTGGAAAAGGTAGAGGGCAGAACCCGCAGCTATATGAGCGTGGACAGGCCCGTGATCGTTATATCTCAATCTTTTCACAGCAAAAATATTCGACATTTCCCATAGCGTTTGGACCTCTACATCGTTTAAGACAAGGTAGTATGCTTCTTCAAGCAGTCTATTTCCCGAAATAATAGCCTTAAGCAACTGGGGTGAAACAACAACCAAGCGTAAACACCCGACTTCCAACACTTTATTAGGCATAAACTAATAGGTATAAAGCGGTTTTAAACACAGCTTAGACGTTATCCGGACTATGCAAGTCCCTTATCATATTGCCAATTAAACAACGCCGGAACAGATCATTAACGCTTCTAATCGCTTTAATACTTATAATAGGAGGCTTAGCTCGTTGAAAATAGTAGTTGAAGGCATATGTTATTTAGAACTGTTTCCACAAAATAAGAGAATGCAGGGCCCGTCGCCTAGCCAGGATAGGGCGCCGGCCTTCGGAGCCGGAGGACCCGGGTTCAAATCCCGGCGGGCCCGCAAGTATCGTTTCCATTCTCAGCACTATAGCTAGGTGAACCGTCTACGCGAGACTTTAAATCCAACTATTCACGTGATTCCTCCAAATTCTACCTTTATGCTTTTAACGCCCTTCATCTCCACTCTTGTTTTCATGAGAGTCTCATATATTGATGTAGAGAGCGTATTGATATCATCCCATTCAACGGGTACGTTGATAGGGTGGATGAGTAATCTAACTTCAAGATAGCCTGAACCTATCTCGTTGATTAACACGGTTTTTTCTTTCTTTATCAATGGATGCTCGAATTCTTTCAGTTTTTCAACTAATGAACTTGCTACTGCTGGAACCGCGTTCTCATCTTCGAGAAATACTTTAACCAGTAGTGTTATCGTGGGGATAGCCGGTATTAAAACAGCTTCGGTAATCAGCTTATTGGGAATAATTAGCTTTTTCCCCAGCGGGTTTTCTATGACCGTGTAGTTTGTTTCAACCTGGGAGACCCTGCCGTGTACGGGCTTGTCATGAGAAGGAAGTATAAACGTGTAGAATGATCCTCGTAGACTCGTATAGGTTTTAGCATTCAGGTAGTGCCAGTACGTTCTAAACGGGATAAATAATACGGCTAATACCGTTACTATTATTCCGGATACAAGAGCTAGTAGACCGAGATACTCCGGGCTTATCTCCATTATTATAAAGAACAGTGTTGAGAGAACAGCTACTACCTCGTAGATCCTTTGTATTAACTCTGACAGATCCCGTGTAATTATTCTCCTCTCAACAAGCAGGTTAGTAAACTTCCTCAGGAGGACTCCGACGATCACTAATCCTATAATGAAGACGATTATCGTTGTTACAATATTCGCAGTGTCTATCGAATTACTATTCATGATTTCAACCTTTAATCGATCTGATGAATTCGTCTGAGGATGACAAAACGAATAGTATATAGCCTGATTTTAAAACATCATCTGGAGAAGGCGTCCTCAGCCTACTACCCTCAAATAATAATACGATTTTTGCTCCATAATTGCTTAATCTCGTATCCTCGATACGGCTACCTACCACAGGGTCTGTCTCAGCGATCGATACGATGAACAGCCTGAGATTAGAGTCGATGGCTGATAATTCTCTCGTACTTGTGATAGAGGTGAGCAAGTGCTCGATGAAATTGGCAACTACCATTGGCTGGACAATTGCTATCCCTAGCTGGAGTTTTTCAACTAGTTCTGCCACTTTAGGGTTTGTAAAACGCCCTATTCTAATAGGTATATTATACGATTTCGCTATAGAAAGGATGAAAAGGTTTATGTCATCGCTATCTGTCAAAGCCAGTACAACGTTTATCCTGCTCATATCGATATTGCTAAACGTGTCTATATTTGTAGCATCACCCTGGATAAACATAGCGTAGGGCGCTATCCTCTGTAGAAAATCAAGCCTTTGCTGGTCGCGTTCTATAATTATTAATTCTTCAGATATCTCTCTTAATACACCACTTAAGAGAAGGAACTCGGCTACCCTACCGGCTCCTACTAGTAGTATGTTTAATTTAGCCATAGCCCACCAGCATAGTATTGTATACTATATTTTAAGGAATTTAATAATCCTCCTGTGAAGCAATAACCCGATTAGTACTATAAGAGGCAGGTATTCAAGCTTGCCTAGCAGCATTAAAAGGATTAGAACGATCTTCACCCCGGGATGAGCCAGAGGCGATGTAATACCTGTTGACAAACCGACACAGCTCGCCGCTGAAGTAGCTTCGAAGAGGCTATCGATTAGATCTGTTCCCGGCATTAGTATTTTTATAGAGAATGCGCCTGCTGCTATAATGGTCGAATGTATGATGAAAAATAATAGAACATTAGAGACCGTGTGCTCGTCTACTGGTTTCCCGCCGAGGAGGATCCTAGCGTATACTGATTCACCCACAATACTCTCCATCGAGTAATGGCGTAGTTTTTCAAGATGAGTAGCAACCTACCTATTTTAAGCCCTCCGGCTGTTGAAAAAGTCATTCCTCCAACAAACATCCCTGCGATCAGAAGCGTTTTCATACTAGATGGTAGAGACCCCATATCTCCGAGATTAAATCCCGTGGTTGTAATACCTGAAACCGTATTAAAGAAACCGTATATGAATGCCTGGGAAAACGGGAAACCGTGAAATATGTAGAGAGCCGAGACTAGAAGCGAGAGTATTAGGGTAAACCATGCGTAAAGCCTGAATTCCTCATTCCTCCACAAGTCTTTAAAACGGAATTCGAAAAGGTCGTTGAGAGATATGAAGCTAGCACCGCCTAGGAACATTATGGCTATCAGAGGATAGACTGTAAGCGGTGCTTTCGAATATATCACCATATACCCTTTATCGTAATTGCTCATCCCCCCGGTTGCAATAGCTGTCATGGTATGAGTCAGCGCATCGAATAGGCCAGCACCCGTGTAGTATAAGGCGACAGTGCCTACTAGCGTATAGAATATGTACAATCCTAGCAATCTCCTAGCAGTCTTCTGTAGTGAACCATATATTTTAACCGGTCTCTCAACATTATAAAGGAGCACCCCGTAACGCCAGAAATAGGGTATTACAACCATTGCGAAAACAGCGAAACCCAGCTCGCCACTCCACTGCATCAGAGCTCTCCAGAATAATATCCCTTTCCTTATGTTATCTAATCCTACGAGTACTGTCAAGCCTGTACCTGTGAAACCCGAAACAGTCTCGAATATAGAGTCTAAGTAAGGTATTTTTATCTCAAGAGATAGCGGTATAGCAGATACAGCTATAACTAGCACCCATGCAATAGAATAACCTATTAAAGCACCTACAAAACTCTCCTTCTTCACAATACGGCCAGAGGCTAGGACTATAGGTGCTCCAACTGCTATGCTCACCAGGCCTATTGCCAGGAAGTACGTTGAAACATCCTCACTGAAAACAATATCTACGATCGGGACAGTTAGCATGAGGAGGCCGACTATAAACAACAGGGATCCAGCGTACACTACTATCTCTCTTAACATACTATCATCCTCTACCGGTCGCAGACTATCCTACCCATACATAGCAGTGTCTTATAGGAAATTAAAATGATTGAGTAACGCTATAAACATCACACGCCTCCTTTCTCTATTAAAAAGATTCAACAGTCATATGAGTAGTTCAGCAGACTGAAAACACCTTCGGTATTTAAAGGTTACATCACCAGTCAGCGAGTACAGCCCACCACATGCACATAAATTTGATAACACTCCCAGCCTTAAATACTCTCAAATGATTCCAGAAAAACTTCATAATAGCAAAACGCTACCGGCTATAAAATTTAAAAATTATAGAAATTAAGATTATAAAAGGTGTAAGAAATGAGTCAGGCGGATTCTTTAGGCAAAGCCCTAGGGAGAGTAGTATTATACGCTATCCTCGTTGCTATTGTAATGGGCATTCTCCAATGGTTCTTTACACAAGGGCTGCAGATGCTTTACCAAGCCACAGGGCTCGGAGGCTTCCTAGTACTACAAGACTACGCGGTATACGTGTACATCATAGTACTCCTAGTACTAGGCTACCTTATAGTCAATGCTATAGCAGAGCTCTTCTTCGCAATGCTCAGGCCCAAATACGGTGTTTCAACAGCTGCAGCTGTGAGAAGCATGATCAGGATTATTGGCTTAGGCGCTCTGTTAGCAGGTATAGCAGGAGGTGTTGCAGGAGGTGCTGCGGGAGTAGCTCTAGGAGGCTTCATCGGGTTGGTAATCGGCTTCGCAACGCAACAGGTTCTCGGCCAGGCTGTAGCAGGGCTCTTCATATTATTAGCTAGGCCGTTCAAAATAGGAGATCTGGTTGATATAGCGGGCGAGAGCGAGGTTAGAGTAAAAGATATTTCAACGCTATTCACGCTAGTACAGAGGAAGGATGGGCCGGAAGTCCTAATACCGAGCAATATGATCATCGGGTCTAAGATCGTTGTTAGAGAAAGGTCTAAAGAGTAGTTTTCCTACCTTAAAAACATTCAAATCATGCCAGCAAATACTTTTTCCCTTCAAGGAACCAGGAGAAGAGACTACTAGATAGATCAAACAGACTTAGCTAAAAGTATATGTTTTATGTTTTTCTCGATTAGTAATATAGGCTTTCTAAAAATATAGTTTAAATCCCTATGTATATATGTGTATAGAGAGATTGCGAAGGTGTTGAATACGAGTCTGTTGCCAGCGATTATGGCTTCGATACTATGGAGCCTTAACCCAGCCGTTATATCCAGGTATGGTAAGGGGTTGAAGCCGGTTTCTTTCACAGGGCTGAGAGCCCTTATAGCTTTAATACCTCTACTACCGCTTTTATTCTCGACCGGTTTTGATACCGGGATACCTCTTCATGGTTGGATCATGATAATTTTATCCGCTATACTAGGGCCTGGGCTAGGCGACGCCTTATACACTCTTTCTATTAAGAAAATAGGGGGAGAGCTAGCGGTTATCGTGAGCTACACATATATTTTCTTCACACAATTATTCTCGTACATGCTTATCCGCGAAGAAATCGGTTTGAACACGGTGGCTGGAGCGGTAATAGCTTTTCTAGGGATAGCTGTAGCGACATTAAATCCTCGTAGCTATAGAGGTGGTAGAAGCAGTTTTACAATAGGTGTTCTAGCAGGGCTTTCTGCAGGTGTATTATGGGGAGCGGCTACTGTTCTAATAAAGCTATCTCTCTCTTACATCCATAATGTAATGTTATTGACCCTGGTGAGATTGATTATAATAACAGTAGTAATGCTTCCGCTCGGAGTCTTTCTCGAAGGATGGTATGAGACGTCTGTCCTAAAAGATGTTGTTAAAGCATCTCTTGTAACCGGTATCCTAGGCTGGACATTCGGGATGTACCTATTCATCTACTCGATAAATACTATCGGGGCAACTATAACGTCTATAGCAACTTCTCTAACACCCGTCTTATCACAGTTTACCGTGAGGTTTATATCCGGGAGTAGGCTAAGAGGGCAGAATATAGCGGGCGCTCTACTAGTAACAACCGGGATTATCCTCACACTCGCCTAGCACGTTTAAATCCTAAACCGACGATCAAACCATAACAGGTGTTTGCTTGGGAGAGAAAGAAGGCATCGATGCTCGCGTCCTAGAGAGATTCTGCTACGAGGAAGCATTGAGCATGACACTATACAGGGAACTAGCCAGGATTGAAAAAGACCCTGATAGGAAGAGGATACTACTAGAGCTAGCTAGAGACGAGGAGAAACACTATGATTTCTGGAGCCGCCTATCCGGTAGGGAATGCAAGCCGAGCAGGCTTCTAATCGCATTATTTAAAGCTAGCTACAGGTTACTGGGTCCTGTATTCACGATCAGGATCCTGGAGAAGGGGGAGGATGAGGCTGTATCGGATTACTCTAGTATAGCTGAGAGAGTATCCGGGACGGTTAGAGGCGAGTTGTTGAAGATAATAGAAGACGAGAAAAGACATGAAGCAGAGCTAGTGAGACTAGTATCCGACCCGCGGATAAAATACTTGGGCTCTATAGCTCTCGGTATTGCTGACGCTATAGTAGAGATCACTGGTGTTGAAGCAGGATTTCTCGGGGCTACGGAAAGCCCTATCGTAGTAGGCTTATCCGGCCTCATAGTAGGGTTCTCGGCATCGCTTTCCATGGCTGGAGCATCATATCTCCAGTCGAAGCACGGAGGGATGCATTCCCCTGTTAAAAACGCGTTGGTTACAGGGGTTAGCTATATGGCTTCGGTTCTAGCCCTTATACTACCATTTTTCACAGTACCCAATGTATACCTAGCATTCTACCTGAGCGCTGCTATAAGCGTTTTAATAAGCGGTTTCTTCACATACTACTCATCTATCGTAGAAGAAAGAGAATTTAGAAGAGAGATTGTGGAAAACCTCTCCCTGTTATTCGCTATAGTAGCATCGAGCTATGTCCTTGGGGATATAATAGGGAGTGTCATGGGATTGCCAAAAGGATTATGACATTAATAAAAATGGCTGTAAATAGTTATTTAACAACCTCGTTGAAAACCCATTTCAAATCCTTCGGTTTAACTCTCTTAACCCCGCTACTAGCGATACCGTGTGCGACTAGCGGCAGCGCAATAGTCGCATCGACGTAGACGACTTTCTTCTTAGCCCTGGGAGAAACCTTACCCCAGCTAACCGCTTCTTCAAGTGTTGCCCCGCTTAAACCACCCCACTGTGGCGCGTCTGTAGTAAACTGTACCACGTACTCTAGCGGTTTATAATAGTCGTGGACTCCTTTCTCGTATTCCGCTATAAGCGTGTTAGCTACTGTAACCAGGTTAACATAGTCTTTAGGGACACCTCCCCCAATGTATATAGCAGACAATTTCTCGCTCCTCAGCCCTATTTCAACTAATTGAGCGAAATCTTTAACCATGTCTAAGACTATCCTATGGCCTTTCCTATACTTCAGCAGCGCTGCTATTCCATAACCGCTGTCGACTAGTGCTGGTGAGAAGACTGGTACGCCGGCTCGGTAAGCAGCCGACACTATCGAGTCGATCCCTTTCTCGTTCAAGTATTTCCCGAAGAGGTAGAGAAATTCGGCTGAGGAGTAAACACTGTCTTTCGGCAGGGTCTCGATGAATTCGCCTATCAGGTTCTCCATCTGCCTATATTCTAGCTCGTTTACTACCGTATCGTAGAATCTATCGTATTTGAGCTCTAATAGCTTGGAATCGTCGACTGTAGGGTAGGTTTTATAGTATTTAAACCCCATTGCTTCGACAATATCCTCGCTTATATTAGCCCCTGTTGAAACCAGGACGTCGACATACCTGTTCTCTACAAGCCATTTAATAATCCTCCACATGCCCGCCGTACTCATAGAACCTGCTAGACCTAGAAAGATAGTGGTATCAGGGTCGCTAAACATATCCAATAATATTTTATAAGCCTCTCCTAGAGCCCTACCCTGGAATGCTGTATCAGCCATGCTCAGGAGTAGTTCATGCAGGGATCGCTCTCTTACATCGATAGATTTAACCTCACCTAGGATAAAATCCACAGCCTTCCACCTAGCCATATCATAACTGGTAGAATAAGAATATATAGCTATCTAGAACACGACATATAGATAGTGTATTTGATTAACATAGTTGGAGGCTAGAGATATTAAAAATGGACCAGTTTAGTTCTACGTTTGTATCAGCCAAATAATAGGCTTCTTATCTTAAATAATGTTCTTACGCTTCCTTTTGGTCTAACCTTTCTCCTTATCATAGCAGCAATTAGCGACATCTCGCTTACATATACCTTGTAAAGTGTTTCAAGATCTGCTTCGACCTCGGCCGTAGGCTGTTCTATATCCCCTTTGCCTACATTCACTTTACCCTGGCTTAATATAATATAAACCCTATCACCATTTGTTAATTTAATAAGTATTCTCTCGTCAAATTTTGCTAACTCGGGTTTCTCTTTCAATTTATTCTCAAATCTCTCTTTAATAACCCTGATGAGATCCTCTGTTGAAACCACTATCTCACCACCCGAGTTCTATATTAAATCTATATAGTTATTGGGAGTATTAAAGTTAGGGCAACCTAACACTAGCGATAAGAACCCAAAACCTTTTTCACCAAGATAATGAATCCTCGCGACCACGAGTACTATTAAATTTAAAACTCTACACTAGAACTCTTATTTAATAGGGGCCGTAGTCTAGCCTGGCTAGGATGCGGGGCTTGGGCCCCCGTGACCCGGGGTTCAAATCCCCGCGGCCCCATCTATCACCAGGTTGAGACAGGTGTTGTGTAAATCCTATCTTATAAAAGCGATTACTAGGCTGAGGATGGATATTGGATACATGTATTTCACGAAAAAGCTTACTAATTGATCTGGTCTGAACCTAGGCATTGAGGCGTCGATTATTGTAATAGCTAGGAATACTATAAGGAATTTAGCAAAGACTACTATAGTAGATGTTATATAGCCTCCCGTAGTAATAGGCCATGAGAATCCTAGGAATATTAGTGTGTAAACCAGCGGGTAAACTATTCTCTCAGCGAATTTAGCAAACATTCCTAGAGCTAGCCTGGGCCCGCCGAGCTCCGTGTAAAGGCCCCAGTATATCTCGGCCTCGGCCTCAGGCGAGTCGAAGGGTTTGACCATCATTACTCCCAGCATGCTTATGAAGGCTGCTACCGCTGCTAAAAACATGGCAACAGGGTTGTAAAACCATAGCCTCCATGACTCTATGGAAGTATAGTAGACCGAGAATCCCGCATTATAGTATTTAGACGCGAGAACAATAGGGGCTAGCAGGCTCATCACCAGGGGAGGCTCGGCGGATATTAGTAGTGCTAGGTATCTCGCTATACCTATATTCGTATAGGGGTTGGGGCTGGATAGGGTTAGGAATGCTAGCGAGAAGGGTATTAGCGCTAGAAGATATATTATGACGATTGAGTCATACGGCGACGTTATAGGATGTATTGCTACAGGCGTAACCGTTACAATAGCTATCAATCCCCCTATAGCAAGCGATATGATGAGGATAGGGCCCTTATCCAAACCATACTCGTTTATCACATCCTCCTTGCTCAAAAGCTTGATTAAATCAGCTAGTGGCTGTAGGATTCCAAAGGGGCCTGCATGTATAGGCCCTCTCCTATACTGTATCCTAGCCGTTACTTTCCTATACATCCACTGTGTAATGATTATGAGTACTATCATGAATAACAAGCCGGGATAGACTAGTAGATCCACAAGCCACCAGGCTATCTGGGCATCCATACGAGTACACCTACGAGCAGTATTATAAGCACTAGGATATACCCTATGAGGTACCAGTCGAATACATAGCTAGATCCGACTCTTTCAACAAGCCTGAACCCTCTCCTAAAGGATCTTGAGAAAATATCTTTCAGCAGTGTGGTTATAGATGGAAACTCTGGATTTTCAACTATAAAGCCGCTCATAATAATCTTCTTTTTAACCGTATCTTCCTCTGCAATCTTTCTCCCCGCGAGGGCTTGGAACAAATAGTAGAATACATAGTATATTAATAGGCCCAGCAATAGGGTTGCAGCGGAGACTAGTGCTGTAAATAGGGGAAGGTCTAACATCATCCATACCACCTAGTCAAAAATCTTCCTAGCCCATTCCTCGAATTCTGCTGAAACACCTTTCCTAGCCTCCTCGCCTTCAAACGCCTCGGCGAAAATCCAGTGCACGTAGAACTTCTTCTTGCCCTCGTCGACATCGATAACCACCGTCCCTGGAGTGTTGGTAATTGAATTTGCTATTGTAGCTATAGCGAATTCGCTGTTAACATAGTAGGGTACTTCTACGATAGCAGGCTTTAGGTTCGGATTCCTTGAGAGTATTGCGGTAACAACCTGTTTGTGGGCAATGTATTCTATTATAGTGAAATACTTGAATGCGTAAACTACAGCATCTAGAAACCTCTTCAAGCTCAGCTTGCTCTCATTCTTTACGAGGTCACCTCCGATAACAGCAGATAGTATGAACCCGGTGACTAGTGCTATTATCGCTTCGATAACTCCTAAGCTACCAGTGTATACTAGGTAGACTAATGCCAGGGAGAGACCGATTAGAATATACCTTCTCATTCCCCACCAGCCTCCAGCTTGTCGATAATCAGAGTCTTATATTTAGATCCCAAGCTATAGGTTACTAGAGATAAAAATAGTAGTTCGGCTAGGCCTATAACAATTGCTGTAACAATCAGTACCTGGGGTATCGGGTCTACGCTTATTTCAGAGAACCGGGTCAATTCTTCTAGTGAGGGGAACTGGAATCCTTCTAGGCTCCCGCCGGGATAGACTGGTGGAGATACTGCCCCAATATAATACCCGAACAAAACCACGAGGATATTCATAGCATCCGCTAGGATCGTGAGTAAAACAAGCTTCTTAACGATATGCGGTCTAGAAACTATCCCGTATAGCGATACGCCTATTGTAGCAGTTATCGTTAACACTATATATACGTATATATAGCTCTCTATCACTCCCTACCACCGGTAATCGAATCAATAATCGCAAGCGCGAGCGTGAAACCGGTTGAAACAGCAGTGAACTCTAATAGGTTTAGTATCATGAGGGAACCGGAGAAAAGGAATATACCGTCCCATGGGAGCTGGAACCATGCTGGATAGCCTATAGGGGAATAGGGTGGCTTAGGCTGATTCTGGAATAGGCTTGCGTCCACTCCTTTCACGAAGCCTAATATCAGTATGATCGACCCTGTTAAGGCGATAAGGGTGACAGCAAGCGATCTCAAGAAGATTAAAACCTTGCTCTTAAAACCCTTCTCCTCAAGGGCCTTCCACCCGAATATGAGGAGGAACATGTATGGTGCTACTGCGAATATAGAGCCCCCCTGGAACCCGCCGCCAGGCGTTAAGTGGCCGTGTATTGCGACCGAGACCGAGACAACTATTATGACGGGGAATATTATTTTAACTATAACCCTTGGTATGACTGTAGCAATAGGGCTTGCGGAACCCCCCTCGATCCTAGCGCCTGCAACATACAGTAACCCCATTATTGCGATGAATAATACCGATGTCTCGAAATACGTGTCGAAGCCCCTCTGATCCCAGATCACGCTTGTAACTACTTCTGGACTCCTACTAGTGTATGGGGAATAGATATATGGGACGTTCACAAGATACGTTCTTGCCAGGTATGTATTCCCAGCCGATGTAGATACTATGCCTGAAGCTACTAGATAGTATGTAAGTAACACACCTATTAACAGGGAGATTAATAGCCCAATGTCTTCAAGCCGTCTCCTCATATCTTTCACCTCCCCTTAGAGCGTAGATTAGTATTGCCGAATTCAAGCCTAGCCCTACAGCGATATAAGCTATGAGGAGGTCTGGAGCGAGGAAGACCGCTAATAGTATAGAGTAAAATAGGGATTCAACGCCGGAGATCACAATTGCTTTCAATACGTCTTTCTCAAACACTATTTTCAACGCCGCTATCAACGCCATTGTAGAAGAGAAGGCTGCTAGCAATAGCATTATGATCGGGGTCATGCTACACCAGCCTCCTTCAACTTATCTCTTATTATCGGCTCAGGCCTAGTCTCGCGAGACCTATATGCTGCACGAGCTAAAATATGCGAACCCGTTGGCGAGGCGAAGACTATGAGCGCAGCCGAAATAATAGACACTCCGACCACATAGTATTTCACGTAATCGGGAATATCTAGAGAAGCGGTTAACAACGCTATACCGATCAAAGCGTACACACCACCGCCAATCGAGCCTACGGTAGCCGGGTGCAGACGGAGGAAGAAATTCCTAAACCTGAGGAATCCGACAGCTCCTATCAGCGATAGAATCGAGCTCATTAAGAGTAGTATTGAACCTACTACGAATAACGCTAGGTCTATCATTTTTTCCTCGCCTCCAGCAGGTACTTGGATACAACCATGTCTAGGAGGAAGACCCATGCTGCCAACGGTATAGCGCCTATTGCTAGGATAGGGGACTGGTAGAATAACGCTATCAGAAGATAGATTACTATTAGATCAACAGTCATGACATCGAGGGCTAGCACCATATCCGGAACCGTTGGACCCCTAATTGCTATTATGCTGTATATCGAGAATGCTATGCTGTAGAACCCTAGCGCTAATGGCAGCACGTAGTTTAAGAGTGAGGGGTCAACCACCGCGTTTCACCTCTTCACGAACCATGAACATTTCCCTTCTAACAGTTATCCTAGAGTAGTCGCCTCTAGATAGTTCCAGAGGGTTCTTCAACGTGGTCCTCTTGTCCCTTGTATATAGTTCGAAACCAGTGATATCTGTCATGTATAGAGCGTTAAACGGGCAGTACTCGACGCAGAGAGCGCAGAATGTACACTTGTGCAGGTCTATTCTCGGAAACCTCCTTCTAGGGTTGTGAGGGTAGTTGCCTTCTACTTCAACCATATCTATAGCGTTAGCGGGGCATACAAGCTGGCACATCGAGCAGCCAGTACACTTCTCCATATCTAGGATGTGCGAGCCTCTCAACCTCTCTGTTTTGAAAGGTTTAGACCCTGCTGGAACAAGCCTTGTATAAGGTTTTCTAAACAAGTATTCAATGGATTTTATTATAGTACTCAGCACCATCCATCACCTATCGATATCCGGGGGACATGGGTCAAGTGATGCGAGTATAACAGGGAAGTCCGCTATAGTAACCTCCTCGTTTTTGATTATGTAATCTAATACCGTTGTTAGAAGAGGCATAGAAGGGCTTTTCAGCCTAACCCTGTACGGCGACCTTCCCCCGGTGCTGATAACGTGGACAGTATACTCTCCTCTGGCTGCTTCAACCCTAGCATATCCTCTCCCAGGAGGTGCCGTAAGAGGTATTTTTACTCTGAAAGCGTCGCCACGCCTTACTTCTCCAATAGCTTGTCTTATTATCTTCAGGCTCTCGTACACTTCTCTAAATCTCACCACAGCCCTATCGTATGCGTCGCCATATTCTCCTACAGGTATCTCAAACTCTACTTTGCTATAGTTCGCGTATGGAGCAGCCTTCCTAGTATCGTATCTCACCCCGCCGGCTCTTACAACAGGCCCAGTTGCCCCGAGCTCCAGTGCTTTTAAACCATTGATTACTCCGATACCCCTAGTCCTCGCTCTGAAAACCCTATTGTTTAAAAGTGCTTTCTCAACATCTCTAACCAGGTCTTCGACACGGTACGTAAGATTGATAGTAGTCTCCCTCACACCCTCGGGGACATCGCTCCTAATCCCGCCGGGGACACTAATATTATGATATACCCTATGCCCGGAAACCCAGGCGAACCATTTCAATATCTCTTCTCTTGCAGCTAGAGCCCAGTATGCTGGTGTCCTAAGGCCTACCGAGCCAGCCATGAAGTGAACCCAGAACATGTGTGATGCTATCCTTGAGAATTCCCCCTGCACCATTCTAAAGTATTTCGCTTTCTCAGGCGGTTCGATCCTAAATATCTTCTCCAGTGCCTCAGCATACGCGATCTCGAAGGGATCGGGGTCTTCGACACAGAACCTGTAGGATAGGACGAAGCTGTTCTCCCACTTCCTGTTCTCAAGCATTTTCTCGAAACCCCTATGGAGGAATCCTGGTATAACCTCTGCACTAACTATCCTCTCCCCTTCTAGCACGAGCCTAAACCCGATATTCCCAGGAGCTCCTGGATGCTGGGGTCCGAAATACAATGTGTACCTATCTGCCATATTTATCATCCTTGTAGAATACTTTGACTATGTAAGAGGCTGTATCAACATCTTTCCTCAGAGGCGGTGGGCCCTCCCAGTTACCGTCTAGAATCCATTTTTCTAGCCTGGGATGCCCCTTGAACTCTATCCCCATCATCTCGTATACTTCTCTCTCAATAAACAACGCGTTAGGATATATGTCGCTTACAGTATCGATCACCGGTCTAGCCCTAGGCACATAGGTTTTAACCGCTACCTGGCTCCCATCGCTCGGGTTCTCAACAATATAGTACAGTTCTATCACGCCGTTTTTAGGATAGTCTACGGCATCGATATTAGATAATAATATATAGCCCTTGCTCTTGAGCTCGCTAAGAACAGCCCTAATCTTCGAATTCTCGATCGTTGTTATACAGAGCTTCTTATCCTCGTACCTCTCCGCGCACTCGGGATAAGTCTCTCTAAACTCGTAATTCATTTTGTCCTGAACGCTCTTAAAGTACTCTATACGCCACCTCTTCTCTTCCTCCTCGATCTTCTTAATAAGCTCCTCGTATCCAACTAGTTTATCTGAACCCAGCCCGTTCTCAATCTGCCTCCTCAAGTCTACTATGAGGCTCGTCCAATCGTCTGGCATTGGCATGCACCCAAGTACCCAGCCCGACACCGTGAAGAAATCGTCGAGCCTCTTGTATGTAGCGTAGGAATCCCAGTATAAGCCTCCTGTAGCAGTACAATTGCACCCGGCGACAACGTACTTGGGGCTAGGCATCTGCCTGTATAAATTAATCATTAGTTTAACAGTTTTCCTAGTCAAATAACCCATTCCAGCTATGAAATCCGATTGCCTTGGAGAAGGCACCGGCATGTAACCGTATCTTTCCCAGTCTAGAGGGCTCATTACAAGAGGCGGGAATTCTACCGCGCCGCATGCTGCACAGTAATGAATCATCCAGGGGCTCCGCGACCTAGCCCAGTTTATGAATCTCTGGAGTAGACCAGACAATCCTATACACCTCTAGCGACCTTGGGTAAAACGGTTTTTATGTAATTGTAACGCGCTAGGAGAGATCCCGTAGCACCTTGTATAACGGGTAGGATAAAGTAGTATAAGAACCCGGCTATAATGCTTGTCAGCGAGAGTACTAGTAGTACAATCCTTAGATACGTAGGAGGCCTCGCCACTCTTAGAGTAGGAGCTTGCGTGAAAAGCGGTGTTAAAACCTTTATGAAACCGATCAACGCAGCAGCCGAGCCTACAGGTACCATCACTAGTGTGATAATAGAAGCCAGATTACCGGCTAAGAAGGTTTCTAGGGCAGCCTGGTATAGCTGTAGTTTAGCCATGAACATGAGTGTAGGAGGTATCCCGATAACGTTTAAAACACCTATTACGAAAGGCAGAGAGACCGCCCAGTCGCTTCTCATTAAGCCGGGTAGATCCTTTATTCTAGACGAGCCTGTTTTTGAAACAATGTACCCGCCGCTTAGGAATAGTATAGGTTTGACAATAGCGTGGGCTATAGCATAGGCTAGCATTGGCGCTAGGCCAGTGGAACCCTGGGATAGCGCTAATGCTATCATTCCCGAATCCAATATCACAGTGTAGCTAAGCATCTTCATCAAGTCTTCTGTTGTTAGAATCCCTGCTGTAGCGACAGCTATAGTCAACCCTCCGAGTAAACCGATCAGCCACATCACGTAGTCGGGCATTCCACCGTATAGTGTGTAATAGACTCTAGCGATTACGTAGAACGCCATTGATTCAGCTAGCCCGCTTAGGATCGACGATATTACTGGCGGGGCGTAGGAATATGCTTCGGGGAGCCAGAAGTGTAAGGGTGATATCGCGGATTCAACTAGCATAGACCATAACACTATGAAGATAGGGATTACTATCGAAGAACCCGGATCTACGCTCCTTCCTAGAGGAGGTAGTATATGCGATACTATTGCAGCAGCCTGGCCAATGTTTAGAACACCTGTTACATAATATACTAGGACTGCTGCGAAAAAGAAGAATGTGCCAGCAACCATACCGACAATAGCATAGATTATTGTTGCTTTGAAAGCCTCTCTAGTCCTAGCCGCCGATATAAGCACGAATGCTGCGATCGTGAAGACTTCGAGCATGACAAACATATTGAATATATCACCAGTGTATAAAACCCCAAGTAAGCCTGCTTCCAGGGCTAGCAGAGCCGAGTAATAGTACTCGTTATCATCTACGAAAACAGGAGATAAAGGAGCTAGTAGCAGGAATAGTGATGCTACCAGTAATCCAAGGAGAGATGAAAACCAGTCCACCGTGTAAACGATCCCGATAGGGGGAGGGAACCCTCCTAGGGCATAAAATAGTATGCTCCCTTTACTAGTCGCTTGAACTATTAATACGGAGAAAACGAAAGCTATAATTAAACCCAGGAGGGATAAAACCCTGGCTACAAGCCTACCCTTACTCAAAAACCTTAGGAGAGGCATAAAGAATGCGAGGGCTATCAGCAAATACGGGGTCAGTGCTGGAAGCAGGTCTAATTCCATTTCCGAAAACACCGTTAGTTTAGCCAATCTAACAAACCATTGGAGAGGCTAAAAAATTTTGATTAAATAAGCCATGTAAAAATCCACCATTGGAATCTATTACAAGCCCACTTGTATGGAACAAGAATTTGTGGAGGGCAATCTATACAAAGCAGAAGAACAGAACCATACGTGACTGAGCGCCACTATATGGATCGCCAACTCCCAATAGCAAAAGCCGTGGATTCACCCAGTGGGTAGTACAATAGTACTTAAAATAGATAAACCGCTGATGCGGCGGCCGGGATTTGAACCCGGGATTTCCGGCTTGGAAGGCCGGCGTCCTAGTCCAGGCTAGACGACCGCCGCTCCATTATCTAGTATTCGACTAGGGCTTATAACTTTCAACAGCAGGATAGGATGCCGCCGCCGGGATTTGAACCCGGGTCACGGGCTCGAAAGGCCCGCATACTTGACCGGGCTATACTACGGCGGCCTACACTATGATGATTAGACAAGGGGGTTAAATCCTCATCGCCTGAGAATACTCTCTATGAAATGCGTCCTGGGGGGTATTTTTTATCAGCCGCTACTGTCAATAAGATAGTTAGGCGGTTCTAAATGGAGGTTTCAAGGCTTAACGTGCTTATCCTAGTAGACGACTACTCCGGGTTCCAGGCAGGGTTGCTTGCTGAACACGGTTTCAGCGTTTTAATCGAAGTAGAATACGATAACAGCACGGTGAAAAGGATCCTGTTTGACACCGGAGGTAGTGGAAGGGTTCTGCTATCTAATTCGGAAGCCTTAGGGATAGACTTGAGGAAGGTTGACGCTATCGTCTTATCACACGGGCACTGGGATCACACTGGTGGTATTACAGCATTATCGGATATAGCGCGAGGCAGGCTCCTGATAGCCCACCCGGATATCCTAAAGCCCTGTTATAGCACGGGGGAGAAAGGTATTAGATACATCGGGCTGTCGAAGGAAGCGCGTAACGCTCTCGAAACAGTATTCCATGCCATGCTCGTTAGAAACCCTCTCGAAATATTCTCGGGGATCTGGTTCCTAGGAGAAGTCGAGAGATTCTACGATAACAGCTATGCTATTAGGGGATTTAAAACCATTCAGGACGGAGTCTTAATCGACAACCCTATGCTAGACGACACAGGACTAGCAATCAACGTCGGCGACTATGCTATCGTGCTAGCAGGGTGTTCCCACAGCGGGGTATCAAACATTGTAAGACAGGCTAGAAGGGTTACGGGTAGGAGCAGGATAGTGTTAATTGGTGGCTTCCACCTAGCGGGCTCCGAGCCGCCTACTATAGAAAGAGTTGTTAAAGAGCTGGTTAGCGAAGGAGTAGAATACGTGTACCCCGGGCACTGCACAGGCCTCCGTGCTGAAGCAAAACTATTAGACACCTATGGGGATAGGATGGAGAAAATATACAGCGGCTTCAGGAAAGAGTTTAGGCCAGCCTAAAACTAGTTCACATCCCTTCTCCATCAAGGTTTACTTCTGACTGCCATCCCGCCCTAATAGGCGGGGTTTACAGTTATAACCTTTGTAAGAGGCTACGAGGTTTCGTACAGCCTTAGGGATGCCGTCGCCTGAAGATGCCAACGAGAACAACTTTACGCTAGCTCTATTCAGAGACAGGAAATTACACGAGGTTTACAGGGTGGAAGTGTTGGAAAGAGATGTTATCGGAGCTGTAAGCATTGGGCTAAGATATTTAAAACCCAGTTGGGGACTCCATGAGGTGTGAGTGAAGTTAGTGTTCCTGTGCCGAGGGCTAGCCCCGTTAACGGAATTAAAGATTCTTAAAAATACCCAAAACCACCGTTAGCGGGAGAACGCTGGATAAATGTGTGGAGATAGTGTGGCTAGATTAGACTACCGTTTGTCCCTAGAGGGTCATTCCATGATTTTTAGGGTTATTTAAGGTCACCTCTAGGGACTTCCACCTCGCCCACAGGTCACGGGCTATCACTATGGGGTCATGGGTGGTTGTCGAGCCCAACGGCACAGGGCTCCCATCTACTTTTAGCCTGCCCAGGCTTGGAGCACTGCTCCCATCGCCTAGGCGGCTTCAACCCATATACAAAATTCCCTCAATAAACCTAATAAATGTTTCTACCCCTGTTTTGAGGGGACGTAAACCCTAACTCTCCTTGTGTGCGAGACTATTTTTATAAGGCCTTTTTCCTCAGCGATCCTCAGGAGTTTCTTAGCTGTTGAGACCTTCACCCCTAACTGCTGCGATACTATGTAGGGGGTTACGTAGGGTTGAGCCATCTTCTTCAACTCTCTCTCAAACTTCCTGATTAGGTCCTCGTTTAAGTCGGGCGATGTAAGCACTAAGTGCTCGTATTGGGTACTAGGGGCTTTCTCCTCCTTCCTCCTAGACGTAATTATCACCTTAGATTCTAGACTATGGAAAAAGGGTTTAAAACCTATGCTGTGGACGATGCGTGGATCAGCCTAAATACTCATCCTTTCCTAGTGATATTCCTCTGGTATAACAGCCATGAAACCGAGACCAGTACCAGGGTCCAGGCTGCTAGTAGCACAACATTTCCTTCAATATCCACGTCTACACTATACCTAAACCCCCACCTATAGAGTGATGTAGCAACCGATAAAGGCATATAGGATACTATACCTCCGAGGGGACCAAGCCTCATAGCGATAGCTTGTGCTGGATAGAATATATTGGAGAAGAAGAAGAGAATGTAGTATGTTACCGACCTTATCGTTGCTTGGAGATTGAAATCTTTTGTGACCGTCGATAAAGCTATTGATAGAGCCGACATAGCAAATGACAAGGTTATTGATGTATACACTATGATAGCCCACCCGGAAATAGTCGGGGCACCAACTATGATCAGGGCCAGTATTATGAAACCAGACTGGTATATTATCCCTCTGAGAGCCCCTCCTAGAAACCTGCCGAAGACCAGCTCAAACCTCGAGACTGGGAGCGAGACCAGGTAGTCGGTAACCTCCCTCCTAAGCTCGACCCCTACCTCCCTGCCGATGCTGAAACTCGATATGAACATCGCTAGAGACAAAATACCTGGAGTAATGAATTTAACGTAGCCCGGAATAGTGATCATACTACTGAAGACGAGGCCGAATATAACTATATCCGCGATATTCATGACTATTTGACCAGCAAGCCAGAACCTGTACCTCCAGAACCTTCTCAAATCTCTCTCCGCAATCACAATCGCCTTCCACACTCTACTTCCACCCTCCTGCCTCAAGCCTGTTGGAAACAATATAGAGTGCTAGATACGAGAATCCAACCGCTAAGCCAACGATATAAGCGACCTGGGCTTCAGGCGGTAGACTCGTGTATATAGCGTACTCGGGTAGGAAAAGATTCCTCAAGAAGTCGGAGATGCTTGACACGGGATTAAATATCGAGGCATAGTAGTAGGGCATAATCTTCATCAATACTGGAGCAGGGTAGAAGACCGTGCTAAGCCTTATTAGGAGAGCGTCTATGACGCCTATGAGGATGTCTGTAGCATCCGTGGATTTAACGCTTAGAACAATGGTTACGACAAAACCGACAACACCCATTGAAAAAACGTATATCATTATCAATGATACAGCTAACCCTGTAAGGCTCACCACTCCTACTATAGCTAGGACTAGGACGTACATTGGGAGTGTGAATAGGAATGATGAAATAGACCCTCCTAACACCCTTCCTAGAGCTAGCACACTCCTCTTAACTGGTAAGGCTAAATGGTACTCGATAATACCTTCATCGAATTCATCTGCCAACTCGTAGCCCCTGGATATACTAACCGAGTAGACAAGAGAGATAAAGACTCCTAGCAGGTAGAAATCGTAGTAGTTAAAACCAGGGTATGATCTAACGAGGTATGAGAGAGTATATCCGAAGACAATGACCTGGAGTATAAACCATGTTGTTCTCATTACAACGAACAACGTCTGCTTACGGAGCTTTCTTACATCCCATTCGATAATATGCAGTAAATCATAGACGTCTCTACTGCTCAAAACCACTTGTAAGCCTCGCCCCCGTGAAATACATGAAAACATCATCTAGCGTAGGCTCTTTAATCATGAGGGATTTCACTTTGAAACCCCTGGTTCTAAGCATGTCTGCTACAATCACAGCTTTTTCCTCTCCTTTCTCAACATATATCCTAAGAATTCCGTTGCTATATTCTACCCTACCGATCGCAGACAATTCTTCTACCACCTTAGTGATCCTCCCGTCTCCTTCTACGACAACCTCTATAACGTCGCCAGCTGGTATCCTATCTTTCAAGCCGCTAACTGTATCTACTGCGACCAACCTCCCTTTGTATATAATCCCGATCCTCTCGCAGACTTTCTCGGCTTCAAACATATCGTTCGTCGCAATAATTATAGTAGAACCCTCATCTCTCAATTCCCTAATTATATTCCAGAGCTTGTGCTTAGTAGGAACGTCGACCTGGGCTGTGGGCTCATCTAGTATCGCCAGTCTCGGCTTCTGTATGAGCACTTTCGCTAATTCCAGCTTCTTACGCGTCCCGCCGCTCAACTGGTAGAAGTATTTATTTCTATGCTCCCATAGGTCGAGGGTTTCAAGAACCTCTTTGACAATCTTTCTTGCATCAGACCTGCTATAGCCTACTACCCTAGCATGCCATTCAAGCATATCTTCAACCTTGTCGATCCAAAGCGCTTTAGGATCCTGGAACGCTATACCTACCAGCTTCCGTACCTCGTAGTCTTCTCTCGAAACGCTATGACCATATACTATAATATCTCCTGACGTGGGCTTGTAGACTGTAGCGATTGTTAACAGAGTTGTCGATTTACCTGAACCGTTCGGGCCGAGTAAGCCGAAGATCTCCTTATCGAATATTTCAAGGTTTAGGTTATCGACTGCGGTGAAGTTTCCGAATTTTTTGGTAAAGTTAACAATTTTAACAGCTATATCACGCATAGCCAGAGCACTTCGTTGATAATTGTTAGCCCGAGAACTTTCTAATTATATGCTAGCCTATTAAATCTTCGCTACACCGCTAGGGTTAAGACAACGATATCCCCGTCTCTAAGATTCAGGGTTTTCCTCAGGTATCTTTCCGACACTACCTCGACGATCCTAGGGGGGTGCTGTGTTTTCTCAGGCCTTACTATATAGACCGGGATCCTCTCTAGCAAGGCCCTGTATACGAGGACGTTTCCATACCCTTCTCTAGGCGGTGGTATAATTATAGGATCTAATAGTGCCAAGGCTTTCTCTAAAATAGGGTAATCTAGTACCTCAATATTCAGGGTCCCGGGGAAAGGGTCGATTTCGAGGTATTTTATAAAAAGGCTTCTATAGAGTTCGACGTAGAAAGCACCTAATCCGCTTCCCGAGACCACTCTCCCTCTTACCGAGATCATTCCTCAAGCTCCCGGACTCCCTACTATGCTCGTGAGGCCTAGTTTCTCAATAGTCTCGGGTTTTGGAACACCGTTGGAATCCCATCCCCTAAGCTCATAGTACGCATCGAGCATTGAATCGTATTTCGAAGGCTCTAGTCTCGCGCCCTTAAACGGCCCTTTAGTCAACGGGTGTTTAAACCATCTTGGCGGTGGGTAATCCAACGACCTGTCCCATCCCTGGAACTCTCTGATCCAGAAGAGCCTGATCAAAGTATAGATCCTGTTGGCTACCACCCTTACCATATCTATAGTCCATGCTATCCCTGTTGCATCGCCCAGTAACCGGATATAGTAGTCGATGTCCAAACCCAGCTCGACCCATGGTAGTCTGCATACTGTAAGAGATTCGAATAAACCGCCTCTGATATCCTGGAGGTATACTAGCCTCTCAACTTTTTCGTGGGAGTATGAGAGCCTATCCGTCCTAACCTCGTAGCTTATAATCCAAGCGTCTTTATGGTGGGCCCCGATAGGTGAGGTAGCGTATGCGAGAGCCATGCCGGGCGCAGCGTGGCAGTCGTAGGCTGATACTTCTAGGCCTTTCACGTGCATAGCGAAATCTAATGCCTCGCGTCCAAGCGATCTACTCATTCTCATAACTCCCTCAGCTATGAAAGCACCTAGTCCACGCCTGTATGCTGTATCCTCAACTAGTTCTCTAACAGTCTTGAAATCCCCCCATTCTATTTTTTCTCTAATCAAACCTTTCTCACTCGCCTCCATTAGGAATGCTAGCGAGTTCCCTAGGGAGATCGTATCCATACCATATAAGTCAGCCATCCTATTTAGAGCCGCGACCTTCTTGAGATCGCCCAATAGAATATTGCTTCCAAGCATAGCCACATTCTCATAGTCTAATTCGCTTAACTCGTCGAATTCATCTCTAATCACATTGCCGCATCCCATATTGCAGAAGGGGCAAGCCCTCCTATCGACTTTCAGCTTCTCCATTAGATCCCCTGATATGTTTTCGTAATAGTCCCATACACCCTCTCTAAAGTTCATCGTAGGTAACACACTATTTTGCTGACTCCATACAATAGTCGCCATAGTGCCTTGTCTAATCCAGTAGTCGTAGCCTGGGGCCTCCAAAATCTTCTTATATGCTTCTTCAGCTGTTTTACGGAGGGATTCGATATCGTGGACAGGGGGTTGGAGCGTGCCTTTTATAACAATAGCTTTAAGGTTTTTACTACCCATTACAGCGCCTAGACCCGGCCTACCACCGCTCCTACCTTTCTGAGATACTATAGTAGCGTATCTAACCATGTTCTCTCCCGCCGGACCTATCAAGAGAATCCCGACGTTCTTACCGTGTTCTCTAACAAGCTTGTCTTCTGCCTGAAATGAGTCGAGGCCCCATATATGGTCGGCTGGGTTAATCGAGACTTTCTCGTTCTCGATGAAAACGTATACAGGTTTCCTAGCCCTACCGGAGATAATAATAGCGTCGTAACCTGCTCTTTTAAGGTGAAAGCTAGCCATAGACCCTATGTTACCATCCCCGTAACCATTTGTCAATGGGCTTTTAGATGCTACAACTAGTTTCCCGCTACTAGGAATAGGCAGGCCCGATAAGGGGCCTGAGGATATAATTAGGTTGTTATACGGTGATAAAGGGTCTACGCCGGGAGGATTATACTCCCATAGTAATCTGACTGCTAACCCCCTTCCCCCTATAAAGTCTACGAGGATTCTCTCGTCGATACTGATGGTAGATATTTTTTCTTTCGACAAATCTATTCTCAGAACCCTACCCCACCAGCCTTTCACAGCAAAACCCTCCTTCAATAATAATTTACCCGTCTAAGAATAAAAACATAGGATAAAGTCATTTCCATGGAGCACTATATCGGGTGCCGAGTGATGGGCCTGAGGATATTATTGTATGGGGAAACATTCTACTATAGTTCCAAGGGTGTTAACAAAGGCTTTGTCTTCATAGAAGGGGATAGGATTACTGATATAGGGGTTGAAGCACCGCCCGAGTATGAATTATCCGAGTTACTGCTGAAATACGATAAGCCAGCGTTGATTACGCATGGTTTCAGCGCTATCATACCAGGCCCGGAATTCGCTTTCAGAGGCTTGGAGGAGGGGTATGAGCGTATAGGAGCAGAACTATTCGAGAAATCTATTGAAGCATCTATTAGTATCGCGATATCTAATGGCATAACCCTCCCTATCCTAGTAGACGATGCATCCTGTAAGGCCACAGCTATCCTAAGCAGGCTACAAGTGAGAGGGGTTACAATAACTCCCGAACCATGCTCTAGGCCTGGGGTACTGAATATCCTCCTAGATAGGGCCGGGAACCTCTTTTACAATGGTAATGTAATTGGAAATATTAGAGACGTTGTATGCAGCCCTGGATCCGTGAGTGAGAAATGCCTATTCCTTGATACTAGAAGTGAACACTCGAGGAATGTTGAATCATGGCTTACAAAATCAAACAACCCTAGAATCCTCTACGAAATTTTAGTAAAACCCTACAGGATCCTGCGCTTAGACAATGGATTCGTTGATGTAAAATCACTATCCGATATCCTGGTTTACGACCTATCAGACCCCCTGCTATCTATCCCGATAAGCAGGCTCGACCCCGTCGCTGTAGCGATGCGTGGAAGGCCCCAAGTAGTTATTGTAGGAGGAGATATCGCGTATGAGAAGGGAGAATACCTGCTGGCAATACCTCCGAGAATAATCGATTACCTAGTGTAGGAGACTAGCCAATAATAGTGGGCCCGCGGGGATTCGAACCCCGGACCTCCCGGTTATCAGCCGGGCGCTCCACCAAGCTGAGCTACGGGCCCCTAATCTAATTCAACATATATAGCAGTCTTTAAAACTTTGACCGCTTCTGGGAAGAGGCCTCTCGTAGAATATCCCCCTAGTACTCTTCCCTATATTAAGTCTATGAAGATTAGTTGAATATCATAACAATATCGGTGAATAGTATGAATTACCATTGAATGATGTGTGAATAGTACCATTGACTCATATGTTTTAAAAGAGATCAACCCCTCGAGTTAATCGTTCTTCACCTATCTGATTATCCGCTGCATCTCATCGGGGCTGTTAATAAATTAGTAATGTAGAGGTGGTTATAGCTTTGATAGCCGGGTCGGTGCTACAATGGGTCATCACTTGTCAGGCCGCCCGTCGTTCACATCCCCGGCTAGTAAAATAAAAGATTCTAGCGTCTAATATAATTTAACGGTGAAAACCGTGGCGCTGATCGTTTTTTTAACAGACTACGGGTACAGAGACCCTTACGTTGGGGTTGTAAAAGGGGTTATCAAGAGTATAAACCCTAAGGCCGAGATCATAGATTTAACACATGGTATTGAAAGACACGATATCAGAGGCGGGGCTCTCGTACTGAAAACCTCGGCAAAATACTTTCCAAAGGGCACTATATTCCTAGCCGTAGTAGACCCTGGTGTAGGAAGCGAGAGGAGGGCTATCATGATTAAAACCAGGAACTATATACTTATAGGGCCTGACAACGGGCTATTATCCCTCCTAGCATTAGAAGATGGTATCGAAGAAGTCTACGACATATCTGAGTCGAAGTACAGGCTTGAGAAAGTATCCGGGACATTCCACGGGAGGGATATATTCGCTCCAATAGCCGCATACGCCAGCCTAGGACTACCGCTGGAGGCTCTTGGAACAAGGATTGATAGCAGAAGTATTAAGGTTATTGAAATCCCTAAACCAGTGTACGAGAAGGGTTTCGTGGAAGCCAGGATAATATATGTAGACGGCTTCGGGAATGTTCTAACAAACATACACGAGACTATGCTTGGCGAGCTAGGGTGGAAGATCGGTGATAGGCTTGAAATATCTAAGAAAGGGGAGAAATGGGTCTGCGAGTATACTACAAGCTTTAGCCTAGTAGGAGAAGGAGAGATCGCGTGCTATATAAGTAGCTTCGAATACCTAGAGATCGGGGTTAACAAGGGAGACGCGTCTCGTGTACTCGGTCTCAGACTCGACGACGAGATAACGATACGAAAAATCTAATAACCCCATAATGCTAGGAATCTCTCGTAAAGGATGATGAACTCGGGAATAAATGAGTTTGTGTTTCGATGAAAAAGGTCTTGAGTACTGAGCTCTACTAGCCTTCGCCTTCTGCCTCCTCCCTCCTATAAGGGCATAGCTTCCTGAATGGGCAGTACCTGCACTCCCATGTATACTTCGGGTGGGTTTCGTCATAGACTAGCTTCTTCAATTCCTCCTCGAGATCCACGTGCACGGATTTAACCTCGAATTCGACAATCCTGTCATGCGAGATATAGAGTAAGATGCCTCTCGAAGCATTCAACATATTTAGGTAAATATTCAACTGGTCTAGGTGATGCCTATATGGCTCCCCCTGGAATGTCTTCACAGACTTTATCTCGAGCACTTCTCTCGTATCCGGATTATAGGCGTCCACGCGGCCTTTTAAAATGTATATAGCTCCTCCGATCTCGATGTGCTTCTCTACCTGGTATTCTGGAATAAAACCATGGTTTCTAACAATGCTCTCTAAGCCTAGGTGGATCAGATTCCCCATTATAGCAGAAGGCTCGAAAGATATTGTTAGCTCGGGATATTGCTTCCTCATATGGAACTTATGGTGGCATGAGACCAGGTCTGTAACATATACTATACTAGGGCTAGATAACTCGTTAATCCTACTCAATTGCTCCTCCATGAAATACCTATATAGGAGAGGGGATATCTTTCCCTCTCTCGGGACAAAAACTTGGAACACATGCCTTTCTTCCACTAGTATAGACACCCCCTTTAACCATCATTTTTCTAGCAACATTTCTAAATAAGTTTTGCCTACGAAACCGCTGAACCATTCGCTAGATACTATCTTTTTCGTTATCTCCTCGTCGAGAATCCCCTCGAGCTCGACAAACAATCCGAGATCTTCGACTATATCAATATAGGCGAGTAAACCCGGCTTAGACATCGCTATCCTCCTCTTTCTAACAACGTATCTATCTACGAAACCAAGCCTCCTAAATACTTCGATCAATGAAGCGAATGTAGATTGGTCAAATCCTACCTCTATCTCGTCTCTTACTTTTACAACACCCATACTCCTCCTAGGCCCCTTATAGGTTAGGAAATACTTTACGCTGTCATTACATTTCTCGATTCTATATCTCAGAGCTTCGTCGGTAGACTTGAAGTCTCTGCAGGGGTGTGTAAAATAATGGTCTTCTTCAAAACACTCCCCGACCTCCCTGAATCCCATCTTCTTAAACCAATCTATTACATCCCCCGGACTACCTCTAGCCCTAATCTTTACCTCTGCCTCTATCATGGGGTTAACCTTCTAGAGACTGCTTCTACAACTCTTTCATTTATTTCATCGTTCAATCTCTTAATATTCCTAGAGGTTGGGACAGGTTGGTACTCTACGGGAGAAGCTATTAAGCCTTCTACAAACGATTTAAACCCTTTGTGTAATCCCGTGGAATAACCTCCTTCCAATAAGATGAGAGTAGGTGTGTTAAGCCTCTTAATCAACATGCCGAGATTATAGTAGGATGCTTCGGATAACATTAGATCGGCCAAGCCATCGTTTGCGAAACCGTCGAAGCCGGCGCTTACAACAAGCGCTTCCGGAGCATATTTTACCAGGATGCTTTCAACACCCTTAAGCGCATCAATATAAGAGTCGTCGCTCGTCCCAGGGAAGAATACCAGGTTTGCCTTGTACCCGAAACCTTCACCCTCACCTAACTCGTCCGGGTATCCTGTATAGGGATATAACGTATCCGGGTGCTGGTGTAGGTCTATGTGCAAGATCTTCTCCTTGTAGAAAATCTCCATCGTCCCATTACCATGATGGACATCAAAATCTAGAATAGCGATCCTCTTCAAGCCACTGTCCATAAAGCCTTCTACAGCTGCTGCAGCATTATTCAGAAGGCAGAAGCCGTTGCTTGAAACACCCCGGGTTCTCCCCTTTCTACCAGCGTGATGGCCTGGTGGCCTAGCAATTAAGAAGCGTATGCCCTTCGCGTCTGAAGCTAGTATATAAGAATAATAAAAGGTTTCCAAAGCGAGCTCAAAACTATCTTGCGCAATATAGGTATCTTCATCTAAATACCCTTTCTTCTTCGATAGGTCGGCTAGCTTATTCAAATAGTATTCGTCGTGGACCCTCGAGGCAAGCCTCAAAGCCTCGTCGAGACTAATCCGCCCCTCAAGAGATTTAATACTAAGGCTGCTAATCTGTTTAACAACACCTAGGATCCTTTCGACACGACCCGGGTTCTCCGGGTGGTCGAACCAGGGTTTGTGTTTCCGAGTCGAGTTAAGCGATATAAATACTTCAAGCAATACCTGCACCTTAAGCTATGGATATCATATATTAGACTTAATATTATACCAGGCTGAGACTAGGCTGTGTAAAATATTGCCTGGCGTAATGCTTCGATAATGGTCTTATTTTCTACGTTCTTATCTACTCTAACAATTGCTAGATTAGGGTGGCCTGCTATATCGTGTGCTATGCCTTCCCCTAGGAGATACTTAGCTACTCTATAAGCTCTACCGTGCGAGGCTTTAATTACTAGGAGTGAATGGTTTTTATTAGTATCTACTAGTATAGCGACTGGCGCTTTAAGTATATTTGAGAGCTTTGACGCAAGCGCTGTAGCGCCTCTAGCCCTCCACTTCCTCCTCGCATCAATGAATCTGAAACCCCCTACTTTGACAGCTTCCATTGCGAGACTCATAGCAGCCTCGCTGACCTCTCTATCTCTTTTCTCAACGATCTCTCTTACTTTGGACATTACCTGTTCATCCAATGGCATAGGTAGAGGGGTCGGGTCTACCAGCCAGTTTACGATCTTAGCCCAGAGAGCTTCGTCTCTTACAGCTGTTAAGGCTTTAGACATCATCTTGGTGATCTCGAATAGCTTAAGGTATTCTGTGGGAACCTTCCTGCCTGCATCCATGTATCTAACTGTTAACGCAAAACTCTCAAGCCTTGCGTGTAGTCTAATACCGTTTTTCGCCAGTTCATCCATTATGATGCCGACTGTGGGCTGCCTGTGATCCGCGATGAGAACATCTACTATACCTTTTAACTCATCTTCGTTCTGGATTGTAGAAAGGTGATGGTCGATATACATAATTTTTTTCACTCCAAAGTGTTGCTTCATCAGCCTAAGGACGTTTCCTATATACGATGTATAAGGCAGATCGAGGAAAACGGCTAGATCATATGGTACACTTATTTCGTTTAGAATATATTTCATCTTCTCAGGGTCTACTGGTTTCTTATCTACTATACTAATCGATTTCAGAGGGTATTCGCCGAGCTTCTCCTGAGTATATACTAGTATAGCGGTTGATACTACGCCATCAGCATCCCAGTCCCCTGCTACCAACACTCTCTTAGGCGCAGACATAAGCAGACCTCATCCTGTTCTAAGATAAAATATAGGCTTCTTTTAAAGATGATATAATAGTATAATGGATGGAAACTTGGATTTCCAAGTACTTGCTAAGATATATGAGATCGCTAAAAACTACAAAGGTACTATAAGGCTTGAAGAGAGTAGAGCCTATACTGTAATTGGTGAGATAAGTACTATTGAAACCGGGGAGTACGATATTAAATCCATCGACTATTTATGCGATAACGAGTATCCCCCTACTCTCATAGGCGTAGATAGTAGCAGCAGAATCATAGATACCCCATACCTTTTCATTGTTATTGGAGCTGCCACCGGAGTGGATAGGATGAGGTCTAGGACTATCGATATCCCAGACCTTTCTAACATTAATATTTTGAGAAGGAACACACATATACTTGTACTCCCGGAGGTAAACGATTTCGACTACAGGGTACTGGATGAGATAGGCGTTAACTACCGGGACCCCTTATCTAGACCCTACCCTAACGAGTATAATAAAGGCCTAGCTATAGAAGAACACCGCGTGAATCTAGAAAATAGCATACTAGAAGTGATAGCAAGAGAGAGTTTGAAAGGCGTTGTGTTATTAGACGGCCCACTCTACCTACCAACACACCCTGTTACAGAAGCTAGGAGGTCGAGCAGGCTAATAGAAGTATACAAAGAGAATTGGACGAAGTTGATGAAGAGGAGGATTGAGTTAGTTAAGACGATCAATAATACTGGGAGAGTCTACGGGATTGTCAAGAGGCTTCAGTATACTCATGTATTATCCCGCGATGATCCTTTCAAAATCCGTATCGAGGGAATAAATGATCAAGCATACCTCTCAATACTAGCCGAGAGACGGTTACGTGATTTAGCCGGTAAAGTATTCGCTATCGGCCCCCTCTATACATCCTACAGATTAGACAACGAGTCTATTACTAAAACCATGTGGTATATTATATTGAAAAAGAGATACAACTTGACTAAAGCTAGCGATATATCTTTCTTCAGAGTAGAGGTTTTAGGCATGGAGAAGGGAGTAGACCTTCTTAAACCTGTTGCTAAGGATAGTTTCTGCACTGGAACTACACTACCGTTAAGCATTCTCATCGCAGACCAGAGGGTTAAGAAGATAACTGAGGCATTAGCTAAGCAGATAGGGCTAGCGCTGGGAATACCCCGTGAGTCAACCCTCCAGTATATAAGCCTATGATCATTAATTTTAACTTGGATGCTCCTTCATGAGCACTGAGGTAATTAAAAACCTCTCCGAGAAAGCTAGCAGTGCTTTGGAACTAGCCCGTAAAGTAGGGGATATCATAGGCTTTGTATCCAGAACAAGCCCCTCCCTTATCGACGAGGAAGGCGGCTCCGTAGTTTTCGACGTAGACCCTATTGTGTATTTCGATAAATTCGCCGATATAGCTTCGGCAGGGAGCTATCTCGCTGTTGTCGATATTAAAACAGGGCATATCGTCAGCCTCAGAGTCGTATCGGTTGAGAGGAGGGATGTGCTCGCAGAGCTAGAACTGCCTGAAGCATACTTCCCTATGGTAAATCCTGACGTAACAGGCTTGCTTACTAAAACCAGGGTCAGGGCTAGGCCTCTCCTATCGTTAGACCCTGAAAAATTAGTTGTCAACATGGCAAACTACGTTATAGAACCCCAGAGCCCGGTTATCAAGCCTAGGGATCCGGGAATAGCTCAATTAATGCTTGGACTACCATCTGAAGGCGTCTTTACTGGTTTCGTGACAACAGGTGATATCCCTGTATTCGATGCCGGGATCCCGCTTTTCATACCTCTCAAAGCATTCTTCCAGCACATGCTAGTCCTAGGGACTACCGGCAGCGGTAAAACCACTCTTCTGAAAAACGTTATTGCTTCTATGCTGAGTTCTTACAATTTGCCGAGAGCAGAGGATATCACTATTGTAATCCTAGACCCTAACAAGGACTATGTAACCCTGCCTCTGAAACCATTTATTCCCGAAGACATCCCGTCGATGGAGAGAGAGCTTATAACAAAATTTTCTAAGAACGCACATAGGCCGAAGGGGCTAGTAATCCTGCTCCCTGTGACGAACAATGTTGTCGAAGCATATAATAGGGGTGTGGATACTTGGGCTGGGGCCATGAAGAAAATCAGCGAGATGTATGTTGAGGATGCTTACTCAGCGTTATTCGATAGGTTTGGATGGAGATGGAGTATTAAAGAACTAGTCGTGCACGAAGAGCCTGGTAGGAATCCGCTTAGGTTTGTTAAGATTATATTATCCGTTAAATACCCTGAGGAAGAAGATTTCACAGCTTTTATAATACCGTACGGTTTTAGATTCCAGGACTTCCATGTTAGAGAATTCATCGCCTTAAACCCGTATTTTACGAGACAGGCTAAAGACGTATTATCGCGCTTGCTTAAAAAACTTGAAGAACTGGGCAGCCCAGTTAAATCGATTATGGAACTCTACGATATGCTAAGAGCTTCGAGATATTATATGGAGCATAAAAATCAGCCGGTATCCTCTAAATGGAGAGGGTTTATCGAATTAGTCGAAGACCTTGCAATACATAAAAGCACTCTGGAAAATATACTCAGGCAGCTAGGCTCCCTCATAGACACGGGATTGTTTGATATAAGCATAGGCGGGAACGGGGAAGTACTCGCTGAAGCATCTATCTATGAGATACTAGAGAAACATAAAAACGTCTTCTCGAACTACCCGATAGTAGTCGACCTAGAATTCCTCCAGGAGTACTCTGAAGCAGACCCCGAGAAAGTAATAGGCGTGGCAGCATACAGGGTTTTAAACAAGGTTTTCGAGTGGAAGATTATCAAGAGTAGAGAGAAGGTTAGGACACAGCCGGTAGTAATCTTTATTGATGAAGCCCATAGATTCTTCCCCTCCAAAGGTGGTGGGGGAGAGGAGTTTATAGAGCATGTTAGCGGTATGATCGATAGGATTGCAAGACTTGGTAGGAGCAGGGGGCTGGGCCTAGTCTTCAGCACGCATAGCCCTGTAGACGTCCACGACATAATCCTACAGCTCGCGAACACCAAGATCGTTCTAAGAATGGATAAAACACATATCTCCTCCTTAGACCTGCCGAGCGAATACAGGGATTTTGTGACAAGGTGTGGCGACAGGGTTGGTATCGTTAAAAGCCATACTCTCAGGCTTGGATATGTCTCGTTTAAGACACCGCTACCTATAGCAGGTCACTATGATTTGTCAAACATTTGATCCACCCAATACCTTGATCGTATAGTACAATCTGTGAACTATTGTCTCGATCGATAAAACTATCAACACCCAGATCAGGGCTTGTGCGATGATACTAGAGAACGGTAAGAGAAAAGATATAGTTATTAATAATATGAGTCTCTCACTCCTCTCTATCAAGCCTACTCCCTCTAGGTTCACGCCCAGGCTCTCAGCTCGAGCCCTAGTATAGCTTATCAATAGAGATGAGACAAGGAGTATTGATATAGTCCACCACGAGAAGCCGAAATTGATGAGAGCGAGTATGATTAGAGAATCGCTTATCCTGTCAGAGAAAGAGTCGAGGAATGCTCCGAGCCTAGTAGAAGACCCTGTTGCCCGGGCGACAGCCCCGTCTAGCATATCGAATAAGCCTGAGAGAATTAGGGATATTGAATACAGCAGGATACTGTCGATGAGAGAGGAGTAGAATGAGGCCACTGAAAAAGCCAAGCCTGCTAGCGTTAAATGGTTGGGTTTAACCCCTGCCTTCCCTAGTCTTACCCCTAGCCCTCCTACTGCCTCTTCCACTCTTTTCTTTAGCCTGCTCAGCAATACCGGTGCCACCCACTCTAGCACATATCTCCTTCATGACTAAAGCGTCTTGTTCAAGTATAGGGCTCTCGCTTATAAAAATCCCTTCGACACCTAGCTCTGTGAGAGCAGAACAAACAATTTCGAAGTCTGGCCCATACTCTGCTTCACCTAGTGTATGGTGTTCCCTCTCTCCTCCTTTACCATACTCTATCTTCGAGAAATGCATGTGCAGGGGTTTTACAGCCCATTCCCCAAGCACCTTTTCAATCTTCTCTACTACGCTGATAACATCGTCTTTAGACACGATAAATTTCCCGCCGCTTCTAGCGTATATATGGGCCCAGTCTACAACCGGCCTAGCGCCCTCTACCCTACTGCATATCTCTATCGTCTCATCCACGTCGCCTACCTGGGAGGTTTTACCTGTAGTCTCAGGACCGATCCAAACGTTTTTAGCTCCAAGAGAATCCCTGAATTCGGCTACAGGCTTTAGATTCTCTATTACTGCTCTAAGTGCATCCTCTCTAGAAGGCATATCCTTATAGTAGCCTGGGTGGAAGACTACCACGTACGCCCCCATCCAGTAAGAAGCTAGGATACTCTGTTTCAATCTCTCAATGCTTGCCTGGACAGTCTTCTCGTTTCTACTAGATAGGTTGATAAAGTAGGGGGCATGTAGGCTGAGCTTTATATCGTATTTTTCTGCTTCAGCCCCAAAAGCGCGAGCTTTCTCTTCACTAATATTGACACCGCGAACAGCCTCGTACTCCATGGCGTCGAGACCTATACTCCTCAGGAATTCAGGGGCTTTCAATATATCAGCTGATTTCATCGAAATCGGTTTCCCAGCGGGACCGAAACGGAATTTCAAAAACCACCCCTGTTATTTTAGTTAATTTAGTATGGAGTTAAATTATATCGGGCTAGCAGGTGCTATTTCATGGACGAGAGCGTTAAACTAGTAGAAGAAACTATCGTATTCCAAGGTCTAAGATTCAATATCGCTAGAAGATTCTACGAGTACGGCTCTAGGAGGTTTGCTAGAGACGTAGTGGTTTTTCCCGAGAGCTCTGTTATAGTACCGTTTCTAAACGAAAAAGAGATCGTAATGGTAAGACAGTTTAGGGCTCCGATAGGCGATTATATACTAGAGTTACCCGCCGGCGTAGTCGATAGAGGCGAAGATCCTTCCGACACAGCTGTTAGAGAAATGGTTGAGGAAACAGGGTATAAGCCGGGCAGGCTAGTGAAACTAGCTACAGTATACCCTGTCCCAGGCTATAGTACAGAGGTAATGCACATTTTTGAAGCAAGCGAACTAAGCTATGTGGGGTCACAACCCGAACCCTACGAGATCATAAGAGTTGAGAAACTAGATTTCCGTAAGGCTGTTGAAATGGTATTAAATGGGGAGATTAAAGACGGTAAAAGCATTATAGGGATACTGGCTTCTGCTATTAGACACGGGGTTTTAGCACTAAAGAGCTAGCAAATTCTGGCGCGTTAATTGCGATTTAACGGCAACGTATTTTGCTACCAGCTCAATTGCTACTATAGCATCCATAGCCTCCTCAACGCTCTCCCCCCATGCGAAAACCCCGTGTTTAGGCACTATGACAAGTCTCGCCCCGCTAGCGAACTTGTCTGAGACCTCGTTAGCAAGCTCTACGCTACCTGGTGGATACGGGTGAGCTATTTCAGCTTTTCCCACACTATATTCTACCTCGATTAACCCTGTCTCCCACCATCTCCCAGGTCGCCATACGTCTCTATCATGGAATAGGTCTGTTAAAGCAAGTGTTACAGGAGGGTGGGCGTGCAAAACCGACCTAGCCCTATTAATCTTCTTATAGGTTAATACGTGAGCATTAACCTCTATAGAAGGTTTCAAAGAACCTTTTAACTCTCCTGTTTCAATATTTAGTAGAACCAGTTCCTCGGGTTTCAACCATTGCTTACCTACCCCGCTAGGAGTTATAGCAATCCAGCCTTCACCCAAGTACACACTGCCATTGCCCCCTCTAGGATTAATAAGCCCTAAGAAGAAGAGTTCTCTCATAGCATTTACGAGTTTTTCCCTAGGCTCAGCACTAGAGCTCAAATACGTCACCTGCACCGGGATACGTTACATCAATACCGTAGCTGTTATTTAATATATTACCTATTAATCTGCCACTACAGTGGAGGAGGATTGCTTTCTTTATTTTAAATCTCTCGGCTAATAACCAGGCTACTTTCTCGACATGCTCGGCTGGTGCATTCTCTAGATGCAACCCTCCTACTATAGTCGATATTCTCAGTCTTCTAGCTACTACTAATTCGTTCAAGACGTCGCTAATATTAGGGTGGAAACAACCGCTGAATAAAACATGGTCTCCTACCGAGTCTCTTGCAACTAGGAAATGCTCCCAGGGTGGTCCATAGAATGGTTTTGTAACAAAAACGTTATTCGAAAGAGGTATTTCGCTGACTACTTCGACTGGGTTTAAGAATTTCCTCTTCAGTATTCTACCGATCGTTTCCATTGAGCCATATGGTATAAACGCTTTTATATAAGGCGACTCCCAGCCAACGATATCAACACCTCCAATATGCGGAGAATGAATATGGGATAAGACAAGATGATCTACTAGTTCGAGAGGGAATCTTGCGAGATTAGAATTGTAAGATAATACGCTTGGATCCGGTCCCGTATCAAATAATATGTAAGCACTATCGATCTCTAAACCGAGAGCCAGACCTCTCCTAGCAATAAACCTAGGGTTCGCAGCTCTATCATTGACTAATACGTATACACGCATAATATTCCCGGGTATAATACATACCTTTATAAGGTGTCGGTGGTAGAAATACCTACAGCAACAGTCCTATATTCGGGAGGTAAAGATTCGACAGTAGCATTGATGAAAGCGTTGAGCAAGGGGTTTAAGATACCGGTACTGACATCGGTAATCCCACTATACGATTATTCAATGCTGTATCATAAGCCTAATTTCACAGCCTTAAGCCTCCAGTCTTTCTCGATCGGAATACCGCTCGAATCGGTTTCGGTTGGCAGACCAGGACTAGAAGAAGCCGTCCTGGAAAATGTTTTAAGAAGGGTGAAAGAGAGGTACGGGGTTGAATACGTTATCACAGGAGGTATATTGAGCAGGTTCCAGAAAAGGGTTTTCGATAAGATTGCCAGTAGAGTCGGCCTTCAAACATATACTCCGTTATGGGGGTTGAACCAGGAGGATTACCTTAGAGAAGTACTAAGAGCAGGAATCAAATTCACTATAATATCTATTACCGCTATGGGAATCCCCCATAGATACCTCGGTAGAGTGGTAGATGAGAGCGATATAGAAGAATTAATTAAGCTATCTAGGAAATACGGGTTTAATCCCTCCTTTGAAGGGGGCGAAGCAGAAACTCTTGTAGTTGATGCTCCTATCTTCAAGTATAGGTTGAGAATTTATGGTAATCCACGGATAATAAGCGATTTTGTCTCGTATTTCGATATCAGAAAAATTGTATTAGAGCGTAAATAGTAGGTTTTAATAATCTATTTTTTCGCGCTTATATAGACCGCGATCGTCTCTGCGAGATGCTGCGGTTTAGTATACCATTTATCGTACTTGTAGTCCTTGCCACCGATAGAGACTATGACGTAGTCGCCTTCGTCTTTTACAGTAGCGATCGGGTTACCGCCGAGGATTATCGATGTGATATTAGCACCTCTATCCTGGAATGTAACGCCATGTATCTTGCCTGCTAGCTGTATTTTCAATTGTTTTATGTATTCGCTCAATTCGAAACCACCACAATCTACTAGCGGGATTTTTCCTTAAAAATGTTATTGGTTAGGAATTACTACCAAGCTCTAATCTAATATGTAACCCCTAGAAGGGCGTATCTATCTGGTTTCCCACTACACTCATTTTCCATAGTTTCTAAAGGAGGAAGGTTTATAGGCGATTCTACGATCTCCCCTAGTAGGCCCCTGTTATATTTTTTCTCAAGGCTCTCAGCACACTCCCTGGTTCCGTCCCATGGAGCTATAATTAAGCCTTTTTCGTAAACAGTCCCTGGCCGCGCTATATGGGTTAATTTAGATAAGTAGTTGATCGCGCGGTTCCTAAGGTTGATATTTATACTATCCCAGGTATTCCTCAGGGCGCTGACCAACTCTTCTAGTTTCACCTCGAATTTCTCGAAAGTATCCCTCCTAGCTATCGTCACGGTATTGCTGGCTAGCTCTCTCCTCCCGATTTCAATCCTCGTAGGGACGCCTTTCAGCTCCCAGTAATAGTATTTCCATCCAGGAGAATGCTCGGTGTCTAAATCCAGCCTAGCCCTAATACCGTTCTCGTTCAGTATCCTATAAACCTTCTTAGAATATTCGACGATATCGTTCTCGCCCTCTCTGAATATAGGTATGATTACGACCTGTACTGGGGCTATCCCAGGTGGGAAAACCAGTCCTCTCTCATCCCCGTGCACTGCTATAACTGCCCCAAGCACTCTCTCGCTTACACCGTAACACGTCTGGTACACGTATTTGAACTGACCGTCGCTATCGAGGAATTTTATGTCGAATGCCCTGGCGAATTTCTGTCCAAGATTTATCACGCTACCTAGCTCGATCCCTTTACCATCCGGGGCTACTGTTACGAAATCGTAATTGTACTCGGCCCCTGCGAAAGTATCCCATGGAGGGGTTTTAATTATAAAATAGGGTAGTAGTAGAGAGTCGAAGAAGTTTTTGTATATGAGGAGGGCTTCTTTGATTTGTTCCTCGGCTTCTTCTCTCGTAGCATGTGCTGTATGGGCTTCGATAAACCCCATTATCTCCCTAACTCTTAGAATCGGGTGGGTCATCTTAGTCTCATACCTGAAAACATTTACCACCTGGTACATTTTCAGAGGCAGATCCTTCCTACCTTTAATCCATAGATTCCACATGTAGTACATTACGGTCTCGCTCGTGGGGCGTACAAACAATCTCTCGGTAAACTTCTTGCTCATAGTCCCTTCTACTACGAAGGTCTCCCCGCCGAATCCTTCCAAGAACTCTTTCTCCTTCGAGAAAACCGATTCGGGGATAAATGTTGGGAAATAGGCTTCTTCATGACCCGTTTCTTCTAATAGGCTTACTAGTATCTTTTGCACTAGCCTTAGAGCTTTAAGGCCGTAGGGCTTCCATACGATCATGCCTTTAACAGGGTACCTAATATCGACTATATCAGCATCTCTCAAAATATTATGATACCATTCCGGGAAGTTACTAAATTTATCAGCCTTCTCCATTCATACACCTTGAATTGTTTAATACCATGTAATATTTAGGCGAACTTAAAATAGGTTAACACCCGGGTACTACACAGGGAATGCCAGAGCTTATAAACAAGACACTCTTTCCCCGAAGATACTTGATAAAATAGTCCCACAGAGTAATATAATACGGCTGGAATAAAATGTGGAATCCGCATATTCTATCAGCTTCGAATACTAGTTATGAAGGATATGGTGGTTCTATATTAGCTATCTCTAGTCACGCGGTATCTATATGTCCCTCATTCTCCTAATAATATATTGCCCATACTTTTGAAATATAGTAGGTTCTATGCCGATTAATACAGATCCTTTAACCTAGCGACGCTCTCCCTTAATCTGTGCAAATAATCCCCGATTCTAATCTTCAACACTTCCCCGAGGATATTCTCAGCAACCTCCCTATTGTAGTCGTTAACGTAAAGATTTAAAAGAGGCTCTCCATCTAGTAGATACGCTTTCAAATAACCTGTATACCCCTGCTGTATTAACCCGATCGCCCATAGTAATGTATTGATATCTTCGAAGACATCGTTTAATACCTCTAGAGATGGCTCGTACCTCACCACAGTTGGAGAAACGCTCCTGAGAATGCTTGACACAACGCTTAGATCTCGAGCGTGCGAAACCATTAAGGCTACTTTACCCGCTAAATACTTCAGGTCGCTCCTCTCGTATCTAAAGAACTTATCAAGTAAACTCTTTATACTATCGCTTCCTAGCCTACTGATACATCTCACAGCCTCGGTAACTAGCCGGCTAATGTTCTGGGTTAAAACCTCTATGGCTCCGCTCAATCCCTCGCCGCTATAGTGCCCTATCTCTAAACGATGTCCTACGTTATGAACAGCTAGAACCGGAATCCCGTAGACGGTATAACCGTATGCGTCAGTATAAGGCAGGTACCTACTCCCCTCATACACGGCTTGGCCCAGGGCCGTCATATCAATTGCGCATTTGTTTAAGACTAGGCTTGATGAAACCCTTAGAACACCGTCTGTAAACTCGTCTAGGACTATAGCAGCCAACACTCTATCCAGGCTGTTCTTCACCCATAAAGTGTCTATTAGATATCTGCTACCCCAAGACCAGAATAGTGACGGAAGATGGGGGGCTCCGAACTCTGACGCTGTGAAACTTATAAATACCAAGTTGAAAGGAAGTTTCCTCCCCCTGAGCTCTCTAGCGCTTCTAATCAGGCTCTCTAATCCAGCGAGGTCATCGTAATACCCTTTAAACCAGTGGTCGTGGTGTGCTGTAATATGGAGCTCCCTCTCCCCGCCTCCATTAACTCCAGCTACCACGCTCTTGCCGACAGCTCCCGTGTCTAAACGGGTTTTCACCTTTAATCGTGCCCTTGGTTTATCAAGGTTTCTAATATGTTCCGCAACCCTCCTATCGACTGAAACCACTGGGATCGGAGTGGGAAGGCCTATTTTATTTGAGATCAGCCCCGGAGAGGATATAACATCTCTCTTAAACCCTTCCAGTCTCTCGTCGTAGACTACGAGAGCGCTAAACTGTTTCATTATAGCGTAATCGACAATCTTTCCGAGAGAGATCCACCCTCCTCTCACGTTTGCAAGTCCTATTACGCTGCCTGGAGGAGTTGCATGATTAATACCCTCATCCAAGCTTGTTAGCCGTCCTTCGACCTCAGATTCGATGGTTGGGGGCAGAGACCTACACTCGTACAGCTCACCTTCAATCTCTAACACGCAATCTATTTCACGCCATGAAACCACAGGTGTATTAAATACCTTTACCCAGTCCGCGAACTCTTTGAAAATACCAACCAGTTCTTTCACTACAGCCACTTCTTCAATACTCCCGGCTACTACCTCTTTCAGGAATAATTCATTACCGATGATTTCTTGGCTCAATAAACCACCATACAAGATTAAAATCGCGTTAGTAGTATTTAGAACAATTAATGAGGCTGATTTAATGGTAAGAATTTATTCGCTAACTGTTAAAGACGCTGATAGATTTATAGATACCTTAAAGAACGCTGGTTTCAGTATTGAAGAAGGTCCCCATGCAGTACTCTTAGACCAGAGCGAGCTATTATCTATCAAGATATTGAAGGAGAACAGTATTAGAGGCTATATAGTCCTCCACTACATCACCCCATACTATAAGGCTGAACTAACGAGTGCTAGAACTGACAAAGAATATCTTGAATCCCTCATCCAGATTAAGCACAGCGGCGAGAAATGGCGGATACCTGTCGAAGATATCACTATCATAGTTTTAGATGACGGTGAGCTCGAAGAAATAATCCAGAAGTATGTAGACGACTACCCTGTCCCGGAAGGAGGGAGCCTGGTCGAAGAGTATAGGAGGAGAAACCCTGACTACAAGGTTGTATCAAGGGTTCTTGTTGGAAGATTACTAGACGAAATACCTTAGGCTTCTATACTTGCAGATCCGTTCTCCTGAACCTGCCTAGCCCCGCAATAAGGGCAGAACAGGGCATCGGCTGGAATAATCCTGCCGCAACTAGTACACTTCTTGGTACTTAAGACTGCAGAGTCTAATTTCGAAGCATACTCTTTCTTTAAATCCTCGACGGTTAGGTGGAGATAGACTTGTGTAGTCTTGATATCAGAGTGCCCCAGTATCCTCTGAAGAGCGGGCAGGCTCAAGCCCATTCTAAGAGCCCTCGTAGCGAAAGTATGTCTTAGCACGTGAGGTCTAACCTTAGCCTCGTCTAAGCCAGCTTTACGAGCTAATCTTTTCAGCATTTTGTATAAGCCTGAGTACGTATAATTAAATAATCTATCATCCGGTCTAAGGCCCCTAAGCTTAATATATGCTTTAATCATCTCGAAGGTCTCTGTGGTTGCTGTAACATATCTCTCGCGACCGTACTTTGCCTCTCTCACTCTTATAGTTTTCTCATCGAAGTTTATATCGCGTACTGTTAGCGACAGGATCTCCCTGCTTCTTAAACCAGTATCAAACATGAGTTTCAGGACGAGTTTCTCCTCAACCCTCTCGGCTGCATCTAGTAGCCTCTCTATATCGGTATCGCTAAGTACGTCGATTTTCCTAGGCGGTTTTTTAACCGACGGTATTATAATATTTACCCCGAGCCACTTGAAGAATCTCCTGAGGAAAATAGTGTAGTAGTGGAGTGTAGACAGCCAGGACTCCTTGCTCCCGGTTTTCTTCTGAGGGAATCCGTTCTTCAGCCTATCGTTCCTCCAGGCTATCACATCTTTCAATGTAACTTCCTTTAAAGGCTTCCCATTGATGAAAAGCAAGAAATCTGAGATAGCTGACTTATAGGCCTTAATAGTATCTTTGCTAGCGCCTGAGGCCTCGAGCGTTGCTAGGAATAAGCTTAGTATATCCTCGTTTGATTGCTCTAGGATTCCTTCCGGTGCTTTACCGATATCGATTTTTCCTGGCAAGCTCCCCGTTGGAAGACATTGTATGATGTATGTTTTAAACCGGGAGGTTAAAGTAATATCCCAGTAGGATGAAGAGACGTGGCAGGTCTGAGTAGTGAAGTAACCGCGCGGGTCTGACACGTCTCTAGGCAACCAGGTGGTTTAACTGGCGAAGATCCTAGTCCATGGAGATAGTGATGGCGTGTGCAGTGGGGCTGTCTACCAGGCATTTCTAAAGAGCAAAGGTATTGAAACAAACATTTACTTCACCCACCCGGCAGGTCTTCTCAAAGATCTCTTGGAATTCACGAAGCAAGGAGACGATATCTACATAGCTGATATAGCTTTAGATGAGAGTAGTTACAGAGACGTGATGAGACTCCTGGAGGAGAGAGGAAAAAGCGGACGAGTAGTCTACATCGACCACCATCCCCTACCCGAGGGCTTTGAAACACCTAAGAACATCGAGTTCTTCCACGATACTTGCTGCTCGGCATCAGAATTAACCTTTAGATATTTCGAGAAGGATTTAGACGCGGACTTTACTAGGGTAGCCCTCTACGGAGCGATCGGGGATTATATTGATGAAACGCCTTGGGTGAGAGAACATATAGCTAGGTGGGATAAGAGATTCATATATTATGAAGCGGGGGTACTAATCCAGGGGATTGAAGGAACTGGTAGAAACTATGATTTCAAAAGACTTGTGGTAGAACACCTAAGCCAAAACAAGCTACCGAGCTCTTTAAAAGAACTTTCCGAGAAAGCACTGAAACAAAGCGCTCTAGACGAAGAATTAAGGCTATGGGTTAAAAAGAATGTCCGTAACAAGGGTATTGTATCAATAGCTGAAAACCCACCTGGTAGTGTAGGTAGAGCGGCTAACTATGCTAGAATTTATGGAGGAGGCTTAATCGGAGTGGCCTACGAGAACAGAGGAGGGATATTGGTTTCAAGCCTTAGAAGCCCCTACGTAGACTTAAACAGACTACTCAGGACTATAAGTAGAGAGCTGAATATTCAAGGAGGGGGACATTCCTTCGCCGCTGGAGCCAGGATACCTATTGGATTGCTGGATGTTTTCATAGAAAAAATAAATAGTTACTATCAGAAATTCAAGCTATCCTAGGATAGTAAGTTCATTTTTTCTTTTATAAAAGCCTCTGCTTCCTCACGAGATATCTGTACATACCTGGCTTTTCTCAACTCATCTATAATCCTATTTGTGTTCTCTAGTAGCTCGGATAGCCTGCCTTCAATAGCTACTATTGCTCTATATCCTTCCCTGTCGTAAACTAGTAGAACTTCGCCAGAAACCTTCCCATCCCTATCCGTGAGCTCAACGATTCCAACAGTATTTCCTCTGGAATCCTCGATCTTCAGCAGAGTGCTACCAATAGCTGTCTCGCCTAATAACACTATACCAGCTATTTCAACCGAAGGCTGAGCCGCTTGTTCCTCTTTGACTTCTCTAGCTTCTACAGCTCGTTCTGCTTCTCCAGCAGACTCAGGCGCAGGAGGTGGGGCCTCGACCGCTCTCCTACCAAATGCCTCTTTCACCTCGGAAAGCCTCTCATTAACGACTTTGCTAACTACCTTGCTAACCTCCTCATCGCTAACCCTTCTGAAAAACTCTACCGATAACGAATTGTAATCCCACTCGATAAGGTTTTTATCGAGATATACGCGGTACGACACTCTTATTCTCACAGCATCTCCTTTATTACCTTTTAGTTCGTCAACAATAACATAATATAGTAGCCTGTTCAATTCAGCAGACGCCCTAGCAGCTTCTCTAGCGAGGTCTTTGTTCCCTCTTGTATAGTCCTTTAGCTGGGCGAAGAGGGTCCTCCTAACTTTATCAGCGTATGCTCCAGCAATTACTATACCTGTATTCAAAGTGTTCTCTAATACGTTCCCCTGAGGCTGGGACAATGTATTTCCACCTTGATTAAATAAATACTATACATTTATATTTATTTACCGATCCGTAAAATATATATGTTTCCGAGGCGCTATTAGATGGAGGAATTACTCTACGAGATAATTGATAAAGCCGCTTCTATGGGAGCCCAATACGTTGAAGCAAGATACCATGTTAACTCCTATTATAGTTTAAGAGCTAGGAACGGGGCTATCATAGATTCTTCGAAAGAAATAGAAGAAGGAGTAGGGGTCAGGGTTCTAGTAGATGGTGCCCTAGGTTTTGCATCGACCAGCAGGCTTGACAGAGATAGTCTTTTAAAAACTGTTGAAGAGGCTGTGGCGAAAGCAAGGTTCATAAGCAAATACATGAAGAAACCTCTCTCCCTAGGTCCGGGTAGGGTGGGTTATATTAAATACGAAGCTACTCCTAGAATCCCCTTCTCTAATATCTCCCTAGACGATAAAATCGGCACTATGAAGGAATTATGGGAGATAAGCAGGAAATCCGTGAGAGAAGCCTCGGTGAAAGTCCTATTCACAGAACTAGTCGAGAGCATTGAAGAAAAAATAATAGTCACTAGTGAGGGGGCATATGTAAGGAGCAATATACCAAGACTCTATCTGAGCTATAATATAGTTGTAAACCTGCCTTCCAAAGGAACTGTTCAGAGATGGGAGGAATATGGAGGCAGCGGCGGCTACGAGTTGATGAAGAAATGGAGAGTGGATGAAGAGGTTGGCAGGGAGACTTCTACCCTGGAAAGAATACTCCTGGAAGCCAGAGAGCCGCCTAAAGAGCCAGTCGAAGTAATAGTTGGCAGCGAGATCGTAGGCCTGATAGCGCATGAGTCTGCCGGACATCCTAGCGAAGCCGACAGGATCCTAGGCAGGGAGGCTGCCCAAGCTGGTATGAGCTATATCAAGAAAGGAATGTCCGGGACTAGGATTGGAAACGAGAATGCTACGGTTGTCGACGACCCTACTATACCAGGTAGCTACGGGTTTTTCTTATACGATGACGAGGGTGTAGCAGCTAGACCCAAGTACCTTTACAAGGAGGGTCTAATATACGAGCATATGCACAATAGGTTTACGGCTGCCGAATTCGGTGTTGAATCAAACGGCTCTGCTAGGGCTATGAATTACGCTAGCGAGCCGATAATACGGATGTCTAATACGTACCTTACCCCCGGGGACTATACCCTAGAGGAATTGATCGAGGACGTTGAATTAGGTGTTTATATAAAATCGTATATGGAGTGGAATATTGATGACGAAAGATGGAGCCAGAGGTACGTGGGGTTAGAAGCCTATTTAATCGAGAGAGGAGAGGTTAAAGGGCTTGTCCGGAACCCGGTGCTAGAACTCTCTACGAAAGCATTCTACAGTAGTATAGTAGGGAAAACTAAAGAGCTAAGGTTCTACGCTGGCACGTGCGGGAAAGGAGAGCCTTCACAGGGCGTCCCCGTATGGTTCGGAGGGCCCGATGTAAAGCTATCTAAGATGAAGCTTGGTGTAGCCCCGGAGTGATTGCATGAACCTGAGAGAGCTTGCTTCAAGCCTTGTAAACCAGGCTTTGAGCACTGGGCTCGACGAAGCCGCTGTATTAATCAATGATGTGAGAAGGGTTATGGTTAAATTCGCTAACAGCCAGCCGAGCGTCCTCCAAGACTGGAAAATTGTTGAAAGCTCTTTCTATCTGAGCAAGGATAGGAGGATAATTGTAGGTAGCCTGAGCACGGAAAACCCCGAGCAGTTGAAGAAGGTATTCGAAGAATCCTATAAATCAGCCGCCAAGATTTTGGAAAGCGAGCTATACGCTCCACTACCAGAGCCTACTGCAGGAGCAGAAACCATTTCATTATCTGACCCGAGAATCCTGGAGTCTATGGACAACCCATCTCAATTAGTTGAAACACTCCTAGAGGCTTCTAAAAGGGAGTATAATATTGATTTCATAGCAGGCAAGATCGATTTATGGCATAGAAAGAAAATCCTGGCGACATCTAAGTCGCCCCAGCCCCTCGAAGAAGAGTCTACAGGCATAGAAGTCTACGTTAGGGCCTTTAAGGAAGATGGTAGCGGGCAGTGGGGTTACGCATCTAGGCAGCTGGATTTGAAGAAGGTTGAAGAAACCGCTATCAGAGCCTCGCAGCTTGCCTTCGAGAGCAGAGGGAGGAGTAGCGTTGAGCCAGGTGTCTACGATGTAATACTCTCACCTCTAGTTTTCTCCCAGCTAATGAATCTTGCAGGATATATGTCCACGGGGATGGCTATCCTTACAGGTATGTCTATATTCGCTGATAAAAAGGTCGGCGATAAAGTAGCTTCCCCCTTACTAAGCATCTACGATACCCCAAGAGATAGTAAGCTACCGTTCTCCACTAGCTTCGATGATGAGGGTTTAAAGACCTATGACAAGCCTATTATCGAAAACGGTGTTTTGAAGAACATCATACATAATTCTAAGACGGCTCGGAAATTCAATACGGTATCGACTGGTAACGCAGGATGGATCTATCCGAGATTATGGAATCTAAGCATTGCAGGCGGGGACATGAGTCTCGAAGAAATGGTCTCCGAGGTAAAGAGGGGGTTGCTGATTACAAACAATTGGTATACTAGGCTCCAGAACTATGTTGAAGGCATATTCTCGACTATTGGGAGAGACGCTATATTCCTCATAGAGTCGGGTAGGATAGTTAAGCCTGTTGAAAAAATAAGGATTGCCGATAAACTGCCCAAACTCCTGAACAATATTGAGGGGCTTAGCAAAGAGACTTTCGATATCATGTGGTGGGAAGTTAGGATCCCTACGAGAGCGCCATATGCCCTGGTCAGGAACATCAATATTTCTAAACACCTTCTGTAATCAACCTGTAAGATATTTTTACTCTTAAACCAAAAATATAGAATAGGTAGGCCGGGATGAGAGTTAGATTCGAAGGTGTAATTGTATCGTTTGATGAAAGCTCTAGTAATAGGGTATATGTTTACGGTAGCGTAGATGGGGAGCCGGCGGAATTCACGCTTGTAGTAACCCCGGAGAAATACCGGGAGCTACTACGATTCGGAATAGGGCAGAGGATTGAAGGGGAAGCTGTTAAAGTATCAGACGACCCTCTAGTACTCGAGCTCTCATAAGGTTTAGGAAGTGATCTAATGAAGCTCCTTACAAAGCCACCTAGGATAAAAATATTGGAGGCTGCTGGGAGTATCGGAGATTCCCGTATCAAGATGATTGATGATATATCTGCTAGAGTAACTTCTAGCAGAGGCGAGAAGGAATACTATGTGGTAGTAGTAAAGGATGAGGATAATGTCTTCAGGGTTTTTAGCAATGATAACGGGACGTTTTACAAAGGCTACGTCGGCTACCCTATACTAGCATTCATGATGCTGAAAGGCTATCTTCCTATCGACTACGATGTTGTAAAAGCCATGACCGGTGTGCCGTGGAAAGACCTGAACGAGAAGTATGGTAAATATAGTGTAGTCGAGAATATAGTCGTAAGCAGAGCCGAGAAAATGGGTTTCGATAGGAATGCTATCAACGACTACGTGAATCTGATCATGAAAAAACTAGGGCTTATGAAAATATACTACGATGAAACCCTCCGCCCGCCTGGAGTATCTAGCCAGCCTCTGCCAGAGTAGTGGGTTTATAGTACCGTAATACCTGCCTTACTACTAAAACCCATTATCATTATCGAAATAATCCTCCCTTCTTTAATCCTGAAAGCGATGTCGCCATCCCCGCTTAAAATCTCTTCGTCAGCATCTTCTATAGCCTCCCCGAAGTTTATGTATAGAATATCGTTTTGTTTATCGTATTCAAACCATACCTTATCTAGATCTCTAACAATATAATCTCTTCCGGTCTCGCTCAATGATAACACCGTAGTTTAAATCGGGGAGATTATTAGATCGGCGAAATCAAGAGGTAAGGGCTGGTTTTTAGCTTTGTATTCATCATATTTTTTCTCGAGAAACGCTTTGAATACTGGGCACGTATCAAACTTTCCTTCTCTATCACACTTGGTGCCAAGTGTTAGGAAGCACATTTTCGTCCTTTTATCGAAATAAGGGCATATCTTATGGTATTGTTTAGCTTTCTTAATCATCCGCTGAACCCATTTCTGTTTCTCATCGCTCGGCTTCTTCTCTTTCTCCATCAGAGCCTTATTTAAATCCTCATCGGTCACTCTAGTAGTACTCAAACAAATCACCTCAACTAGTTTAAATACACTTATTTTGACAGGTAATAAATATGAATCCTAGTATGATGCTAGAGGTAGGAAGCAGTATAACAATTGACCGTGGTATCTACCTCGATTTAAAAAAAGTATATGGGAGCTCGACCCCAGCCCTTGTTGAAATGTTGACGAAACCCCCGAAGAGGCTCTACTTAAGGGTCAATACTCTAAGGACTAGTAGAGACAGTGTCATCGAGTCATTTAGAGAACAGAATATTATCGCCAAGCGAGACGAGTTGCTTGAGGAGGCAATATATATCGAGATCGACGGGCCCTTCAAAGTCGAGGACACGGGTAAGTATGTTATAGTAGATGATTTCGCTGCCGAATCAATTATTATAGGAGCTAATTTGTATAGGCCCGGTATCTTGAAGTATGATAGGTTTGAGAAAAATGACGTGATAACAGCTATTACAGTTCGCGGCCAGTTAATCGCGAATCTAGAAGCCCGGGTTTCATCAGAAATGCTCAAGAATATGGATAAAGGTCTTGTCGCCGTGAACATTAGGTCAGTCTACAGAGCTCCTCCTATTGCCGAGACGAAAGAATACTTGAACGGCCTGATCTACCCTCAGAGCTTCCCGGCGATGGTGGTCGGGAGGATTATAAACCCTGGGCAAGAGTTCATTCTCGACATGAATGCTAGCCCGGGGGGTAAGACAAGCCACATAGTCCAGTTGTCTAAGGGTAAAGCACTTATTGTAGCTGTTGATAGGAGTCCCCAGAAAATTGAAAAACTAGATGAGAATCTGAAACGGCTGAGGCTCCATATGAATGTGTTATCTATACCTTTCGATTCCAGGTACCTGGATCTCGTCACTAAGCTTGAAGGGAGAATCGATAAAGTGCTCATAGACCCTCCCTGTTCTAATCTTGGTGTTAGACCGAGGCTCTCTTTCAAGAAGACTATGAGAGACGTACTTAGTCTAGCGAATTACCAGAGGCAGTTTATTAAAGTAGCCAGTAAACTCGTGAAAAACGGGGGCCTGATATTCTACTCTACTTGCACACTCACTAGAGCTGAAAACGAGGAGAATATTGTTTATGCGATGAGGTCGCTTGGGCTGACACCTGTAGAACTAGAACCATTACCTAGATCCGACGTAGTGTATTACAACGGGGCTGTAGGATATAGATTCCACCCGCTGAAAGACGATATGCCGGGTTTTTACATAAGCGTGCTTAAGAAACCCTGACCCGTTTCAGGGGAGAGCCGCAGACCGGGCATGTTTTCTCGCCCGGCTTGCCTGGGACGTATCCGCAGACCGGGCAATATTCTCTGAATTTCCAGGCCTCCCTGATCCCTGTTGTCCTAACGGGTTTGAAACTTATCCCTATATTATACAAAATGTTTTGCAGGCTATAGTCGTCGGTTAAGACTATTACCTTATCATAGGTCTCGCTTAAACTCAATGCAAGAGCGATAATACTCAAATCGGCTTCCGAGACCTTGGTCAACTCGCCAATCTCCCTAGCCTTGTTCAATGCTTTTTCAAAATACTCCTTGTCTATTTCGACTACTCTGACCAAGCCTAGTTCTATAGCGTTTTCAAGAGCCTCCTTGTTCTCTCTATCCCTAACCTCCTGGACACAAGCCTTTGTGGTATAAAAATCGTACACGTGTATTGGGAGTAAATTGTAATACCTGGCTAAGAGGGCCCCGGTATCTGCCACGACTGCTATCTTCCTACTAGAGGATTCTCTTAGAGAGAACATCTGACAACCCGTCTCTCGGGCTCTTAAATCTAACAACCCTGATCCAGTTCCATGAAGGATAGATCTTTACAACTCCCCCCTGCTTCGTCAGCAATCTCTCTCCGTCGGCGTATATAGTCGACACGGATTCGGGAATAACCTCGACCCTGCTCATTAGAGGTAATACTATGGGCGCTATATTGAGTTGAACCGGGTTTAGGAAGTTTACGAAGATATTGAAGCTGCTGAAATCTATAAAAGGACCTCTAGCAGAAAGATTGTAAGCCGTGGATCCCGGAGTAGGTCCTACTATGACTCCATCGCATTCAATGTTTATCTGAGTCGATAGAGACGGGGAATATATCTTTACCGTATACCTGCCAACCCTACCCTGGTCGACATTAGATATTAAGACTTCGTTTACTACATGCTCTTTCAATTTCTCAATTTCTACGATAAGCCTGGGAATAAGCTCGATATAGTAGCTTCCTTTTAGAAACATCTCGAGATAGTTTTTAATCCTGTTGACATCTAGGTTCTCATAGAAAGCCAGCCTACGCCCACAGGGGATAGGTAGCACGAGCGGGGATACTTTGTTGAGCAGCCTTGACAGCCTTAGAAAAGTTCCGTCACCACCGATGATAACAATGTAATCAAACAGGCCGTTTTCGATCCTATAGAAATCGTCGACCCATATAGATTCTGTCTCTATTTTGAGCTGTTTAAAATAATTTGAAACAGTTTTAGCGATCTCAATACACTGTTGTGTTGGCTTGAATATTATCATAATCCTCGTATTATCCATTATAGGCTACACCATTACTCTATACATTATCTGAGTCGGATATTGCTTATTAATAACGTAATCATAAAATTTATTTTGAAACACTATATACCGCTTGTTTACCACTAAATAATCGTATAGAAGGGAAAGCTATTTGCCGATATGCCTAGCGATAAAGAAGGAGCTTGCTGAGACGGTGATAAGAAATCTCAGGAAGCTTGGCCTTATAGACTCATCACTTCAGATAACCAGGGACGAAAGATTTGTCTTCATCCCTATTAAAACGACAACTAATATAGGTTTAGAAACGATTATCCCAGAAGCAGGCTACGAAATCGTGGAATGTAACCCACCTAGCATACAAAGGGCTAGGCCAGAATCTATTCCACCATACGATCTGATTGGGGATATCGCGATAGTTAGGAGTAGGGTCACAGAGTTCATGGACGCAAATAGCATAATTGAAGCTTTGAGGTCAATACATCCTAGATTGAGAAGCATTTATATTATTACAAGAACCGAGGGAGAGTTCAGGACGCCCATGCTAGAACACTTGTGGGGAGAAAAAGTAGATTGTGTTCTAACAAAAGAATACGGGCTATTATTCAAGGTCTGTCTAGGCAAGGTGTATTATAACCCTAGGCTAGCCGAAGAACACCACAGATTAGCTGAATCCGTAGGGGAAGGCGAAATTGTACTCGATATGTTCAGCGGCGTAGGAGGCTTCGCAATACATATAGCTAGTTTAAAAAACGCTATTGTCTATGCTAACGATAAGAACCCCGCCGCGTTCAACCACATTGTCTACAATATAATACTAAATAAGAAGAAGCTGAAAGGTATAATCATCCCGCTTAACCGAGACGCCTACGAGTTAAACAATGTTTTCACAGAATGCTTATTCGATAGGATAATAGCAAATCTACCTACGAGAAGCCTCGAATTCCTAGATGTATACCGTAGCCTTCTGTGCGAGCAGGGGAGGTTACATATCTATGTACTATCCTACGATATCGAGTCAACACTTGACACTTTACGAGAAAATATGAGGGATTTCAATATTACAGGCTATAAACTGGTTTTAGAGCACAGCCCTAGGGCTGGAATATTTAGGATTGATCTCGTCAAGAGTAATAGCGTATAATTCTAGAGTGAGAACTCCGCCCTGCCTAAGTAATTCTACGAGATCTCTCCTTATATCAGCTGCTGCTTTATTCGCTCTAATAGCTACTGTAGCAGGTTCTATAAAAGTGCTTTTCCTTATTATAATCTTCCTATCATCTGCCAACACCAGGTTTTGGCTACCCTGGGCTAGTATAATATCGTAGACTCCTCCTACGCTGATTACTATCACCAGCAGGCTATCGTTTCTTTTTGCAATCCTCTTAAAAGAATCGCTTAGATCAGCAGCCGCCTTATCCGCTGAAACTCCTATGATGCAATCCCCTCTCTCCGTCAAATACCCGTCTTTAGTGATCTCAATAGTAGTTTTATGAGTGGCTTTTATATTAGCATGGCCCCTCGCATGGATTATTTCAATAGCCTTCAAGAGCTTCACCGGTAGAAATCAACATATTAAAGACGTTAAAACCTGTAACTAGGATAATAGGGAGTTCTTATCTTGTATAATACCGGCGATTTTGCAAGGCTTAGAGAAAGGGTTGTTGAGAGCCTTGAGAGAGAAGGGTATTTAAAGAACAAGCTTGTTAAGAAAGCGCTTCTATCCGTTCCAAGAGAGCTATTCGTACCCGAGAAATACAGAGAATACGCATACGTAGACTCTCCTCTCCCGATCGGGTATGGGCAAACCATTAGCGCTATACACATGGTTGCTATCATGACTGAAGCACTAGACCCCCTACCAGGCATGAGAGTACTCGAGATCGGTACCGGGTCCGGGTATCAGGCAGCCGTCTTAGCTGAGATAGTAGCTAAAGAAGACCCTTCACTGAAAGGACATGTATACACGGTCGAGAGAATACCCGAATTAGCAGAGTTTGCTAGGAGAAATATTGAGAGAGCTGGTTATAGAAACTATATTACTGTTGTAGTAGGCGACGGGTCTAAAGGTTTACCCGAGTATGCTCCATATGATAGGATTATTGTAACAGCAGCCGCCCCTTCTGTGCCTAAACCGTTGATCGACCAATTAAAGCCGGGCGGGAAGCTCGTTATACCAGTCGGGGATTTATACATTCAGAGATTGCTTATACTAGAGAAAAAACATGACGGAGAATTATCGTTCAAATGGGGTATCGATTGCGTCTTCGTACCTCTTATAGGCGAGTACGGGTGGAAAGAGTCCTAAGAAGGCCCGGTCTTCTTAAACCACTGGTCTAAGCCTAGCTGCCTCCCTTTAATATACTCCCTATATGCTCTCACAAGCCTATCAACAGCGTTTTTAACCCTCTCCTCGTTGAAATCATGGTCTTTCACAAGTATTTCAACTATCATCTTAGGGTCTGGCTCACGCCATTCAAGCTTGTACTCTGTCGTTACAGGAGGGTGGAGGAAGTAGTTCTTGATCTTTTGCAAATCTACTTCTTCTCTCGTCTTCAAATACCCTCTAGGGATCTTCTCTATAGAACCATACGATTTGACTAGTGTTAACGCTGTTTTAGGGCCTATTCCTTCAAACCCTTCCGGGTTATAGTCTGTCCCAAGTAATATCCCTACGTCTATTAACTGCTCTCTGGTCAACCCTAATTTTTCAAGCAGCTTGTTTAATTCGATAAGCTCGGGTTTTACCTCTACGTATGCATCTTTCCTAGGAAGCTTCCTCTTCCCGCTTATAGTAAGATTCCTTATGAGTCTTAGCGAGCCGAAGAGCAAACTATCATAGTCCTGACTAGCGCTAGCGTAAGCATCCCCTCTCCTAACCATGAAGGCTGCCTGGGCCTCTCCCTCGGCAGGAGCCTGCACCCAGGGTATGCCCATAGCATCTAATAGTCTCTTAGCTTCGTCGACCATATCGGGGGATAGTTTAGAAGCCATCATAGCGTATCTTCTGGCAGCCTCCAGATCCCCTTCTTTAACCGCCTCCTCATACTTTTTGGCAGCCTCCTCTCTAATAGACTTCCTTTTCTCGATTTCTTTCATCTTCAAGTCGGGTGGCGTGCCGTCGAAAACGTAGGCTATCTTTAGGCCTTCTTCAACCAGGTTTATAGACCTGTAAAATAGCCCGCTTAAATGACTTGTAACGCGCCCGCTACTATCCATGAGAGGCGATCCATCGGGTCCTCTAATAGCAGCTAGGAACTGGTATAGAGCGTTATAACCGTCTATAACAATGATCTTTCCACGTAGAAGCTTTAGATCATCGATAACTGTTTTTACCTCTTGTGGTATAAGATCTTTTAAATTAACACCCATTTTATCAGCATCCCATTTAATTGTTTTTCTAAATCCCTAAAATATTTGATCATAGTTAGAATAAACTAGCTCCCAAGGATAGAAGCAAAGTTTTTAGAAGGCCTGATCTTCATTTCTTTACCAACGTAGTCTACGTGTATGAAACCGTTTAATTCAAGCTTTATCAGGGACTGATAGAGCTCTGCCCTAGAAATCTCTATATCGTATTTCTTCTTCAGGATCTCTATGAGGTCGCTCTCTAATACTCCCTCTGGTCTAGAAAGCACTTCTTCGACGACTATTCTATATAATGGAGCATTCCTCCATAGTAGTTTCTTGCTCATAACGTTAACACCTGTTAGTATAGTTTCTAGGACACGGTTTTACCAGGTATGATTGACTACAATTAACTCTCTAATAAAGGTATTTCTAGAAGTTAGACATAGACCTGGGGTCTAGCGTATTCCCTAGGCAACTTCTGTTTAGCCTTCTCGCCCCATTCAATATAGAATTTAAGCATTTCCTGTGTTATCGAAGGTTTGACCTTGTTCAGAGCCTCCTTGAAGTGGCGTATGTGTATTTTCTCGATATTCAAATCCTCCTTAATAGCGTTCAAGGCTGCTTCCCTCACAAGCGCTTCTAAATCCGCACCACTATACCCTTCAGTAGCCCTAGCAATTTCGTAGAGGTCTACGTCCTCGGCTAGAGGCATGTTCCTCGTATGTATCTTAAGTATTTCAAGCCTCGCATTAATATCCGGAGGTGGTACATATATTAGTTTATCAAACCTCCCAGGCCTTAGTAGAGCTGGATCGAGCATATCAGGCCTGTTTGTCGCAGCGATTACTACAACGTTCTCGAGTTTCTCAATACCATCCATTTCAGTTATCAACTGGCTTACGACTCTCTCGGATACCCCTGAGTCATAAGCATAACCTCTAACGGGTGCTATAGAGTCTATTTCGTCGAAGAATATAACGCACGGAGCATACAACCTTGCTTTCCTAAATACTTCTCTTATAGCCTTCTCTGACTCCCCAACCCACTTACTCAGTACTTCAGGCCCTCTGATAGCTATGAAGTTAGCACCGCTCTCGGTAGCAACAGCTTTCGCTAGAAGTGTTTTACCAGTCCCCGGAGGACCATAGAGGAGAATACCCTTAGGAGGCTTTATGCCAAGCCTTTTGAATGTATCAGGGTACTTCAGAGGCCATTCAATACTCATCCTAAGCTCTTGCTTGATAGCGTCTAGACCCCCTATATCAGACCATCTGACCTCTGGGACTTCTACAAATACTTCTCTCAACCCGCTTGGAACAATCTCTTTAAACGCTGCCATAAAGTCTTCCATCCTTACCTCGAGCTTCTCTAGGACTTCGAAGGGTATACTAGGACTATCCAGGTTTATCTCCGGCAAATACCTTCTCAGAGCATGTAACGCTGCCTCTCTAACTAATGCCGCAAGATCCGCCCCCGTATACCCGTGGGTTATCTCGGCAAGCTTATTCAGGTCGACATCTTTAGCAAGAGGGACGCCCCTGGTATGTATCTGGAGTATTTCTAGCCTCGCATTCTTATCCGGCATCGGTATCTCGATCTCCCTATCGAATCTACCAGGCCTCCTGAGAGCGGGGTCTAGAGCGTTCGGCCGGTTAGTAGCCCCGATCACGATCACGTCTCCTCTCGCTTCTAGCCCGTCCATTAGAGCTAGTAATTGGGCCACAACCCTTCTCTCTACTTCGCCTACTACTTCATCCCTCTTAGGGGCTATAGCATCGATTTCGTCAATGAATATAATAGCTGGAGCATTCTTCTTAGCCTGTTCGAATATCTCGCGCAGCCTCTGCTCGGACTCTCCGTAGTACTTGCTCATGATCTCAGGACCGTTTATAGCGATAAAGTAGGCGTCGGCTTCGTTAGCAACAGCTTTCGCTAGAAGTGTTTTACCGGTGCCTGGGGGGCCGTATAGCAGGATCCCCTTCGGTGGTTCGATCCCTAGCTTCCTGAAGAGTTCCGGGTGCTTGAGAGGTAATTCGATCAGCTCTCTAACCCTCTGTATAATATGCTTCATCCCGCCTATGTCCTCATAGGTGACCCTGGGCAATTTATATGTCTCCATCGGTTTCTCAGAAATAGAAATTATAGTGTCCTTGGTGATTACCACCGGCCCCTTGGGTTTTGTATAGATAACTTTAAAAGGTATAGCCTGGCCGAGTACTTGAACAACTATTACATCTTCTTCCATCACAGGCCTATTCAAAATTTTGTTTTTAACAAAATCCGCTAGCTGGGGTTCTGTAGGAGCATAGTATTTGCTAGGGGCTAGTTTTACAGTATGCGCGTTCTGGGCTTCGACTTTTTCGACTATTACGATATCCCCGATTTTAACACCAGCGTTCTGACGTGTAGTATTATCGATCCTTATAACACCAAGCCCCCGGTCCTGCGGCCTGCCTTCCATAACTCTGACTACGGTTTTCCGTTTCCCTTCGACAGTCACTACATCTCCGTTGAGCAAACCTGTTCTCTCCATGACATCGGGGTCTATTCTAGCAACACCTTTTCCGACATCCCGTGGCTCGGCTTCTAGGACTCGCAAAGTGATCTTGATTTTCTCTCCAGACACTACATGAGACACCTATAAACTTCATATGGGTTCAAGGTCTTTAATAATTGATTACAACTATCTCCTAGCAATTAAACCGGCAAGAACCTGTACCAGCCTACGGGGATTTAAAAATCGTGCCAGGAAACAGCGGCTGCATTAAAATAATCTACTGCTAAGACTTAGCGAACCGTTTACTCGCTAACCCTGTGCACAACTTCGACCTCGACCTGGCTTACACCAGGGACGCTCTGGAGAGCTTGCTCCAGAGGTTCAGTACCGCCTTCTGTGTTCTCAGGCATGAAGATATATAGCCTAATAGCGTTTAACCCAAATGCGATCGGTTCTATATCGTATCCTTTAAGCTCATAACCCTGAGGCAGGCTTTTCTCAACTTTTTCTTTCAACTCATCCAGTCTAATAGTGATGTCTTCAGGTAATACTTTGACAACCACCAGGATCTTCGCCATACCAATCACCTAGGGACCTCTAAAACCGCAATTCGGACATACATAGGGTACTCCTAGCTGACGACATTTCTTGCATCTCCTTATATACGCTTTCCCACAATTCGGGCAGAGAAACTCCACTCCGTGCTCCCCCGGCTCCATAATCCTGTGGCAACTACTGCAGATCGGTGGTGTAGCTGGTTCGTTGATTACTATGTTAAGCGATGTGAGCATGTATTTCGACGCCATCTATAACCCCTTAAGCATTAACCATAATTTTAGACACTGCTTATATATTTTAAATAGACTACTGTCTCCAGAAGTATATGAGGCCTAGGCTAACGCACGATACTCCAACCTCATTAGAAAGGTGTCAGGGTATCGAATTCAAACAAGTTATCATAGTTAGAAGCGATCTGAAGATGAGTAAAGGTAAAATAGCTGTCCAAGTCGCCCATGCTTCTGTTATAGCTGCTTTCGAAGCCTTCAGAAACCGGAAGGAATGGTTTGACAAGTGGTGGGATAGCGGCCAGAAGAAAATTGTTGTAAAAGTTGGCAGCGAGAGAGAGCTCTTGGATCTATATGAGAAAGCGCGTAGCATGGAGCTCCCGGCTTCAATAGTGAGGGATGCTGGTCTAACAGAAGTTCCGCCTGGGACTCTCACAGCAGTTGCAATAGGCCCTGCTCCTTCGGACCTTATCGATAAATTAACAGGGGGTTTGAAGCTTCTTTGAAGAAATTATATGTAAACATCTACGATTACATATTTTCCATCGCGTATGTATTAACAGATAGGAGACTGAACACTATATACGTTAAGGATCCTTCGAGCTTCTACGTAGAGGAGCTTATCGATTCCACAATACTGACGAAGGATGGAGATTACGCTGTTATCGAGGTGGTTAAAAAAGGTATTGACACATTCGAAGCTATTAGATTTTTAGTAAAAGAGACCGGTATTCCCCAGTCCAACTTCTATTTCCTTGGGCTGAAAGACAAGGATTCTACATCCAAACAATACCTGTTTGTTAAAAGACAATTAATAAGCGGTAGAGTCGATATAGAAACCCCTTCTTTGAAAGCGAGGGTAGTTGGTTTCACAAATGGTAAACCAGATAAGAGAGTGCTCGTGGGAAACAGGTTTAGGATAGTATTTGAGCCCAGGAGCGAGAACGATTATTGGACCGCCAGAGAAATAATGGGGTTAGCCACTGAAAAAGGTCTACCTAACTATTACGGCTACCAGAGGTTTGGGATTAACAGGCCTGTCAACCATATTGCTGGGAGATATCTTATCGAGCTAGATGATAGATTCTTCTTCAACACGTTCGTTAGGGATATTTGGGTTACGGAATCTAATGAAAGCGTTTTAAGTAGGTTAAAGCTCGAGTTTAGCAGTGAAGCCTATTACGAGAAGAAATGTATGGAACAGAGCCCTTATAGTTCATGTGGGGTATTTGTCAACAGCTTGCTGAAAAACCTTATATCAGACGCCTACTCTTCATACTTGTTCAACGAACTTCTAACCAGGATTATAGACTGGAATAATGGTATATTACCCGAGTTAGATCTGCCTACTATCGGTTGCAGTACTAAACTATACGAGGAGATCCTAAGAATAGAGTCTCTGGCGATAAGGGATAAGGATCTACTCAAGTGTTGGAAGAGGAGTAGCATGGTTAAACCACTAGAACCCAGCGTTAGCATAGGAAAAGGGCTTTTAACAATAGAATTCTCACTCCCCAGGGGGTCTTATGCGACGATAGTATTAAGGGAATTATTCAAAGAAAACCTAAGACTCAATTATTCGGGTAAGCACCTGGAGTTATCTAGCTTTCAAAACGGTCTGGTCTAAATCATCTACTCGTATTCGAACCTGATACTTTTACCTGTAAGGCTCTGGATGAATTTCTCGTATTTTTCCTGCCTACCTCTCAAATACCTCCTGTCCCTCCTAGGGATCCTTATAATTAACTGCTCGCTACCATCCGGGAGCCAGACCGTGTTCAAACCTAAGACTGTAGCAGGGTATATCAGCTGCTCAACAATCTTCTTGAATCCTTCACCCTCAAGTATGATCTTAACGTTTTTACCTAGCCGAGCCGAGATCTGTTTAGCGATCTTGTCTAACTCGTGCTTCTCCCACCCGTCCTTTAGTATCAGAACTACCTCGTCTCCTAGGTCGATCGATTTGACATAGACTCCTCTCCTAAGCTCTTTGATCTCGTCTTCTAATTCCATCAGGACTCTCATAATAGGTATCTCGCTTGCGCTAACCTCGCCTGTATCAACCTTCCTCTGGCAGTTAGGGCAGAGCACTCCGCTTTTAACGCAGATCCTGTCTAGCGGATACTTCAATTATATTATCACCAATAAGCTGGCTACCTATCTCTCAGTGATTGGCTAAAACAATTTTAAATATGTTAATGCTAGTCGAGCTAATTAGTGGTTTCAAGATTCTTTAACGAGTACAATTACCGAGAGAGGTTTAACCGTAATGCTACCGGATAGGATAACGGAGCCGGAATATGGGTAGACGATCATCCAGTTTCCCTCAGGCAGAGTAAATATCTCATTGTTATAGCCATTATTCGCTACCACAATAACTTCGTCGTTATAGCCCCTCGTAAAAACAAGCAGGTGGTCACTTGTATATATTAAACGGATAATGCTAGTTTTCAACGCTGGAATAGAGTGTTTGAGGCTTGAAAGAGCGAGATAGTGGTTGTAAACATCGGGAATTAGATAGTTCCACTGGATAGGATACCTTTCCTCGTCGTAATGGCTTTTATCACCTAGCAATCCCCTCTCATCCCCTTGGAATATAACCGGCATACCGGGCATTGCGAACTGCAAGGTGGTCAGCAGCTTGAGCCTCTGGATGGACTCGTAACTAGGAGTATCGCCTAGCCTGCCCCCGCCGAGATCTGTTAGAATCCTAGAAGTATCATGGCTGTCTATTACGTTAAAACCCATTCCAGCAACATTCACGCCTATAGAGGCGTAGAATATTGAGAGCATATCGCCGGCTTGCCTACCGCTAAGCTTCCCCTGCGCATAGGCAAGTAGGATATCCCTGCCTAGATAATAGTTCATCAGAGAATCGAACGTATCCCCCTGGAGCCATGAGGGATCTAAGCTCCATACTTCGCCTACTATATAGGCTTGAGGATATTTGCTTTTAATAATATTCCTAAGACCTTCGAAAAACTCTCTAGCATTCAATAGATCTGTTGGAGTATCTATCCTCATCCCGTCGAAACCGAAATCCATCCAGTATAATGCCACCCTGTACAGATAATCTCTTACCTCAGGGTTGCTTGTATTGAGCTGAGGCAGGCTACCGAACCCCCACCAGCACCTGTAGGCAGAAGAGTCGCCTAGTTTAAAAGGCCACTTGTATATCGTAAACCAGTTCCAGTACTTGCTTGCAGGGCCATTCCTATAAACGTCCTGAAAAGCCCAGAAACCTAACCCGACATGGTCTGGTACGAAGTCGAAGATAATCCTGATACCGAGCTCGTGGGCCCTTATAATAAGATTCCTCACATCCTCCTGTGTACCGTATTTGGGGTCTACAACCATGTAATCGTACGTATCGTACCCGTGTACGCTACCCGATAGGAATATCGGGTTTAAGTATATCATGTCGACTCCGAGGCTTTTCAGATAGCCTAGTTTCAGAATAATACCCTTAATATCCCCGCCGAAATACTGATGGCAGCAATGTAGAGGGGTTATAGGGTCACTCCATTTCGAGAAGACCGGCCTAGTATTTGAGTATGCGTTGAACCATAATTCATCGGTAGAGTTCCCGAGTAGATCGTTCGACGGATCTCCATTATAGAATCTATCAGGAAAGATCTGGTATCCTACAGCGCCCGGCACCCATCCTACCTGTGGGAACCTATCTACTCCGTCGAAATAGAAGAGCGGGGTTTCAGTCGAATTATATAGAACGATCTTCGACCCATCGCTCTTCACCAGTACGAAATAGTATGTGAATGGGCCTACCCCTTCTACCCTACCATACCACATTTCGTAAGAAGTCCAGTAGAGCTGTTTCTTCATCTCAATGAACGAATTGTTTACTACGGCGTAGACCCTGTCGTACAAGCCTTCGGGGAGGGTCAGCCTCAGTACTACCCCGCCGTCTGCGGCAGAGAGGAAAGCCGGGTTACTATAATTGAATAAGAAACCCTCCCTAGCCTGGTATAGATACGTGGTGATAACCTGGCCAGCAGCCGTAGTAGAAGAATTGCCTCCAGTAGGCCTTGTAGTAGTTAGAGGGGTTGTCTCGATGCTTGTCGAAAATTGTTGACTCGTTGTTGTCGTACATAGAGTGGTCTCTGTCCGCGTCGGCTTCCACGAAAAGTATTGCGTGTAAACTAGAGCCGCTAATAAGAGTTGTAATATTGCTGTAAGTATTTGAACACGCCTACTCAAGATAGTCAACTCCCAGAGCTGATAGTTGTTCATGCCCTATATGGTTTATATGGATTGTTTTTTCACGTTTCGTACCTTAATCCTCGCATCACTCTTGAATCTCGACATAGTGCAGGATCATTCGCTGTCCCCAAGCCTGGGGTCATGTGTTTATGAAGAATTAAATGGTTTGCTGAAACAACTGCCCGGTTCAGATTTAAATAGTCTTAATGAGTAATATGAGTAACTAGATGACTGCTGATGGGCCCGTAGCTCAGCCAGGCAGAGCGGCGGGCTCCAGATCCAGTCTATGGGTCAGACGACCCTTCCGAGGGGGATGAGTTAGATCTGGAGGGAGTGACCCGTAGGTCGGGGGTTCAAATCCCCCCGGGCCCATCAGCTAAGCCTTCTAGGAGAATACTCTAAGCTTTAAAACACCTACCTATATACAACATATAGAAAGGGCCCGTCGTCTAGCCTGGTTAGGACGCCGCCCTGACACGGCGGAGGTCCGGGGTTCAAGTCCCCGCGGGCCCATACCGTTAAAGCTCCAATCCGTTTCTGTTCCTTCAGGCTGCTAGGTTTCCATGACAAGAGCAGTGCGGACTATCCTCGGATAGAGACATGCTGTTCCTAAGTAATCAGGATAAGTAAACAAAAGAGGGCAGAGATGACATTAGCTCATATAAACCTATGTAAGACCCGAACCCCTAATACCCCATACTCTGATCGTGGCCGGCTTCTTCCCTACTTCTCCCAGGATCTTCTCCACTTCGCCCGGCCCGCCCTTTACGATATTCCCTCCTAATGTAGCTATACCTCCAATAAGATTTCCATCCTTATCCACTACGAGGTAGGCTTCGCCCTCGCCTCTGATACTTACCACTACCAGCTCGAAACCGCGGATTAAATCAGCCTTCCCTCTTATAATTTCGTCGAGATCCTTCCTGCCCCAGCTCCCAGTAAAAGAAACTCTCGCAATTAAACTGGCATTTAACAATACAGTAGCTATCGTTGTAAAATCGAGTATACTAGCTATCTTCTCATAGGCTTTCTCGGACGTAGCGGATGGAATTGGCTGAGCAGTCACAGCAGATGGCTGGGGCTGCAGAGGCGATACAGAAGCTGGGGGCATCTCTTCTTTCCTCTCTACTACAGGAGGAGGTGGAGAAGGTGAGGCCGGTGATGGAATAGGAGCCGTAGGCTGTTCAGGCGTTTCTTTCACTTCTAGTTTCTTCTTAAACGGTATTTTAACAGGTCCTTCTACAGGGAGAGGTCTTTTAATATAGTCTTCTAGGAAATCTAGTATGTCGGAGGCGAAATTATTGCAGAGATTCCTTACCCGGCTCTCGCACTCTAACCTTACTTCGACATGTGTAGCAAACGATATACCTAATATGCGTAGTTTTATAGCAAATTTAATATTCCCTCCTTCACCGTGGATTACCAGGTTTTCCTCGTCAATAGGTTCAGATACTAGTCTAACGAATTCTCGCTGAAAAGATCTAAACCCGGTCCTAATAGATAACTCGGCTTCTACAAAATCCTCAGCCTCTCTTACTATAGTTGCCCTAGCCAGCCTCGATAATAATCTCCGCAGATTGTATAAATTATAATAGATTTGCTCATGCCTACCCGGAGAATAAATAACTTTTGTCCAACTACCGCTACTCATGAAATATTCCCATCTAGCGTTTATTTTAAGTATTTTTAACTTATATCCGTAACTCTGAAAGCCATTAGAATAGGAGTGCTGAAATAGGGGATTCAGCCGCCCTCTTAAAAGATTGCGGAAAACTCTACTAGTACGCTCCTGATACTATAAGCTTCGCTTTCTCTGGTGTATATTCCCAGTCGGGTGGTAATATGCCTCTGGATTTATAGTATTTAACGAGCCTGTGTATCTTAGACTCGATCTCTATTAAACCTTTCTTGCTATGGTAGTCTTTAGGATGCTCTTCTAGATGCCTCCTTAGATTTACAGCTCTCTTCATCAGATTATACAAGTCCTCAGGTATAGGCGGCGCAACTCCGTGCTTCCTCAGGATTTCGACTATTTTTTTACCTGTAACCTGCTTTACGAGAGGTATCCCGAACTGGTCTCTTAATAAAATACCTATCATGGATGGAGAATACCCTTTCTTCGCAAGCTCTACTACCAATAACTCGATATCGCTAGGGGTCATATCTAGTTTAAGCCACCTAGGCGGGCCTGCTCTCGTAGGCCTCGTTGAGTGCGATTGCCCCTTATCCCTCTTCTTATTCATTACTTCTAACACCTACCGAGCTTATCTCGAGAACCTAAAATCTTTATTATCTACAACCTAGTTTTAAATCTGACTTGTAAGCTTCCTGAGTTTTTCGAAAGCTCTCCTAACGGATATCGCTCTATGCGAGAACCTGTTTTTCTCGTCGATACTCATTTCCCCAAAGGTTTTATCCGAGCCCTCAGGGATGAAGATAGGGTCGAAGCCGAATCCTTTATCCCCCCTAGGCTCTCTAGTTATAGTACCGCATACTTCTCCCGATTCAACTACGATGAACCGATCGTATACTACTGTAGCGACAGATTTAAAACAAGCAGACCTATCCCAGGCGTCCTCGAGTAGTTTTAGAACCCCTCTTATACCTATTGTTCGAAAAACATAGTTACTGTAAGGCCCTGGGAACCCATTTAAAGCTCTAATAAACAATCCGGCATCTTCGACTAGAACGTTCCTCCCTGTTAGCAAATACGCTATTATAGCAGACTTCCTGGATACTTCTTCAATATTATCCGATTGAATCTCTAGTTTCACCCCGGGGAGCATAGATAATTTGAACCCGTATTCCACCGCGATAGGCTTTACTTCCTCGAACTTATGCCTGTTATCGGTTACGAAGTAAATAATATCCTCAGGCTGTGTAAGCATCACGCCTCAACCTCTTCCTCAAACGTTCTTCAACATATCTCCCCCTCCTACGTATATCCGCCATCCTCTCTAATACGTCTCTGTATTTAGGGAATACGGAAGAGTATCCTGTGAGAAAACTATTCATTAACACGCTGGCTTTCTCTGGCACAGTATTCCTTGTACTCCTATCAAATAAGTGGAGGTCTATAGCATACTCCTCTATATCATTGCTATAGCCCGATAACCCGAAATCGATTATATACGGCTCTAGCCTGCTATCGACAATGATATTAGAGATAGTTAGATCCCCGTGATAGATCCCTGAGTTATGGATTACACCTACCTGCCTACCTATCTCGAAATAGGTCTTAGCCAGCAAGTCCACGTCTTCTTCTAATATTATTTCGGAGAGCCTCCTTCCTTCTACTACAGTCATTACTATTATGTAGTTGTTTAAATCTACGGCTATAGGGATCGGTATTCTCACTCCTTTCTCAAGCAGGTCTAGCATTATTTTCACTTCGTTTCTAGTCCTGCTCTCTCTGAAGACCCTATCGTAGTCAGGATGGCGGTATTTCCGGCTAACCCTGATTTTGAACACTACATTTATACCGCCGATCTTTCCTTTCATTATCTTCGATTCAGCTCCTTCAGCGAACTCGGTTACTTCATCCAAGGTATTTCAACCTCGTCTATCCTCCATCTCTGCCTCACGTAGGCTTTCAAAGGCTCTACAGTCACTCCGTAAAGATAGTTCAAGAGGCCTGTATATGCTATCATAGCACCATTATCCCCGCTATAGTCTGTGGGCGTTGATCTAAATACTACACCATGCTCGCTAGCCATTAGCTCTAGTTTAGTATTCAGATAAATATTGGAGGCGACACCTCCTACTAGGAGTATCGATTTTTTGCCGGATGTTAGCAACACACGCTCGGCTACCTCGACCAGCATATTAAACGCTGTTTCACGGAGGCTTAGACATACGTCTCCGAGTTTTTTACGGTCGCTCTTAGCATACTTCCTCGCTACAGACAATGCCGCAGTTAAAAGCCCAGAGAAACTCAGGTCGTTTCCCTTAACAACGTAAGGTAAGGGAATGAAATCCCTTCCCCACTCGGAACATATGTCTATTGCGTGCCTGCCTTCCACTATATATGGGGGAGCTATACCTACCTCTCTCGTAAACGTATCAAACAGATTGCCGAGAGGTATATCAAGCGTCTCGCCGTACACTCTATAATAGCCTTGTTTACCCGCTACGATCATAGTATTACCGCCAGAGACATATATTATGAGGGGGTCTGCTAAGCCTGTTACAAGCTTCCCTATCTCAACATGGGCTACGGCATGATTTACTGGAACCAGTTTTTTATCGAGGTAGGAGGATATAAACCTCGCGATCGTCGCGCCGACCCTGATACAGGGGCCTAGGCCGGGTCCCAGGGCTACAGCAACGGCGTCTACCTCTCTAAGCTTAAAGCCTGAAACCGTTAAAGCCTCTTCGATGGCCTCCTTAGCGTTTCTAATATGTGTATTTGCCGCTTCCCTGGGGTGGATGCCTCCTTTTGAAGGAGTATACACTTTTCGTATATTGCTAGCTATCTCGACTAGGCCGTTACCTTTGTAGACTACTACTCCGATACCGAGTGTATGACTTGTAGATTCTACTCCTAGAACAATCAGGTTTCTATCTTCTGGCTCGGGGATTGGAAAAGGGATTCTATATAGTTGCCTACTACCTGACATACTCGGTATAACCGCATTTCCCGCAATGCCATCTCGGGACAGGCTGTTTATGGTAAGCCATGAAACTACCGCACTTGGGACATCTCTTATTCTTAGGTTTGATCGTCCAGTTCTTTAAATCAACTTCGTAGAGTTTATGGACATGGGCCATAGTACTCACCCGTTACTCTGCTGCCCGGCTACTTTTTGCATTGCTTCTTCATTCCTCTTTATAATATACTCCGGCTCGAACATCCTAGCCCTCTCAGCAGAGTTGTATATGAATACCTTAACGTTGCTTACCCCTATTCCATATTCTGTCTCTATCTTCTTGACGTAAACTTGGTCTATATTTACATTAAATAATCTAGCTATCTCTCGTCGAACTTCACCTCTATTAGGAGTTCCAGTACCAATATGGGTTATCCTTAACACTATCTCTCTCCTCTTCACCAGCGGATTGTATCTCTCTGAGACTATTTCGCCCGTAAACCCGGCTATCTGAAGCGTTTTACCCATTCCAGCACCCTTAAACACTTCAGGGGTTATATACGGCAATGGCTGGTTTTAATATTTTAACGAATTTTAAAAGTCTTTCCTTACTAGCTGTTATTACTACGACTCCTACATTAGGCTGTCCATAAGCTATCGTCCACTCGTCAGGAGAGTTCCAGGCTACTGCTGCGGCTAATAAATCTTCTTCACCATTTACTAGAACCACTCCTTTTCTCACAGCCCTCAACAAGGTTATCGCAAAAATAGATATGCTACCACGAGGGTTAACTATTTCGATATCCGGCTTAAGATCCATGATATAGGCATCGCCTCTTCTAGTTCTACCATCTAAGATCTTGAGGCGTTGAACCAGGGTTGTTGAAACAATATCGCCTACTGACGCATCAACACTTATATTCCTAACAGGCCTACCTTCCACCTCGGTTACAAAGAGAGTTCCCTGGGGGATTTTCAAGCTGTTTAAAAACTCGCCGGGCAGCCTGAGGACTGGGAGCCTCATCCCACTAAACCACTTTTATAGCAAACCTTCCCTGAGACCCTATTTTAAGTTCTTGTGCGAGAACGGATCTACCCGGATCAACTATTATAATAACCCCTTCCCATTCATCTGTGAAATCTTTAGAACCGCATACAGGGCATATCTCTGTATTCTTGTCGACAAGAGCCCTGCACCTACGGCATGCTTTGAAAGGTCTGCCTCTTGCAGACAACTCTACTCCTCCTCTATCTTCCCTAGTCCAACCTGCCTCATTGTTAGTTGAATTCTCAATCCTTTACCCGGTTGCAGGCCTATACTGTATATTCTAGCTCTAACATTATCGCCTCTATCGATTATGACTTTACGGTTCCTTAACAACAATGCCTGCCTCGAGGCATCGTACTCGACTTTCTCATCCGAGACCTGCCCTATGTATATGAACCCGTCTATCGGCCCTAGGTCTATAAACAAGCCGCTGTCAGTAACAGTCAGTACTTCTCCTTCTACAACTTCTTTCAAGAAGGGGTCGTATGCTAGGGCAGTAAACTCGACATCATGGTATGTAGCTCCATCCCCGTGAATAATCCTCCCATACTCGCTAACCTTAACGTCTAAAATAGTTATAATCAGGCCTGCGTTCGTCGTTAGAACCCCTTCATACTCTCTCCTCAACTCCTCCCGCGAGACCTCCTCTAGGGGCCTCCCGAACTTCTCCGGCGGGATCCTCACAACGCTTTTAACCTTGACTAGTTTAAACAAATGCTACACCTCAGCCTTACTACACTTATTTCACCTTTTAACATTTAATAATAGAGTATCTCTCCCTCTATTTCAATCCTCTTAGACTCCTCCCGGAAATAAATACATGGAATACCAGCTCCCCTCAGCTTCCTCCTCAGATCTCTATCGTTAGTAGCAACGATCCCATGGTTTTCTAGAGCATAGCTTACAATAGCCTCATCTACGCTCTGCCCCTTAGATAAATAAGCTATAGAGCACTTGCCCTCTAGGTATCTAACAATATTTTCCAACATCCTAGCTTTCGCGAGGCCGAGAGAGCTACGTATTTTTTCCAACTCGCTGATCACTATGTCGGGTATTACGCATTCATAGTTTGAGTCAGCGAATAAATCCTCTAGCTGGGATAGGAGATAAGGGTAGTCTGCGAGCGTGACTATAAAATTGGTGTCGAAAACTAGTTTCACCTTCCTCTGCTTGCTATAGCTTCTATAATACCCCAACCCGACAGCCTCCATCTGCCGAGGACTCTCCTGCTTAGTGCTACCCGCGAGCCAGTCCATGTAGCAACAGGTTCTTTGAGCTCGACCTCCATAGTATCTTGCCCTAGTTTAGTTATTGTACCGACTCTAACAGCAGTACCAATTGTTAAAACGATCATCTCCTTGTTCTGGAGAGGGGGCATTTTACTCATTTCTTTAACTCCTACGACTCTCTCCAGGATTTTATACGAGATCTCCAACGAGTCAACTACCGGAGGAGTCCTACCAGGTTTACCTACGATATTCCCTACCAGGCTATCGGCTTTTGTAAGAGACGGGTCTAGTTTAGTCCCGATCGCTAGTAGACCCCCCGGCCTAGCTTCTTCAACCTTAAGTTCTCCGAATCTTAGTTCTTCAACAGTGCTTACAAGAGGTTCGTACTTATACCCTGTCTTGCCAGCGGGAACCTTCGCGCCAGGCACTATTTCGATTTCATCTCCAACCCTGAGTACGCCTTTTATTAGAGATCCGCCTACAACGCCCCCACGTAAATCCTTGTAACTAGTGCCAGGTCTGTTTACTTCGAAGCTCCTCGCAACTAGCATTATAGGGTCTGAGAGAGTATCTCTCTCGGGAACAGGAATTTCCTCGTATAATGCCTGCAGTAAGACGTCTATATTCGATTTATGTAGTGCTGAAACAGGTATTATAGGGGAGTTCTCGTAGGGGGTCCCGTTTATAAGCTTAAGAATCTCCTTATAATTTTCCAGAGCCCGTTCTCTCGAAACCACGTCTATCTTGTTTTGGACGATAACGAGGTGTTTTATACCAATGATGTTCAATGCGGAGAAATGCTCTAGTGTCTGGGGTTGCGGGCATGGTTCGTTCGCAGCTATTACTAGTATTGCCCCGTCCATTAGAGAAGAACCACTAAGCATAGTAGCCATTAACGCTTCGTGACCCGGCGCATCGACAAAACTCACTCTCCTAAGAAGCTTAGACTCGCTGCCATCAGGGCATACTTGCTCGGTAGTGTAAGCATCAGGGGGCTCTAAGTGCTCGCAGTAAGCTATATTCCCATCAGCATACCCTAGTTTGATCGTCATACCCCTCTTTATCTCATCGCTATGCCTAGCTGTCCATATCCCTGTAAGAGCCTGTACGAGAGTTGTTTTACCATGGTCGACGTGCCCGACTACCCCAATATTTACCTCTGGCTGTCTCATTACCCACGGCAAGTAAACAATCCCTCTAATTGATATTTACTGTTATAGTTAAAAACAATAGATTCTAATACTTTATCATAGTGTTGATCTGAACAATATCGGGCGATATAGTATTACCTCTCACAATCTTTCTTCTCCTTTCACCGTTTTCTCTAGGGTGGAAACCAGGCGGGCCGGATAATAATACCTTCTTCTTAACAGGACCGTGTACATCAGGCCTCATAGGGAAGCCGCTGTTATCGCTTCCACCAGTTATCTCGAGTCTAACCCCTTTCAAACCTATTATACTGCCATCTATTGCATCTCCAATTTTCAAGCCTATGAAAGAATTCGTCCTTTCATCGTTAACCCTTATCTGCCACGCCCTAGCCCTGAATATCTCTCCTTCTAGCTCGTTTACTCCAGCAAGGTTTATCAACTGCTCAGAGTTTACTCTGACCTCGTTCTCCGGGATCGAATCATCTAGTTGTAATGTACCTGTTATCTTTATCTTATCCCCTGTATCAGGCCTCCTCATCCTAATGGTTGCGACGCCATGCTTTGCTCCAATCAACGTCGCTGTTTTAGGGTTTATTCTTATTATTGGGAGCTCAAATTTCTCTTTCATTCTTTCTGTAAAAGGTACATCGGGATCGCCGACAACCTTCACCTTAACTATCTTCTCTTGTTTAGGCGCCTCCGGGTCGCTTACAACTATCTTGAAATCAGGCATATGACGCCACCAGACACCCCGGTGGTCAAAATAGCTAGAATACCTGATACGTCTTATAAATCCTTTTCTTCCAACTACGAAAGCCCTAATATCCTTTTATCCAATTATCAACGCTAGGTGATAGTGTTTTGAGCACTAGCCAGGAATCATGGATCCGGCAACCGATTGTCGTAGTACTAGGACACGTAGACCACGGTAAAACTACGCTTTTAGACAAAATAAGGGGGACGACGGTAGCGAAGAAAGAGCCTGGAGAGATCACGCAGCACGTTGGAGCAAGTATTGTTCCCGCGAGTGTATTAAATAAGGTTGTTGAACCACTACGTAAATTCTTCCCCAAGCTCACTATTGAAATCCCCGGAATATTATTCATAGACACCCCCGGGCACGAACTTTTCACAAACCTTAGGCGGAGGGGTGGCAGCGTAGCCGACCTCGCCCTACTGGTAGTAGATGTAATAGAGGGTTTCCAGAAACAAACGTATGAAGCTCTTAGCATACTCAAAGAGAGGAGAGTGCCGTTCATAGTAGTCGCTAATAAGATAGATAGGATCGAGGGATGGAGTCCGAGACCAGACGCCCCATTCCTAGAGTCTATTAAATACCAGAGCCAGAGGACGATATACAAGCTCGATGAGAGGATCTATAACATAGTATCCAAGCTATACGAACAGGGTTTCCAAGCCGAGAGGTTTGACAGAGTCAGGGATTTCCGTACAACGGTTGCCATAGTACCGGTATCGGCTAAAACAGGTGAAGGCGTACCAGAGCTCCTTGCGTTGATAACCGGGCTGGTACAGCAGTTCATGAAGAAGAGGCTAGTATCTAGAAACGAGCCAGCTAAAGGGGTTGTGCTGGAAGTCAAAGAAGAGCCTGGATACGGAACGACTATAGACGTGATTATCTACGATGGCGTGATTAAGAGAGGCGATATTATTGTTTTAGCAGGGAAGCAAGGCCCTATAATCACTAAGGTTAGAGCGCTACTAATGCCTAGGCCATTACAAGACATGAGGATGCACGAAGGCTCGTTTATACCGGTCGACGAAATAGTTGCCGCGGCCGGAGTGAAGATCTCAGCACCCGATTTGGATAATGCTATGGCAGGCTCATCGCTGTATGTAGCATCAGATATCGGGCAGGCTGAGGAGCTTTCAAGGAAGATCAGCGAGGAGATTAGCGAGATAATTATTAGGAGCAGTAGTAACGGTGTTGTTGTTAAAGCGGATACGCTCGGCACGTTAGAAGCAGTAACCTCTGCCCTTAGACAAATGAATATACCTATTAGAATAGCTGATGTAGGCCCTGTAACACAGAATGATGTCCTCGAAGCAGCTATAATAGGCTCGAGTATACCCGAGTATAAGATTGTGCTCGCTTTCAATGTAAAAATACTACCAGAGGCCAGGGAGCTAGCGCAAAGAGAAGGAGTCACCATACTAGTCCACAATGTGATCTACCAGTTGATCGAAGAATTCGCTAAATGGGTTCAAGAGGTAAGGACAAAAGAAAAGATGAAAGAACTTGAAACATTAGTGAGGCCGGGGAAGATAAGGATCCTACCAGGATATATTTTCAGAAGAAGCGACCCCGCTATCGTAGGTATCGAAGTACTCGGAGGCAGGATAAGACCCGGCTACCCACTGATGAGAGAAGACGGTGTTGAAATAGGCACTATCATGCAGATCAGGGATAAAGACCAGGTATTGAAAGAAGCGCTCGTAGGCTCTTCTGTAGCAATTAGCATACGCGGACACGTCATGGTGGGTCGTCATATCGATGAAGGAGATATATTGTACACTAGCATTCCAAAAGAGCATGTCACGCTATGGCTTACAAAATACAGGAACGAGCTTTCAAACGACGAACTAATGGTTCTAAAAGAGATCATAGCGATCAAAAAGAAAAGAGACCCGTTCTACGGCGGGTTTATACAGCTATAGACGTGCTACCAAGATACTAATTCTTCTTCTCTAAATAAAAGGCCGATCTCGTATGATGCCGATTCAGGGCTATCGCTAGCGTGGATAACATTCTCAGTTTTTGAAAGCGAGTAGTCCCCCCTGATCGTTCCTGGCAGAGCCTGCCTACCATCTGTAGCCCCGATCATTAGTCTCGCAACGCTTATAGCAGAATCGCCTTCTATAACCATTGCTACGACAGGCCCCGAGGTAATAAATTCGATCAATGATTCGAAAAATTGCTTGCCTTTGTGAACGCTATAGAATTTCTCAGCTAGTTCTCTACTCATTCTAAGCATTTTTAAACCAACGATTCTAAAACCTTTCTTCTCGAATCTCGATATTATTTCGCCGACTAAACCACGTCTAACCCCGTCTGGTTTGATCATGACAAGCGTTCTCTCCGCCGGCATATATGAAACGCCCTATGCTATTTTGCGACCGAATACTTCATAGTCCATTTATATTTTCTAGGGTCTCTGCCTAGTCTAAAGTTTTTAAAACATTTGCTACTACAGAAATAGAGAATAGTGCCATCATTTCTAACATACATTATACCTGTTCCCGGCTCTATCTCTCTCCCACAGAAAGCACATGTAGCCATCTTTTGCAACATACTAAGCACCTAGGTGTTGCTGAATAACCTTTAAGGAATTTAAATCTTTATAAGCTTAGTTAGGTAATGCTGAATCCATTGGTGATGTCCACGAGTACGCCTAGAAAAATTGAATTCGAAGCCCCTAAGGTGAATATCATAGAGGAAATAGGTTTCCCTGCAGAGGTAGTGCAAATACTTGGGAGGACTGGTGTGACAGGCGAGATCATACAGGTTAGAGTTAGGGTATTAGAAGGGCGTGATAAAGGAAGGGTTATCACTAGGAATGTCAAAGGACCTGTAAGAATAGGAGATATCCTTATTCTAAGAGAGACAGAGAGAGAAGCTAGGAAACTGACGAGTAAAAGATAAAAAAATTAGCTACTCTTAGCCCTTATTTCTTTCAGTTTCTGCAAGACTTCCTCAGCTAGATCCTTGGCTCCCCCAAAATCTAATATCGCCGCACTAGCCGCAGCAACCTCTATCCCAGCAGCTTCCCCAAGCCTCTGCTTGCTCGGCACATATATGTACGGTATCTTCTTCTCATCGCAGAGCACGGGCAAGTGGGCTACTATCTCGGGAGGATCTACATCCTCAGCGATCAATACTAGCTTAGCCTGTCCTCTCTCGACAGCCTTCGTTGTCTCGTTAGTACCCTTCTTTATCTTACCACCTGTCTCCCTAGCTTTCTTTAGCAACTCATAGGCTTTCTCAGCGAGCTCTGGAGGAACCTCGAATTTTACATAAAACGGCTTAGGCATTTTCATCCTCCTCCCATATGGTCGTCTAAGATTCTCTCTAATACTAAGAAGGGCTTTTATTCTTATGGGGCTGAGGAAGTAATATCAAATAGTATAAGACCGCGAGAGTTGAAAACAGTAAAGTAATATTCATAGCGGTTTGAAAGCAGTATATCCAAGAGCTCTATAGCTGTAAACTACTCTTGAAAACCCGGCTTTCTCCAGCCTATTCTTAATCCCTTTTAGAATATCTGGAGGACCGTGGACCCTGGGACGACCAGTGTAGTGGAATAATATCCCACCGGGTTTTAGCACTCTATTCAATTCCCTGTAGAATTCCATGGAATACAAATCCCCCGTAGAACGTGTAAACCTCGGCGGGTCATGTATTATCCTATCGAAGAAATTATCGGGGAATCCATAGATTGCTTCAACTACATCCGTATTGTAGACAATTACTCTCTCATCGGCTAACCTCCTACTCCACGGGTTGCGTTCAGCGATCCACAACACGTTTCTATCTATCTCAAATGTGAAAACTCTCCTCGCTCCTAACCTCAGAGCGTTAATCGCCGTATACCCCAGGCCTGTGCATGTATCTAGAACAATATTATTCCTCCTTATTCTAGCTTCCCTAACTTTAAGAAGAGCGTCGCTCATAGGGTCTACTTCCTCGATACGATGCATATGTATACCGTTAACCTCGATAGTCGTAGGTTTGTCGATCCCTATGGCTTTCAATTTGTAGAACCCGGTCTCGCTGTGTTTTACAACCTCGATAACGCCCTCTTTATCCACTAGTACAACTCTGTCTTCTTCCGATGGTTTCAACAATTCTAATTCGAATATCCGTCCATTTACCTCTATGAAACCGTTCTTCTTGCACACAACTTTTTTCGACACGCCAATATCTAGCGTGGTCTCAATACAACCATTAGAATTCTTGATGAGCTCGATAAGGAAGGTAGTAAACCAGTAATCGCCAACCGGTTTAAAATCGTATTTGAATCTATTCAAATAGTCTAACTGGTCAATCATGACTAAACACTAGTGTAATCTGGCTGTCTTCCACCTTCTCTACTCTTGCGAACCCGATCCTATACAACTGAACTATGTTATCTGCCTTCTCGTTTAGTATCCTCCTCTCAGCAAGCAATTCTCTCACCTCAACGGATTCGCCGCTAGCAACTAGCAGGATAGCCTTAGCGTAATCGCCTATTTTAACCCATTGGATAATAGGGAGGTTCATCCTCTTTGCTTCATCGGCACTCGTACTGACAAGCTCGAATACAAAAAGCGATGTCCCGTCTATATTCGTCGTTCCTTTCACTACAAAATTCCCTAGCCCAAGCAGCCTGAAACCGGATTCCCTGTATTTCTCGAAATCACCCTGGGAAACGGCTACTACGTCCCCGTCTCTTAAAACGATCGAATCCACTTCTTTTTGTGTCATACTTCTCGGTATATGTGCTTCGATCTGATCCCTGCCTAATTTTAGCACTGCTAGCACAGGTTTTTCAACAGCCATATAGCGCTTTGCAATAGGGTCTACTATCGTTCTGTTGATAGCATACATGTTCACCATGCTTATCCTAGCATCGACCTGTTTAATACCAACGTCTAGAACGATCTTGTGAATAGTCTCCTGGCGTATACCCCTTCTCCTCAGGCTCGCTATCGTACCAAACCTCAGGTCGCTATATGGATCCTCTTCAACGCTCTGTATGAGCTTCCTCATCTTAGACTTGCTCAGTATCACATTCTCAAGGCTTAGCCTGCCGAAGTGTATTGTTGTAGGATACTCCCAGCCCAGGTGGTCGTATAAATATTTTTGTTTAACAGTATTCGATATGTGTTCTTTCGCCCGTAGGATATGTGTTATACCCATTAAATGGTCGTCTACGCCGGCAGCGAAATTATATGTCGGCCAAACAATATACCTGTCTCCGGTTATTGGATGGGGGTTTCTAGATGTATCGATTATCCTCATAGCAACCCAGTCTCTAACGCTCGGGTCTGGGTGGTTCAGATCGGTTTTAACTCTTAACACAGCTTCTCCCTCGCTGAAATATCCTCCAAGCATCTTATCGAATCTCTCGAGATTGTTCTCCGGGGGATCGTTTCTGTGCGGACAGGCCTGCCCTTTTATCCTCAGCTTCCTAAACTCTTCCTCCGGGCATGTATCGACGTATGCCCCGCCCTTCTCTATAAGCTTCTTCGCTATATCATAGAATATCTCCATCCTAAGGCTCTGGATATACTCTTCATCCCATTTGATTCCAAGCCATTTGAGATCGTCTCTAATCCTCTGATAGGCTTCTGGATAAGGTGATTTAAGCCTAGGGTCTGTGTCTTCGAATCTAAGTATAAACCTACCCTTGTACTCGACAGCATACCAATAGCTTAGTAGAGCGGGTCTAGCATTCCCTAGGTGTATTGCGAAATCCGGGTTAGGAGCAAACCTCGTCCTCACTTTTCCTTCTACCGCATTAGGTAACGGTGGGAGAGTCTTCTCTTTCTCAACTTTTTTCTCAGCTAGTAGATCCGGCCACCTGGATTTCAATATGCTTATTTGTTCATCTATAGTCATCGAATTGACTTGCGATACTATTTCCTGTACTATATTAACGACTTCCCTAGCACTCCTTCTAGCATCAGGTATCTCACCAAGAACCTTAGAAACCACGGCTTTAACATCAGCCTTCCCGTCGTGTTTTACCGCGTTAAGTAGTGCATTCTTTAACGCACTCTCCTTTATCTTTTCCAATACGGATGGGTCTAAGCTCATTTTCTTTCACTACCACTATAATGTATTTTTCAGGCGACTCCCAGGTTATATTTACGATAAGCACTATAATTCCTTTACATAGGGATCGAACAGTTCTCACTACACCTTTCGAAGATAGTGTGCTACCTATTTTCTCTCCTTCTAAAACCATGTCTCCCTCGTTCTTCTCAATGAAAACGCCTGCTGAGGATACCTCCTGTATACAGACCCTGTCTCCTTTCTTCAATAAGTATGCTTTCGCCTCGTTTAACGCCTTATACCTGCTTATGATAATCATATCGTCTAAGACGAGGTTATTCAATAAATCTATTCTTTCAATAGAATTCTCATACTCTTTTATACAAAACCCTTTTCCTTCTTCGCAAGCCCCGTCCGCCGGGTAGATGCATTGTCCGATAAGGCACCAAGAGGCTTTTCCCGTGCAGGGTACTAGTAGAGCTGGGAAATCGTACAATACCTGGATCTACCTCGATAAAAGGTATTCGTTGATATCGATACCCCTCTGTTTAATATACTCGAGGAGAGGGTCTAGTATTACCACAGGCCTCTTCCTCAGGTCTACAGGCTTCTTTGAAGAAGTTAGAAACATCACGGTTTTCAATGTTAGGATATAGGATTTGAGGAAGTCTAGTGCTTTTTCGTACCCTTCTAACAGCAAGGTTTTTAGAACAGGTTTAGCAAGGCCTACCATATCAGCTCCTAGTGAAAGCATTTTAGCAGCCCTTAAACCATCCCATACGCCCCCGCTTGCTATTATGAAGGAGTCGGGTGCCGCATACCTGGCTTCAATAAGCGATGCCGGCGTAGGAATACCCCAGGAAGAAAGGACGTCTGCAACACGGGCTTTGAGGTTATTGTTTCTTAAACGGTATTTTTCTACAGTTATCCAATTAGTACCGCAAGCCCCCGATATATCGAACATCCTGAAACCGTTAGAGTAGAATAAGCCTACGAATTCTTTCGAGAAACCGTTTCCAACCTCTTTTAGAATCAGCGGGACACCAATAGCTTTCTTCAAGTCCCTGACCCTCTCGAATACGCTAATAGTGAAATCCGTATCACCTTCCTCCTGTATGGCTTCCTGAGCCGGATTGAAGTGTATTGCTAAACCATCTAGCTCGAATTCATTAACTATATCCTGGATATCCCTGCTCTCGATCCCAACTAGGTTAACCGCCCCAATATTTCCTACCACAGGAACATCTCTAGCGATTCTCCTCACAACCCTATAGGATTCAGCTATCTGCCTATCCCCTTTCTTTATGAAAAGAGGCCTCATAGACCCTAGTCCTATCGGGATACGTAATTCTTCAGCTATTCTAGCCAGTTTCTCGTTAATGGGTATTGTATCTGGATGCCCTCCCGTCATCCCTGTTATCATTACAGGGGCTTCTACAATTCTGCCTAGAAAAGTTGTACTCGTATCTACTTCCTTAAAACTTAGTAGAGGTAGAGCCTGATGAACTAGTATTACCGAGTCAAAGAACGCTTTGCAGCGATCCGGGTGATCTACATCCTCTTTAATGATTATCTCAATATGCTCAAGCTTCCTATCTATATGCCTATTATCCAATAAAAACCACTCTTCTTACTCCCGTTGGAATTTGATCGAAGCGTAGCCTACGACAGCATAATAGTCGCCGGTTATATCACCGCTAGTAGCATGCTTGAGTAACACCGCCTTCCACTTCCCACCGCTAACCTGCTTAGCATACTCTATGAGAGTCATAATCCCTCCTGGCCCACAGACAGTAATATTTTTCTCTATTAACACTCTGTAGAAGCCTTCTACATCCCCTCTAATAATATAGTTGATAGCCTCCATGTCTTTGCTAACTGTAATATCTTGTGGCTCGTAATGATTGAAATCGCTACTAGCTAGAACGACTATATCCCTCTTCAATTCGCTACTAGCTTTTAAAAGAGAGAGAGCTAGGTCGCGTGCGACTTCAACGGTGTGCAACCCGATTGTAACAGGTAGTATTTTGAACCTGTCTCCATAAATATACTGGAGGAAGGGTATCTGTACCTCAATACTGTGTTCTTCTATATGGGCATCCTCGTCTAATTCCGCGTAACTACTAATATCAACTACTTTAGAAGCTAGTTCACTATCTACTTCGACTTCGCCTAGCGGGGTTACCCATGAGCCTTTAGGGTACACTGATACTAGAGCGCCGTAACCCGTGTGGTTAGTGCCTAGGACAACTATTGTCTCAGGGATCCCGCTACTAGCCAGGTCGTAATAAGAATGGGCTGCTACCGGACCGCTATAGACATAGCCGGCGTGTGGGACCACGTACCCGATTACACTCTTATCCCTGAAACCGCCTATCGTCGGCAGTTTACCCGGTCCTAGCCTATGAAGGAATGCCTGCTGTATGGTTGATACAAGCTCTTTTCTATCCCTGGGATAAAAGTAACCTGCTACAGCAGGGTATCTCTTGCTCATTACACTCTTCCCTAAAGCTTGGTCTCGAAATCAGCAGGTTTTTCAGGCAGGTCTCCGTTCGGTGGTATCAGCCCTTTCTCTCTCAGTATCTGCCTTGTCAAGAGCCAGTATAGCAGCGCTAGGCTCTTCCTCCCTTTGTTATTACCAGGTATTACTAAGTCTACGAACTCGATCTTATTGTCTGTATCCGCGAAAGCTACTACGGGTATGCCTATCTCAGCGGCTTCTTTAACAGCTTGCGCATCAGCCCTAGGGTCTGTTACCACTACTACGTCTGGCTCGAAATACCATTTAAGGCTCGGGTTTGTGAATGTTCCAGGGATAAACCTGCCTGTGAACGGTTTGCAGCCTACGTAGGAGCACATTTTAGTAACAGGTTTGAAACCATATTGTCTAACCGATACTACAGCCATCTTGCTAGAATCGTACCTAGCCAGGAACTTTGCCGCAACCCTTATTCTCTCGTCTATCTTACGGGCATCGAGAATGTAAAGCCCGTCGCTCCTAACCCTGTACACGAAAGGCTCCATGAACCTCGTGCAGATATGGGTTCCGATGTGGACGCCTGCCGTCAGATACTCTTCTAGAGGTATTAGAAGCTCGACTGCTTTCTCGCCCGGTAGTAACGTTATGGGTTTCTCCTCACCTAGATCAGGGCCTTCTTCCTCGAACATTCTCCCACCTCACGATATCTTCGGGAAATGAAGCAGTTCTCTTGCTATATCGACATGTGATAAAAACATCCTACGGCAGCAATATCTTTTCACGCCTAGGTCGTCGAGTACTTTACCAGGGTCTTCTCCAGCCTCAACTCTCTTTATGTATTCCTCCCATAAATGCCCTATGGGTGCTCCACACGTAAAACATCTAACCGGGAATAGCAAAACTATCACCTATAGCTCTTCTGCCATCTCCTCCTAGCGCTATACCTACCCCATTTCTCGGGCTCTGTCTGCCTTGGATCCCCGCTTAGCATATGTCTATCATATTCTTTAAATATATTCTTTATCTCCTCAGACCCAAAATATTCAACAAGGCCTCTAGCAATAGCTATCCTCGACGCTTCAGCCTGGCTCATCCATCCTCCACCTCTCACTCTCACCCTGATGTCTATTGTATTCCTGAGGTCTCCTATCAGAAGTAGTGGTTCCATTATTTTCATCCTCGCCATTTCTATAGGTAGAACCTCGAGGGGGATATTGTTAATCCATACCCTGCCCTTCCCAGGTTTGATAGTAGCCGTGGCTACACTCGTTTTTCTCTTGCCTGAGGATATAACGATTTTAAAACTGCTAGCGGGTTCTTGACTACTCATTGAGTAACACCTCTCCAGCCAAGGCTTTCCGCTACTTCTCCAACGGTAATATACCTACCCGATAACCTTGATGCCTCGGCTTCAGGGAACCTGGTTAGAGGCTTTCCTTCGAATTCTTTAGGCATACCTATGTAGACCCTCAGCCTCTTATATGCCATCCTTCCTTTAGCCTTATCCATAGGTAGCATACCTCTGATCGCCCTTTTAACAATATTAGCAGGAGACCTAGGTCTTCTTATACCGCTTTTTTCCGGGTTATAGTGTGTTCTGACTTTAAGCAATAGCTTATATCCCTCTATAACTCTCTTCTTTTCACCGCTTAATACTGCTTTCTCAGCGTTTACAATATAGACTCTATAGCCCTCGAGCAGCTTCTTAGCTACTATACTCGCCATCCTGCCTAGTATTAAACCCGAAGCGTCTACTATAATAGTTTTTTGCTCACTACTCTCAGCCAATTATTTTCACCCCGCTTCCCTTAGGATTCTCTTTTACCAGGTCTAGTATGTGTATAGCCCTGCCACCACTCGCCCGGATTTTCTCTAGGGCTGTCTTGGAGAAACTGAACGAAGCTACGGTAACAGGATGGTCTAAAGCACCCGAGCCTAGTACTTTACCCGGTACTACAACTACGTCTCCCTGAGACGTGTAACGATTTATCCTACTTAGATTAACTGCTCTACGCCTCCTCCTAGGCGATTCAAGTAATTCTGCTACAGCCCTCCATATAGGAGCCTTGTATCTGTTAGCAGCTTTCTTAAGCTCTCTGATCGTTTTCCTAAGCAATATATTTGTTTTAACCCTCTCCAACAACACCACCTTCGATAAACTTCTTGAGTGAGCCTAGTTTTTCTTCGAGAGCCTTAGCTGCCTCTATTAGAATTCTCTTAGGGCTTAAAGAACCTGTCGATTCAAAATAGAGAATGTACTCATCGTTCTTCCAAGACACCTTAATAGCGTTAGTAGGACATACCACTTCGCATAAACGACATAGACTACATTCTAGAATCCTCGATTCTTCAACCACTACCCTGTTATCTTTCTCGACAATAACCTGCTTAGGGCAGACCTCGGCACATTTCCTGCAGTTTGGGTAAGAGCATTTACCGTAGTCTATGTTTACGACAGGTATGTACTTGTGCGCTGCAACAGAAACTGGGCTCCACTTAATATGCTCCTTGCCCCGTCCGAGCCTAGCGTAGGCTTCTAATTTAATCTTCTGGTTCTCAAGTAGTTGGAGTATCGGTATCCTATCATAGACTGGTTTCACCCCTGGATCGCTGGTCACAAGGTCTCCGCTGTATAGCGTCCTCACACCTCCCGGGACTCCTTCACCACTTAGTTCGAATTTTACAAAGCAATCCTCTGAGAAAACTCCTTTCTCCCCGGCTTCACGGCATTCCTCAGGCGGCTTCAGTTTATCTAGTGCTTCCTCACTATACAGAGGTATGAGGCCGAGCCTATGAGCAATGTACTCGTCATAGAATACGCTGCTATTCTCCATGAAAACAACGTAATCGATCGCGACCGTCGGTACTTCGGAGATAATAGCCCTCCTGATACTATTGAGTACATGTAGTTTAACGCCTTTGACTATTAGCCTCAGAGACCTAGAATCCTGTTGCAGAACCTGTATGTCCATGTTTGAAAAACACCACTAGACTCTTCTACCTCTCCTACCGCCCGGCCTCCTGGTAGTATCGTGTGGTATTGGGGTAACATCTTCAATCCTGCCTATTATGAAACCAGCTCTAGCTAGTGCTCTTATAGCTGCTTGAGCCCCTGGCCCCGGTGTCTTAGGGCCGTGTCCACCGGGAGCTCTCACCTTGATATGAATTGCTGTAATGCCTTTATCCATAGCTTCATTAGCCGCTCTGCTAGCTGCCATCATGGCAGCATAGGGGCTTGGTTTCTCCCTATCGGCTTTAACAACCATGCCCCCGCTCCATCTGCTAACGGTTTCAGCTCCTGAGATATCTGTGATATGAATTATGGTATTGTTAGTGCTACTGTATATGTGAGCTACCCCCCACTTAAGCTCTCTACCAGCGAAAGACATACTCACCCACCAGCCTGACTAGCCTTCTGCCTCAGGACGCTTGTAGGAGCGTAATCGACAAGCTTTTCTTCCTCAAGGCTTACAAGGTACCCAGGTGATCTAATCCTTCTACCGGCAATGGCAATATGCCCGTGGACAATCAATTGTCTCGCCTCATGGATGGTTTTAGCCAATCCTTTCTTATACACGATCGTCTGCAGCCTCCTCTCTAAGAAGTCCTCTGGCTTCAATGCGAGTATGTCTTCTAACCTAGCGTTCTCCCTGAGAACACCTAGTTTTGCAAGATTTTGTATCAACACCTTTTCTTCTTTCTCCCTTACCTCTCTAGGCGCGGCTAGTAGTGAGCGCGCCCTATGCCTTATCCTCCTGACTAGTGTCGCTATCCTCCACAACTCTCGTTTGTTTCTCAACCCGTAGGCTCCTAGCAGTTTCATCTCGTATTCTAAGACATCTCTCCTCCAGGGATGCCTCGGTCCCTCCCATTTCTTTCTAATCTTCCTCGGGTCGCCCATTACGATCACCACTACTTCTCTTCTTTCTTCTGCTGCTGTTGCACCTGTCTCCTCTTCCTAACTCCTACTGTGACACCAGTCCTGCCTGTTGTCCTAGTACGCTGCCCACGAACCTTCATACCCATTGAGTGACGTATACCCCTCCAGCTCTTAATTCTTTTCTCGCGCTCGATATCTTCTTTGGCATAGAATATTAGTTCATTCCCTACTAGATGCATATCGCGTCCACTGCTATAGTCTTTCCTCCTATTGAAAGCCCACTGAGGAATCCCGAATTTCTCGGGAGCCATTATAACAGCTTCTACTTTCTTAACTTCTTCTTCCGTCAGGAAGCCAATCCTCATGTAAGGGTTTAGGCCCAGAACCCTTACTACGCCTAGAGCGAAATTGAATCCTACACCTTTCACTTCGGACAAGCCGTATACGAGAGGTAGACTACCATCTACATCCACATTCGCAAGCCTTACTATTGGCCTGAAAACTCTATCCATAATAACTCCCATCAACGGTTAAGCATGCCTAGAACCATGAATTAGATAATAACTTTTTAAGTCTATCCTACCATGCGACAACTAGCTAACACTAATACGCATGTGAACCAGCAATATTTAAGATGTTCTATGCCTTATTTAATATAGTTGGGCCGGGGTGCCCGAGCGGCCTAAGGGGCTGGCCTGGAGAGCCAGTGCCCCATACGGGGCGCGCGGGTTCGAATCCCGCCCCCGGCGCTCCTATAATTCTAGGCAAAACACGCTAGCTAGGAGAAAGATCCCGCGGTTTTTCTATAGGGTGATCATGACACCCGTTGAAACAAATAGGTAAGTTTTTAAATTATACGTATATAAGACAAAAAATAGGAACTAGAAAGGGTGCCTGTATGTCCAAGAAGAAGGAGAAGAAAGAGGAAAAGAAAGAAGAGAAGAAAGAGGCTCAAAAGAAATAAGCGTGTGATGCGTATAGTACTTGATAAAACCTGAATTACAATTATTTTTTACAACTCTATCTCCATCCAAATCTCCGGCGGTACTCTTAATCTGATTAATTGCTTCATAACTCTCTCGTCGGCAGCTATATATAATAGTCTCTTATGGATCCTCATCTCCCACTTCTCGTATTTCTTCTTGCCTTCCCCGTGGGGGAGCTTCAGGGTTCTAATCGATAGTTTCTTCGTGGGCAAGGGTATAGGCCCTGAGACCTTGACACCCATTTTCCTAGCTATATCAGCGATCTTCCCTGTGAAATCGTTAAGTACATCCACGCTAGTACTCCAGACCTTTATCTTCACCATTTTAGTCGATGACATAGTAACCACCATAATTCATAAAAATACACTACCAGAGAAAAAAATTACTTCTTTATTTTTACCTCGGCTGGTTTAACTTCTGTAACTACGCCGATCCCGATAGTCTTACCCATATCCCTCATAGCAAATCTTCCGAGAGGTGGGAAGTCCGAGAACTTCTCTATGACTAGAGGCTTTATCGGTTTGAATTTTACTATTGCGCTATCACCTTGTTTTATGAACTGTGGGTTCTTCTCTATTTCTTTACCCGTCCTCGGGTCTAGTTTAGCAACTATCTCGGTTATCCTAGAGGCTACGCTAGCAGTATGGACGTGTATTACTGGAGTGTATCCAACAGCGATCGCTGTCGGGTGCCATATTATGAATACCCTCGCAGTGAATTCGTCGGCTACCGTAGGCGGGTTATCTAGATGCCCTGCTACATCTCCTCTCTTAATATCCTTTTTCTCAACACCCTTGACGTTGAAACCAATGTTGTCACCCGGCTCTGCTTTATCAATCCTTATATGGTGAGTTTCAATAGACCTAACTTCGCCGACGACGCCGGCCGGCATGAATACTACCTTATCGCCTACCTTTAAGACGCCTGTCTCGACCCTCCCTACAGGCACTGTGCCTACGCCTGAGATATTGTAGACGTCCTGGATAGGTATTCTCAGAGGTTTATCTATAGGCTTAGGAGGCGGCTGGAGAGTGTCCAGAACCTCTACTAGAGGCGGCCCATCGTACCATGGCATGTTAGGGCTTCTTTCAATCAGATTCTCACCGGTCCATGCAGATATCGGAATGAACGGTATTTTGTCAGGATTGTAGCCTATAGACTTGAGGAACTTGCTCATTACCTCTTTAATCTGCTGGAATCTCTCCTTGCTATAAGGCGGTTCTGTAGCATCCATTTTGTTAACTGCAACGATCAACTGGTCAATACCCATAGTCTTAGCTAGTATAGCGTGCTCTCTCGTCTGGCCTTCGGGGCTCATCCCGGCCTCGAACTCTCCTTTCCTAGCGCTAACCACTAGTATCGCTGCATCAGCCTGGCTTGCCCCAGTAATCATGTTTTTAACGAAGTCTCTGTGACCTGGGGCGTCTATGATAGTGAAGAAGTACTTCTTAGTCTCGAACTTCATGTATGATAAGGCTATTGTAACTCCTCTCTCACGTTCTTCTTTCATCCTATCGAGGAGCCACGCGAATTTAAAGCTCTCTTTACCCATCTTCTTCGCTTCTTCTTCTATAGCCTGTATTGTCTTCTGGTCGAAGTAGCCTAGACGGTATAGTAGGTGGCCTACCATCGTGCTTTTTCCATGGTCTACATGTCCTATTATCACCAGGTTCAAGTGCGGCTTCTGTGGTGCACTCATGTTCTAACCCTCTCTACAGTTAACATAACTGGGTTTTAAAAATTATATGAGACGTTTATAAAGTATTATGGCGGGTTTAGCAATAAAATTACGTTCAAAACTACCTGCTGCTGAGAGCAATCCTCTCTATCTCATCTTTCTTCTGGATAGCATAGCTCCTTGGATCGTTTGAGGCCGCTAATATGATTTCCTCGGCTAGTGCTTCTTCAATACTAATCGGATTCCTGAAAGCCTTCATACGAGCGCCTTCTGTTATAAACCTCAGAGCCAGGTCAACCCTTCTAAGAGGAGATACGTCTACTGAAACATGGTATACAATACCACCGTACATGATCCTTGTCGTTTCTTCTCTAGGGGCAGCGTTTTCGATAGCCCTAACAAGTACTTGGAGAGGGTTTTCGTTAGTCCTCAGGTGGATTATGTCAAAAGCGGTCTTAACGATGTTATAAGCCAAGTGCTTCTTACCCATGTTTTGACCCGGCCTCATAATCTTGTTTATCAACCTTTCTACAATAGGTACCTCCGCCTTGCCAAACCTTTTATGCTCGTGCCTACCTCCGGTGTGCGGGAGATAGACTGGTTTCAGCGATATGTATCTTTTCAGGCTAGGGTCTCTAACAGTAATACCAATATAGCTCCACTTCCCAAACAGTCTAATCTCTCCCAACTCGATTTCTCTAGTCGATGTCTCACTCATTCAGACACCTTAGGGTTGGAATATCCTTTAACCTTTTTAAACATCCTACTATAAGCTGTTTTTCCACACGATAAGGCCAAGGTAGTTACAACGTCTATATTTAAAACAAGTCTATAGAGATTTAATACTTTAGAGATGATAGCGGTTTGAAAGAATACCTCTTAGTAAAGAATGTGCTAGGAGAAGTTGAAGAAACAGTGATTGAAGGTCTGAACGTAGTTTTTCCCGTCCCTAGAATTGTATGCGAGCTTGAAGATGGTAGAAAGTTCTATCTTGAACGAGTACCCTACGATATAATTTTGTTTATTAACAAAATAAACGGTAGAGACGTCGAAGACGATAGGGAAAGGTTTGGGGACATACTAATGTCTATGCCTGAGGTACTAGAAAACCTGGGGAAACATATCAAAAGGGTTACTATCGAAGAATTCGACGAGAAGAGAGGGGTTTACTCGGCTTACCTAGAGTTTAACGACGGCAATATAACTATCAGGAGGAAGATGGTGCCTAGCCACGCAATATTCCTCGCGCTACTAGTAGGTAAACCCATATATGTTAAGAAAGAACTGGTGGATGAACAACAAAATTACTACGAGTATTAGAACTCCTACCTGACAGGCTTCTGTTTTTTGCCAAGCCATATAGCTTTCAGGGAGACCCCGTTTACCTTAATCACCCTGTACCTGACGCCTGGTATATCGCCCATAGATTTACCTCTAGGACCTCCAATCCCCTCGATTACTACCTCGTCGTGTTCGTCAATATAGTTGATTCCACCATCCCACGGGACAAATGCTGTTACAACTTTACCGTTCTTGATTAATTGCACTCTTACACATTTTCTTACAGCTGAATTAGGTTTCCTCGACTCTACGCCAACCTTCTCTAAGACAATGCCTCTAGCCATCGGAGCTCCTTCTAATGGATCTGCCTTTTCTTTCAACCTCAGCATTCTGACCTTGAACTCTCTCAGGCTCCACCTGAATTTGAGCCTTTTCTTCCTTAGTTTCCTAGCAGCAAACATCCCGTTGGGGGATTTCTTGCCCGGCACTTTCCTAGACCCCTCTTATAGAGAGTCTAATTTCGGTTTTTAAGCATCACGCTATTATAACCGTGTCTATGTTAAAGTACCTGTTTAAGAGCAGCCTAGCTCTAGCAACGTTCTTACCGTTCTTACCAATTGCTATAGCCTTATCGCCTGGTTCGACTGTAGCGTATACTATCTTTTTGCCTCCCGGCCTCTCAGCTATTTTTACTTCTTTAACCCTAGCAGGTGCTAGAGCGTACTTCGTTAACTCCTCTATGTTATCGCTATAGCCTACGATCTCAATATTCTTGTTGAGCATCTTCTTCAATGTCTGGACAAATATTCCTTTAGGACCTATAGCCTTGCCTATCTCAGAGGGCTTAACCAGGAATATTATCCTATTGTTCTCATCGTCTATGACACAATCCAGGACATGGACGCCTGTTAGCTCATGGAGTAACGTCATATACCTGAATTCTTCCGGCGTGATTTTAACCTGTGGCTTTTCTCTCTCCTCCCTACTCATTTCCTGGATTCACCTGCTAGCTCCAGTATATTTGATTGACCAGGGTCAATGACGCCTAGAGTCGAGATCCCGTATGGTTTCCCTAATAGGGTTCCGAGCTCTATGTTCGTACCGGGGAATACTATTACTGGTACATTCGATAGTTTAGCATAATATCTAATATCGTCTTTGAATTCCGGTGGAGAGTTGGAAGCTAGGACTACCAACCGTACTTTCCCGTGGAGTAGCATTTTAAGCGTTCTCTTGTAGCCGATAACTACCCTCCCAGTCCTATAGGCTGTCTGCAAAGCTTTAACCAAGTCTGTTTGAACTATGCTCATAGCTATCCCTCTTCCTTATGCTTCCTAGCACCACCTAGTGTCGCATATAATTCGATTAAGCCTGTACCCACAGGTATTATCTGACCGATTATTATATTTTCAGGTACACCGGTTAAATAGTCAGTCTCTCCGCTAGCAGCTGCTTCAATAAGCTTCTGGACAGTCATTTCGAAAGTAGCCCTAGCTAAGACGCTTGGCTTCTCTCCAGCTACCCCCATCCTACCGATCTGCCTCACTCTACCAGTCCATGTCATAACATCCGCTAATAGCATGATATGTCTTATATCAACATCTAGACCCTGGTCTTCGAGAACGCCCTTAACTTCTCTAATAATCGCTGCTCTAGCAGCTTCAATACCTAGAACCCTCTCTATCTCCATGATGTCGTTAGTATACACCCTCCTCCAGTCAACACCTTCTATCTTCATTACATCTTCGAGATTACTCCCTTCAGCTACGAGCACGTATTCATCCCCCCTCTTCTGTATTATCACTTTCCTTATACCTTTCACTCCCTTGATCTTTGTGGAAGCAATCTTTTGCCTGACCTTCTCCATCTTGGTGAAATCCATGTATTCCTCAGATAGCTTAACCCTGATAATATGTCCTTCCTCGTCTACTTCTACCTCGCCTAGATTCAGTTCTTCGATAGCCCTCACTACATCACTCACGTCAACACCCTTATCCTCTAACATACCCGGGTCAAGACGCACTATCACCCCTTCGAAAGGCGAAAATGTAATGCTTTCAGCAACATTCTCGACGTATGTTGATTCTATTTTCCTGGCGACTTCTTTAGCTTTATCCTCACTATATTTATAATCGTCTTCGAGGTAAATCTCCATTATAGGAGTCTCTGGTTTCTTACGTGCGTCGACTATTTCTATAAGCCTCGGGAGGCCGAGGGTTACATTGAATTCTCTAACACCAGCATAGTGGAATACACGCAGAGTCATCTGAGTAGATGGTTCTCCAAGACTCTGCGCTGCAACTGTCCCTACAGGCTCTCCAGGCTCTATAATAGAAGACTCGTACCTTTTCACAACTTCATCTAGTATCCTATCTAACTCCTCCTCGTATAGCCCGTTCTTCTCGTATATTTCAATAAGCTTTTTCTCGAGTTCCTCAATTATTGATGAACTTACCCTCCCTTCTAGCTTCCTGACCTTATCTCTTATCTCCTCTACAGATGCTATAGGCTTCATAGCCTCCACCCAACTACCCTCTGGATAATCCTATCAATATTGACGGCTTTCCCGTGATCGCTTCTTGTAGGATCTACGCCGTCCTCGCCGTATATAAATTGTATTATCTCGCCTGTCGCAGACCTTACACTACCGTCGAGATCCACTCTAATATCCTGGAGCGCGTTAATCAGCCTCCTCTGCATGTAACCAGACTGGCTAGTCCTCACAGCAGTATCTATCAAACCCTCCCTACCTCCAGCCGCGTGGAAGAACATTTCAATAGGCGATAAGCCGTCTACGAACCCTCTCGATACGAAGCCTCTTGCCTCAGGGCCTAGATCGCCTGGTTTAAAGTGAGGCAGAGATCTCTCTAGGTATCCTCTCGTAAGCCTCTTACCTCTTACAGTCTGCTGGCCAAGTAGTGCGGCCATTTGTGTAAGGTTGATCGGATTACCTCTCGAGCCTGTCCTCGCCATTACTACGACAGGGTTTGACAGAGCGAAATGAGGTGTTATAACATCAGCGACCTCATCTAGAAGCTTCTTGGACAACAAGTCTATTATCTCGTCTTCGAGAGTCTCTTCGACTGTTTTACCAGGCTTAGGCTGGAGCCTTCCAGCCCTGTAGTCTTCGATTAGTTTCTCAACCTCCTTCTTCTTGTTTTCAATAATATTCCTGATAACCTCCCGGGCTTCACCAGGTAGTAGGAGGTTTGAATAACTCATAGTGAAACCATACATTTCCGAGAACCTTATGAAGATCTTGTATACTTCATCCATAAACCTCCTAGCTACATCCTCTCCGTACTCTTTAATCAGCCAGTGGACTATATTCTCAGGCTCCTCTCTACCGATACCAGCCTTATCTAGTACTCCTTCTAGCATTAACCCTTTTTTGATTATTACGATACTATCGTGCGGGCAGTCTTCATCTATACACCTTAACGCGGATGCCGAAGCTATTTTAGCATTCCTCTTGTAATTGAAATCCTTCGGGAGGAATACTGAGATAACTTGTTTACCAGTCCAATACTCGGCTGGCTTGTATATAGCTGGCTCGGGTAGAGAGCCTTTATAGCTGGTTACACCGAGCAGGTCTATTAATTCCTCCTTTGTCAGAAGCGTAGACTTGTTAGTTAGCAGGAACGCGCCGCTTATATAGTCCTGGAGGCCTCCTATAATAGGCCCCCCATATCTGGGTGTTAGAATGTGTTTCTCAACCAGCATTAGTATCCTAGCTTCAGCCCTAGCCTCCTCGCTCTGCGGAACATGAAGGTTCATCTCGTCCCCGTCGAAGTCGGCATTATACGGCGGGCACACAAGGAGGTTTAGCCTGAACGTCTTATACGGTAGAACTCTAACAACATGTGCCATAACAGATATTCTATGTAGAGAAGGCTGCCTATTGAATAAAACTATATCGCCATCCATTAAATGTCTTTCTACAATATAACCCGGGGCAAGGGATTCCGCTACAGCCTTCCTGTCAACGAATTTAAGGCTTATCTTCCTACCATCAGGCTTGATAACATAGTTTGCTCCAGGCCATTTATCCGGCCCATTTAGAACCAGCTTCCTCATCTCCTCAATATTCCACTGAGTTACCTTCTCAGGGACTGTTAATACCTTAGCTACAACCTCGGGCACACCTACTTCGTTAATGCTCAGGTTGGGATCCGGGCTTATCACTGTCCTCGCGCTGAAATCAACCCTTTTACCTCTCAGGTTCCCTCTGAACCTACCTTCTTTACCTTTCAGCCTCTGGGCCAGACCTTTCAGCGTTTTGCCTGTCCTATGCTTCGCCTGAGGAAGCCCTGGGACTTCGTTATCGAAATACGTTGTGACATGGTACTGGAGCAGCTCCCACTCGTCTTCTATCAAAGCATTCGGAGCACCTGTTTCAACGTGTTCTCTCAGCCTGTTGTTAACCCTAATTATATCCACGAGCTTATGGGTTAGGTCGTCTTCGCTCCTAATACCTGTCTCGAGCAGGATAGACGGTCTAACAGCCCTCGGAGGAACCGGTAGGACGGTCAAAACCATCCATTCGGGTCTCGCTTCTTTAGGGTCTCCACCTAGTAATCTGACATCATCGTCGGGTATCCTTTCAAGTCTACTCCTAATCTCCGACGGGGTTAGCTTAACTAATCCCTCATCCCGCATCTCGTAGAATGTGTGGGGTTTGTCTAGCTTGATCTTGTATTGTTTCGCCCCGCAGTGGGGGCATGTCTGCTGGGCAGCTGCCCTCCTCCTAATATACTCACGGAGTCTCCTAGCCAGGTATGTTAGTTTAAGCTCTTCGAGGTCGTTTAGTAGCTTTAGATATAACTGTCTCTCCGGCTCGGGGAGCTTAATCCTACCGCAGACTCTGCAAGTAGTCTTCAAATACATGTGTATGTGCTTAGCGAATCCTACGTGAATAACTGGTTTAGCAAGCTCTATATGACCGAAATGGCCCGGGCACTCGTCTCTCGTATTACCGCAGATAGGACAGACTTCTCTAGGTTCGATCGCCCCGAGCCTCTTATCCATTACTCCTCCATCAACTGGCGCGCCATCGTTATCGTATACGTCGCTCGTCACGATATTAGTGACGCTCATCTTACGTATCTCGTCAGGCGATAGGATGCCGAATTTGATCTCTTTAATCCTATAAGTAATCATACTATCCTCCTCTCACGTCTTCTACCTTTAATCTAGGTATTATAGCCATGCTCATGAGCTCCTGAACTAGTAGCTTGAAGCTATAAGATACTTCAACAGGTTTTAGAACACCCTTGTCTTTGTGTACTGGGCACATGTACCTGCCTCTTATCCTGTCATAATACCCTATCTGACCGCATAGCTCGCAGACGTATATAACTGTCTTATCGCTTCTATCCATCATAGTCTCGCGCAATAGAGAGGAAGCACCATGCCCTACCAGGCAGTCGACCTCCATCTCCCCCCATCTTAACCCGCCTGCTCTAGCCCTTCCTTCCGTAGGCTGCCTGGTCAGTATCTGAACAGGTCCTCTAGCTCTAGCATGGATCTTGTCGCTAACCATATGGTGGAGCTTCTGGTAGTATACTATACCTATGAAAACAGGGCTCCTTAAGAGCTCGCCTGTTCTCCCATCGTACATAGCTTCCTCGCCTGTATCCGGGTATCCGTATTTCTTCAATACGATCATCAAGTTCTTAGGGTCTTCTTTATAGAACGGTGTTCCATCGATAAGCCTTCCTTCGAGTGCAGCAACCTTACCGGCAATGCTTTCTATCAACTGTCCGACTGTCATCCTGCTAGGGAATGCGTGCGGGTTGATTATGAGATCAGGGGTTATACCTTCTTCCGTGAAAGGCATATCGTATTGCGGAACCAGGAGTCCGATCACGCCCTTCTGCCCGTGTCTTGAGGCAAATTTATCGCCTAATTCAGGTATCCTGAGATCCCTGACCCTGACTTTCACAAGCTTATTACCATCGTTATCGGATGTTATCATAACCATGTCTACTACCCCTTTCTCCTCATGCCTCATTACAACACTAGTATCCTGCTTAGTCTGCTCCGTCCCTGTTAGCTCCTGTGTGATCATAAATCTCGAAGGACTAACCTTCCCTATGAGCACATCTCCTCCTACAACATACGTCTCGGGGGCTACAATACCGTCTTCTTCGAGTTTCTCGTAGGCTCTCGGACCCTTGTATCCTCTAACATCGCTCGGGGGAATAGCTATTTTGTCTTCCTGCCCGCCAGGATACTTGTATTCTACAGTAGTATATACCCTGAAGAAAGTACTCCTGCCTAAACCTCTTTCAACACTACTCTTATTCATGATAAGAGCGTCTTCTATATTGTACCCTGTAAATGTTAGAACTGCTACAACCATATTCTGCCCAGCGGGTTTCTCATTATATCCTATGACATCCAATGGTTTAGTTTGAACCAGGGGTTTCTGGGGGTAGTGGAGGAAGTGGCCTCGCGAATCCATCCTCCTCTGGAAGTTGGCAGCATACAAGCCCAGGCTCTGCTTACCCATTGCCGCAGCGTATATATTCCTAGGGCTCTGATTATGTTCGGCATAAGGTATTATGGAGGCTACAATACCCATGATGCTAGGAACCCATATCTCTAGATGAGTGTGTTCGCTCGTTAGATCATTGGGTGTTAAAGCAATGTAAGCATTCTCTTCTTCGTCGGGATCCAGGTATTCTACGATACCTTTCCTAACCAGGTCTTCGAACCTGAGCTCCCCGTTCTTAAGCATCCTTATATGCTCAGGCTTGAGCTTTACGCTACCGTTCTCTACTACTAGAAGGGGTCTCCTGATACGTCCCGGATCGGAGTTGACGTAGACTTCGTTAAGGTATTCGGTACGGAAGTATACAACATTTATCTCGCTAGATACCTTGCCCTGCCTACGCAGCTCTCTTATCCTCCTAGCTAGCTCGCTACCGTCCGGGTAAAACCCTATCAATCTACCGTTTAGATAGACTTTGCTCCAACCCCTGTATGATTCTAAATCGACTGTCTCCCCTCTCCTCATCTTCTCTCTGAGCTCCTGGAATATGCTCACAAGAGTCTTCACGCCGAGCCTTACTAGTAGTTCCTCTACATCTCTTTCTTCGACACCAACGCTAACATGAGCCATTAGAGCCAGGTTTTTCACTAAGCCGATATTCGCTCCTTCAGGCGTTTCAAACGGGCACATCCTACCCCATGACGTGAAATGTAGCTCTCTTGCTTCGAAATGCGGCTGCGTCCTTGCTAAAGGGGATACAACCCTCCTTAAATGACTTAGAGTGCTAAGCATATTAGTCCTATCTAGCATCTGGCTGACTCCAGTTCTACCACCAGGCCAGTTCCCAGTAGCCATAGCGTGGAGTATCCTATCGGTTATAATATTGGGTTTGATAGCGAGCCTTAGGTCCACTTTCTTGTACTTGCTATACATTTTCTCAATACTGGCTTTAACCTCCCTTACGAAGGATGTTACTATAGCATTCCTTAATAGTGTAGCTAGTAGATCCCCGGCTAGCTTCAACCTCTTGTTCCTGTAATGGTCTTTATCGTCAGGCTGCCTCCTACCCATGTAGACCTCGATTATTTTATTCACCATCTGACCGATGAAGAAAGCTTTCTTAAGCCTCGTGACAGGGTTGGGCTCCGTCCCGATATGCGGTAACAAGTATTCGTCTAACACCCTCTCCGCTCTCCTAATCCTTTCCTCGCGGGGTCTGCCTACAGCAAATCTAGCCCCTATGAAATCAAGCGCTTCCTCAATCACCTTTCTCCTGTATTCTTCTTCAAGCTTCTTGACCTCCTCCTCGCTTGCTTCAGGGGGTATTTCAAGTCTAGGTAGGATGGTCTGGGCTTGGGTTACAGACGGGAGGAGTTGCAGCTGGATCTCAGGGTCGAAGGAGACAGCATTCATTATCTCAAATTCTGTTGATAGGCCTAGAGCCATCATGAGTATGACTACCGGGATCCTCCTGCCCTGGAAGTTAGCGTAGAAAATACCGTCCTTCCTTCTCTCGATGATAAGCTGACTCCTCCTACCTTTAGCAGTACTTATCACCTTAGCAACATGCGTAGCAGCAGAGCCTTCAGGCTCTACGTCGACAATGATGTTATTGCTAGCCAGGTCCTCTTGCGCTATTAGAACCCTTTCAGACCCATTTATTATGAAATATCCTCCAGGATCTTTGGGGTCTTCACCGATCTTGATGAGCTCTTCAGGGCTCATCTTAGATAATGGGTCTAGATCCGATTTAAGCATAACCGGTAGATCCATGAGCTTTATCTCGTACTCTTTATGAGAACCCTCGCTATCAATTAGAGCTACCTTAGCATAGACGGGGGCGGCGTAAGTCAGGTTCCTCAGCCTACACTCCATAGGCGTGACTTCTACTTCAACGCCTTCAATACTCCGCCAGACCGGTTTACCTATCTTATACTCTTTAATCACAAGCTTGATCTCGGACGTTACCGGGATCTCCTTGTACTCTTTGATTATCTCGGGTAGTAGTTCGCGGATAAACCTGTTGTAGCTATCTAGGTGCTGGCGCACGAGGCCTTTCTCTTCGAAGAAAGCTTTCATTACAATCCATAAGTCCTCTGGTGTAGGCTTATACGTCAAGACCCCTAACCCCCTTCTTTCTTCGTTACATCAACTACAACATATCTGTAGGCTATCGAAGTACCTGCTGTAGGGCTTTTCCTGATTATTCTAATTATATCGCCAGGCTTAGCTCCAATCGCTTTAACAACAGGGTCGTCTACTGTAATCCAGGGGAGGCTCTTCGGGCTTACTCCGAGTTTTTTAAGAACCTCTACAGCCTCTTCAGGGGTTAGTACTTCGTGTTTAGGGACGAGAAAATGTTCTAGGATATTAATATTCTTCTCCTTGCTCATATCTAGGCACCGTGGTAAACAAATATACACTAAGCTGGCACGCCTTAAATCCAAAATAATTAAACAACTATTAAATCTATCGTCTATAGGCCCGATGAACACAAGCGACCATACCTTCTGCTCCAGATCGGTAGTAGGCTATTTAGACCGTGTGGTGGCTTGCCCGGAGTACTTTAAGGGTAGGTTAACGGCTACGGCTACAGCCATAATTTTTATTGTCACGTTTAATTTAAGTTCATTTGGTAATAGCCATGGGAAAAATGCTTTACTTAGCCACTGCACTCATGATAATAGCGGCTGGTTTAGCAGGGTATTTTATAGGTAGTAGCCGGGCTGTAGTAATGTATCAACAATACTCTGTAACAGTAGCGACGACGACATCACTATACCAGATCGGAGTGCTAAACGACTTATTCGACGACTTCAATAGGTTTACCGGTTTAAACGTTAGATTCAATGTACTAGCGAAAGGATCGGGTGAAGCATTGAGACTGCTAGCAGATGGTTCGGCATGCCTGGGCTTTGTGCACGCTCCATCACTTGAATTACAATATTTGAACCAGGGGAGGATTGAGAGGCTGGCTACATTCGCATACAACGATTTCATTGTAGTAGGCCCTTCTAACGACCCAGCGAATATCAGTAGTGCGCCTAATGTGATAGAAGCTTTCAAGAGGATATACAACGCCGGGGAGGTGGGGTTAGCGAAGTTCGTCAGCAGGGGCGATATGTCCGGTACTAACGTTAGAGAGCTCCAGATATGGAATTTGACAAAGCTTAACCCAGAGGGTAGGGCATGGTATCTGAAGAGCGGTCAGGGAATGGCTCAGACACTTATAATGGCCGATGATCTGAACGCGTATACACTAACCGATAGAGGTACCTACCTGAACCTCGTGAACCAGGGCAGGGTAAAGAACTTAGTGGTACTAAAGGAAGACCCCCTATACCTAGTAAACGTTTACTCGATGTACCTATCGAAAGCTGGCTCCTGCGACAACCCCTACACGTGGTATATAGCGTATAAATTCAGAGACTACCTGATGGACAGGGGCCAGGATCTCTTATCAGCCAAGTACAAAGGACTTGTAAACCCGGTGAAAGGTAATGAAACCTGGATAGAGGAGGCTTGGGAGGCTTTAACCAAGCTAGGCTAGGATCCTAAAGGTATTTAGAAGACGTATCTCTGAACTAAGAGATTTAGTCTCTAGAAGCATTAAAACCGCTGTTATCGGGGGAACGCTGTATGGTTGAATCCCTTGCATCGATAACTCTGAGGAGCCTGTATATTTCTTCGATAGCATCACTCATAGCTTTCGGATTGGCTATAGCCATGAGCTTTATTGTCTCGCAGAGCACTAGGAGAGTTTCCGAGCTCGTCCTCTCTTTATTCGAAGCACTTGTAGGAGTTCCTACAACCGTGGTAGGGCTCGTAGTATACATGCTACTATTCCCCGGGGGCCCTCTGGGACCTCTGAGATTACTCTATACGCCTACCGCAATAATAATAGGGGAGTCTCTAGTAGCCGTACCTGTAGCTTTCACAAACATGTTTAGACACTTCCAGAGCATGAGGGAGAGCATTAGAGAGCTCGTGCTATCGCTTGGGATCCCGGAGAAACACCTGCCTAGGCTCCTCTTGAGGGAGTTAGCCCCGTTGCTAGTATCCTCCTACCTAGTGTCCTTCTCCAGGGCTATAGGCGAGTTAGGCGTAGCGCTAATCGCTGGAGGCGGTATAGAAGGTTATACAAATGTTTTAACCACGGCTATAGCTATCCAAACATCCATAGGTAACTACGAGTACGCTATCTGGATAGGCTTGGTATTGATTACTATTACTATTATAATCACGGTAGTCGTTAAAATAGTAGGCGAGTACCTGGTATGGAAATAGCCTTGGAGAAGATATGGCATGCTTATGATGGAGTTAACTACGTATTAAGAGATGTTAGCATCGCCTTTGAGAGACCGGGGATATACCTGGTTATAGGGCCTAACGGCGCTGGTAAGACGACGCTTCTCAAAATACTATCACTTATAATCAGGCCCTCTAGAGGAATGGTTCTAGTAGACGGCCGGGATTTCTGGGGTCTAGACAGGGAGTCTAGAGAGCTTGTGAGAAAATCGTTCTCCTATGTCCACGATAAACCTATCCTAGTAAGAGGTACGGTGGAAGACAATATTATGCTCGGGTTAAGATACAGGGGTAGAGTTTCCGACGATATTGTAGAGTACTATATAGAGCGATACGGGCTCCGAGAAATCAGGGGTAGGAATGCGGCTAGGCTTAGTGCCGGCCAGGCTAAGGCGGTTTCAATCGTGAGAGCTCTCGTACTCGAGCCAAGGGTTCTAGCACTCGACGAGCCTTTCACATACCTAGATCCAACCCGTACACTCCTCTTAATAGACGATATTAAGAAGATGGTTGAAGAAAAGAAGAGTATTGTTATCATAGCAACACATTATATGTACAGGGAGTTACTAAATATCGCGGTAGAATCTATTGAGATAGTAGGCGGGGAGATCATATCGCGTATTAAGAGAGGTTGAAGACTATTGACCAGCTATTGTTGCTCACCTGCCTAAGGAAACTAGCTGAACCCGCCTTTCTTACAACGCCCCTGGAACTAGATGTGTCTAGGAAGAGAGATGGACCGGCCGGGATTTGAACCCGGGACCTCTCGGATGCCAACCGAGCGCTCTTCCAGGCTGAGCTACCGGCCCACCGACTAATAGATTATAAATATAGGCGTCTTAAAAGCATTAGCCCTAGTTATTCTACACATATAGTTTGCCACAGCCTATGAAAAGGTTGTGGAAGACCAAGCCCCTTAGATTAAATATGTTTCACGAGTATATGCAGTTGAAAAAGGAGTCGGGTATCTGGATGTCAAAAGATATAATAGACGAACTCGTAGAAGGGCTGAAAACAACCTCGACCAGGATTTTTAGGAACAGGGAGATACTCCATCCCGAGTATATTCCAGACGACCTCCCCCACAGGGAGAACGAGATTAGAAGGCTGGCTGAAATACTAGTAGTAGCGTTGAAGGGTGAGAGGCCGAGTAATGTCCTACTCTACGGTCTAACCGGTACGGGTAAAACAGCTGTAGCAAGATACGTTGTTAAGAGGCTTATCGAGAAAGCCAATTCGATCGGTGCTAAGATAGAAGAGGGTTACGTCAATACTAGAAAGCTAGATACTACCTATAGAGTAGTCTCCGCAATAGCTTCGAGTATCGGGTTGAGGGTTCCACCGACAGGGCTGGCTATTAGCGAGGTGTACAGGAGGTATATTAACGCCCTGGATAACTGGGGCGGAACCCATATCGTTATACTAGACGAAATCGACTACTATGTTAGGAGAGAGGGCGATGACCTGCTTTATAAGCTGGTGAGGATAAATGAAGAGCTCAAGAACTCTAGAGTAGCTTTGATCGGTATCACGAATGATATTAATTTCGTAGAAAGCCTAGACCCCAGGGTTAGGTCTAGCCTAGGGGAGGTGGAAATAGTTTTCCCACCGTATAATGCCGAGCAGTTATTCGATATACTGAAACAGAGGGCTGAGAAAGCATTCTACCCGGGCGTTATAGAAGACGGTGTTATATCGTTCTGCGCAGCACTCGCAGCCCGGGAACACGGGGATGCTAGGAGGGCATTAGACCTGCTCAGGGTTGCCGGCGAGATAGCTGAGCGCGAGAAATCGCCTAGGGTGACAATAGAGCATGTTAAGAAAGCTAATATAGAGCTCGAAGAGGGCAGAGTCCACCAGAGTATTATAACCCTACCCTTCCACCAGAAGGCTGTTCTCAGAGCTATCGTGGAGATAACGAGGAGTAAAGGGACTGCTACAACCGGGGAAGTGTATTTGAAGTACAGCGAGCTCGTTAAAAACCTAGGCTTCGAACCACTAACCCAGAGGAGGGTTAGTGAGATCATAAACCAGTTGGACATGCTCGGGTTAATAAACGCTACCGTTACGAGCAGGGGGAGGTATGGGGTAACGAAGATTATAAAGGTTAAACCCGAGCTAGCTAAAACTATTGAAGAGCTCTTAAAGGATTTGAAATGAACTTTATAGCATTCGACGACGGCTACTTCCCCGTGGAGTACAAGGCTGGGAGAGGATATACTGTAATAGCCGGGGTCAAGACTTCCGAAGTTTTTAAACCAGTTGCTATAGGGGCGAAGCCTGTCCCTGTAGACGCCAACCAGAGTACTAACGCTATTGTAGAGCTGTCAAAGAAGCTAGGCAAGGGGGTTATACTGCTTGACGGTATCACGTACTCCGGCTTCGACATAGTAGACCCCTGGCTAGTCAATAAACTGACGGGGAGCCCTGTGATAGTCGTCCAATACGGCGAGATCCGGGTCGATAGAGTAGAGAGAGCCCTGAGGAAACATTTTAGAAACGGGGAGGAAAGACTAGGACTCTTCATGAGAACCTATAGTTCAATGAAGCCTCTTGAAACAAAATGGAGGACTATAAGGATTCTCCCGGTTGGGATAGAGTACCCTGCCGCAGTAGAATATTTGAGGAAGGCGATGATATACAGCCCTATTCCAGAGCCTCTGAGAATAGCCCATTTCATTGCATCGGCTCTTACAAGAATGTTCTACCATAGAATGTGGTCTACAGGATTGTAGAAGAACAGCGGCTAAAACCAGGCAGGCTAGAAACAGGGTTGCCGGAGTAGCCGGGCGGGGATTCGAACCCCGGTCACGGGGGCCAGAGCCCCGCATCCTTGGCCGCTAGACGACCCGGCTTCAAGATTAAACATTTTATTAAAAGAGGGTTAAAAGCATTCAAGAAACGCTTGCTATGTAAGGGTTCGGGTGGATTATTTAAATGCGGGCCCGCCGGGATTTGAACCCGGGACCTACGGGTTAAAAGCCCGCCGCTCTACCAAGCTGAGCTACGGGCCCTCGATTCATTACCTAACCAAATTCCTGTTATAAACCTTACCAATACCAACGCCTGAAAGCCTATTTTGTATTAACCGATTCTAGACTATATAATTAGAAATTTACGGCGGCTAATCTTTTTTATCCTCTCCTGGGATAGAGAGGAAAGAATTAAGGTGGGTTTGTTGACCCAACCGATCGCGAAACACGTTGGAGAGATCTCTTATGTAATACCCAGGGTCAGGGCTGGGGAGGAGCTCGTATCTACTACTATGAGCGTTTGCCCCTACTGCTATAGGGTTTTACCTGCTGTAATTGTTGAGAGAGAGGGGAAGGTTTATATCAGGAGGGTTTGCCCAGAGCACGGGGAGATAGAGGAGGTCTACTACGGCGACGCAACCGTATTCAAGAGGATAATGAAGTGGGAGGAGGACGGGAGGGGGGCTAGGCATATCTACACTCCTCTCAAAGGCCCTTGCCCGTTCAACTGCGGCCTATGCCCCATGCACAAGCAGCACTCGGCGCTAGTTAATATCGTGTTAACCAATAGGTGTAACTTAAGCTGCTGGTACTGCTTCTTCTTCGCAGAAGCATCGGGATACGTCTACGAGCCTAGTATAGAGCAGATCAGGGATATGGTTAGAGCTATTAAGAAACAGGGTGTGACAGTCGCAGTCCAGCTCACGGGCGGGGAGCCTACGCTGAGAGAAGACCTCGTAGACATAGTAAAGATGTTGAAGAGCGAGGGGGTTAGGCATATACAGCTTAATACCAACGGGATTAGATTCTCCGAACTCTACTGGGAGGACCCTGTTAAAGCAGTAGAGTATGCTTTAGAGCTTAGGAGGAGTGGTGTAAACACCGTCTACCTGAGTTTCGACGGTGTAACGCCTGTTACCAATTGGAAAAACCACTGGGAGATACCCTACATATTCGAAGTATTTAGGAGAGCGGGGATGACTAGTGTCGTTCTAGTGCCTACTGTGATAAACAAGGTTAACACCCACGAGCTTGGGGCTATGATCAGATTCGCGGCTAAACACATGGATATAGTGAGGTCTGTTAACTTCCAGCCTGTGAGTATAACAGGGTTGATGAAGAGACATGAGAGGGATAAATACCGTGTTACAATAGGCGATATCGTTAAACTCATCGAGGAGCAGACAGACGGTGAGATCCCGCGCGAAGCCTGGTTCCCGATAAATGTCAGCGCGATCTTCTCAAGGTTTATAGAAGGCTTCAGCGGGGAGTTTAAATTCGAAATGAGCAACCACCCGGCCTGCGGTCTAGGCACCTACGTATATGTTGAGAAGAAGAATGGCCAGATAAGGCTAGTGCCGATCACCCAGTTCGTAGATGTAGAAGGGCTGCTCGAGTATTTGAGAGAGAAGTGGGAGGATCTCGTTGAAGGCTCTAGCAGGATTCTAACGGGTATGAAGCTATTGTATAACATTAGGAAATTCATCCACCAGGAGAAGGCGCCCGAGGGATTCGACCTCTACAAGCTATTATTCAATGTTATCGTTAAAAGGAGTTATGAGGCTCTCGGGGAAATACACTACAAGCTACTATTCCTAGGCCAGATGCACTTCATGGATCTCTACAACTACGATATCCAGAGGGTTCAGAGGTGTAATATCCACTACGCTGTCCCCGACGGTAGGCTTATACCGTTCTGCGCGTTCAATATCTTCGAGGATATATACAGGGAGAAGATACATAAAGAGAATAGTATCAGCCTAGTCGAGTACAGTAGGAAGTATAAGCTCCCCGAGGGAATAGTTACGAGAAAGTATGTTAGAGACAGGCGTAAGCTTGAATCCACGGAGTTGTACAAGAAGACGTACGAAGGTATTCTCGAACTGGTGAGAAAGTAGTTTAAACAATCCCTATTTTTAATAACGCCTTAAGTGATCCAACCTAACGGATAGGATTATGGCTAAGTGCATAGTAGTATCCGGCACCCCTGGAACAGGGAAGTCTACTTTATCCAGGCTACTCGCCGATAGGCTAGGCGGCATCTACATAGATTTAAGCGAGCTCGTGGTTAGAGAGAACCTTTACTCCTTCTTCGACGAGCAGACAATGAGTTACGTGATAGACGAGAAAAGGGTTACCTCGAGGGTTCGAGAAGTCTGTACTAGCATGAGGCAAACGGTAGTGATTTCAACACACTACCCTGAGATACTAGACGACGATATTGTAGACAAGGTAGTAGTCCTGAGGCTAGACCCCAGGGTATTGGTTGAGAGGCTGAAGGCTAGAGGGTGGGGGGAGAGGAAGATTGCCGAGAACGCTATGGCTGAACTACTCTCCGTGGTCGCTGCCAATGTCTACTCGAAGTTTAGTAGAGAGAAAATCTACGAGGTTGACACGACCAATAGGGAGCTGGGGGAGGTTACCGAAGAAGTTTTGAGAGCGATCTCCGAAGGCTTACATACCGAGAACCCTATCGACTGGCTGGCTAGGGTCGAGCCAGAATTCATAGATAGCCTTGAGAGGGTGCTCGATCTTGAAGCATAATCCTAATTTCTTCAGGCTAATGAACTGGGGGGAGGTTAGGAGGGTTATAGACTCGGCAGACGTGGTTCTCCACGTCCTCGATATTAGAGACCCGCTTTCAACATTCAGTAGGAGGGTTGAATCAATAGTCGAGAGAAGCGGTAAAACTCTTGTTCTCGTATTGAACAAGTCGGATTTAGTACCCAGGGAAATAGCAGAGGCTTGGAAAGAGTATTTTGCCGGGAAGGGGTATAGAGCGGTCTATGTATCGGTTAGGAGACACCAGGGTACTCTAATACTGAGGCGGGAGATTAAGAGATCTGCCCCAATCCTACCAGCGACAGTTGCCGTAGTAGGTTTCCCGAAGACAGGTAAATCATCTGTAATCAATGCTTTAAAAGGAAGGCATTCAGCACCTACAAGCCCCTACCCTGGCTCACCGGGGTATACGAGGGGAGTGCAGTATGTGAGAGTAGACAGGGATATCCTAATGATCGATACTCCAGGGGTCATACCTGTAGAAGGGGATTTGTTCGAGAGAATTATCAGGGGGACGCCTATCGAGTTAATAGACGACCCGGTCGGGGTAGCGTCTATGGTTATCAAACGGGTTCTTGAAAACAACCCTGACTCTCTCAAGATCGCTTACGGGATCGACTCCAGCAACCCCGAGGAGATACTAGAACAGATAGCTATTAAACACGGCTGGTTCTATAAGAAGACTAGAGAGCCGCTTATCGAGGAAGCCGCGCGTAAAGTTATAAGGGATTTCCACGATGGCATAATACCCTACTACGTAGATCCAAGGAAGATTAAGAGGGTTGAGAGCAGTGGTCAAGGCTAGGATAGTCGGGGAGGGGGAGAGGGTAGTAGAGGGGGTTGGCACCGTTAGGGAACTACTGAGCAAGCTGGGTATTGCTAGTAGTGAAGCCGTGGTTCTTAGAAATGGGATTATTCTGACAGAGGAAGATGCTTTAAGCGATGGTGATGAAGTTTTAATTTATATCGTGAAATCCGGAGGATGACAGACCTTGCTTAGCAGCCGGGAGCTAGACTTCTACAGTAGGCATCTCAATCTAATCGGGGTCGAAGGCCAGTTGAAATTAAAGAAGGCAAGGGTGCTTGTCGCAGGGCTGGGAGGACTCGGGTCTGCTGTATCACTCTACCTATCAGCAATGGGGGTTGGGAAGCTTATACTAGTGGATAGAGAGGTTGTCGAATTAAGTAATCTCCAGAGGCAGGTGTTGTATAGTGTCGACGACATTGGTAAGCCCAAGCCCTATGCCGCAGCCGATAGGCTTAGGAGGCTGAACCCTTTTATCGATATAGAGCCTGTTTACTCGGAGATCTCGGAGGGACTTCTCAGCAAATATGATGTAGACGTTTACGTTGACGCCTTGGATAACTGGCAGGCTAGGTTTATACTTGATAAAGTAGCCTGGTCTAGGGGTAAGCCTCTCGTCCACGGCGGTGTCAGAGAGTATTATGGACAGGTGACTGTTATAATACCTGGGAAAACTCCTTGCCTTAGGAGTATCTTTCCATCCACCCCTAAGCAGGATGTCCAGGCCCCTCTCCAGGTATTTAGTACAACACCGGGCACGATAGGACTTATTCAAGCCTTTGAAGTAGCTAAGTTGATACTAGGCATAGGCAATGTTCTAGCTAACAAACTGCTTATATACAATGGTCTACATCCTTCTTTCGAAATAATAGAGTTTAAGCCTGATCCCCAATTAATTAGTAAATGCTGAAAACCAGCTAGCCCCCCATTTCAGGAGTCATAAAGGTGACCCTGTCACCGTCTCTAAGCTTGAAACCAGGGTCTATCACAGGCTTCTCGTTCACGAATGTTACGAAAACATAATGGCCCTGGGAGAACCTCCTGTATAGTTTAGGGTTGAGTTTCTCGGAGAGGCTTTTAACAAGGTCGTCTAATGTCGAGCCGTCTGGTAGATCAACATCTAGTGTGAAGACACCGGCTATCTCACTAGCTCTCCCGGTGAAAACGACTTTAACCCTCATGTTCACCCACCGGGAGACTCCTCGATAATAACTATATTGTCTCCGGGTTTAATAGCAATGTCTTGGTTCTCTGCGATCCTATCGTTGACTAATACTATTACCTCGCCTTCAACCCCCTCCTTACGCAATATCTCTCTAAGCTCCCTTAGGCTGATCGACTCCGAGTTTATCTCTAACAGTCTCCTCCTAGGTAATAATAGTACTCTGATCGGCATAGGAACAATCCTAGGATACTGCTACTGTTAGAGTCCAGGCTATTGCGACCAGTATTTCGACAGAGGTTGCTACAAGCGCTATCTTCAACCACTCACCCCAACCAATTCTAATCCTGTTTTTCTCGGCTAGACCCACTGCGACTATGTTAGCCGAGCTACCGATAGGAGTGTAATTGCCCCCGAAAACGCCGCCGTAGAGTAGGGCCCAGTAGGCTGCGGTTGCTCCTCCTATAGAGACAATGGTTTGAGCAACCGGGGTTAATGCGACTATTACCGAGAGATTATCTAGCACACTACTGAGCGCTGCTGAGAGGATTAGTAGGATACTGTATAGGAGAGGGAAGGATACGTAGCCCGACCAGGAGCTGGTTAGAACAGTAAGGTAGGCGAGTTTAGATGCTGTACCAGACCATAGGAGCGAATAGCCTAGCATGAATAATGCTATGAAGAATATTATCGAAGGCCATTCAACGCCTTTTTCCAATGCCTCACCCATTTTAGAAGCCCCGAACAGGGTTCCGGATACAACTATGATCAGGTAGGGGGTGAAAGCCAGCAGGGCATGTGAGCCTACTTGTATACCCCCTAGCTTGCTTACTAGTCCCGCCAGCTGATCGTTCACCCCGACGAGAACCAGGAAGACTAATAGTAATACCAGGCCCCCTCTCACCCTGTGATATTCTCTGCCCGAGAGCGATGTATAGAATGCTGCCGCCAGCTTTGAAATCTTGTCCTGGCTGAGCCTGCCTTCGAATTCCGACAGGTAATTCCTAGCTAGGAGCGGGAATAACACGATTAATACGGCTAGGTTCAGTAGTGAGAGCGGGAGTGCTCTCAATATGAACGCTGAGACACTTAGGTTAGCTGTGAACGCGAGGTATATTCCAATAGGGTTTCCAACTGGTAGCGCGACGCTACCCGTGTTAGTCGCTAGCACGGAGAGTATTATCAGAGGCTTAATATCTACGTTCGTCAGCCTGTATATGTCGAATATTAGCATGGCTACGTACGTTATACTAGCCACCTCCCCGACTGCTAGCGAGAGGAACCATGATAATAGGCTGAGTAATGCTACTAGTATCACAGGCCTACCCCTACTAGCTTCTAGTACCTTGATAGCGAGGTACTCGAATACCCTGAAGCTTCTCAGTATATACGCTAGGGCCATCGTGCCTATGAGGAATAGTATTAGGTCCCATTCGACACCTCCTATGATGAGCTGGGGGGAGATAACGCCTAGGAATACCAGCGCTGAAACGCCTAGAAGGGATGCGTAATACCTGTAGTCCATTGAGATCACGGTTAAAGCTATCACTGTGAGAAAGAAGCCTAGGCTAGCGCCCTGCTCTACTATAGACCTCCACGAGTTTATAGTAGCGGCATCGGAGCAGCCGGCTCTGACACTACACCAGCTGTCTATAATACTCTTACCAACCCCTTCGTAAGGGATTTTTATAAGGGCCATCGCGGCAAAAGACAGCATCATTATTACAGCTGAGACTAATACGGCTTTCGACGCGTTATCCGTTGGGACCACCTAATTATTGGCCAGATCACTAGGATAGGTTAAAAAACATAACCTGGTATACGGGAGGGGATTAGCGTGAGTACTTACGGTCGAAGTAGATGTTCTTCCCCGTGGCAGAGAGGGGTATGCCGTACACTATATCGGCGTCTAAGATACCGAGCTCTTGCGCAGCCACTCCTACCGAGAACATAACCCTGTTGTCTACATTCAGGATCTGCGCTGTTTTAACAGCCGAGCCTATCGCAATACCCAGGTTTATTATACAGTTTACGACATCAGCGTCTAAACCCCATCTCTTAGGCTGCGCTAGCCCTAACCTAACTATTTTACACCCGATTAGGAAAACCGCCTTGCTCGCTCTAACAGACTCGGCATCCCTCTTGAAAAACTCCCCGTATACTGGGGCTAGCTCTTCCATCTTGTCCGCAAGCTTCTCTAGCTCGCTTCTCTCCGTTAGCAGGGCTACGACAATATTATCGATCCCCTTCGCTTTAGGAGCAGTCTTGGCTGATACAGCCATTAGCCTGGCAGCTTCAATCACGCCGTCTCCAACAAGGGTTTTCTCATCTATCACATCGCACCCCAGGCAAGCCTGTGCTGGTGGGAGTTTAATTCTATTATGTTAGGTTAAGCAAAGCAAACAACGAGCCCCCTAATTTTTAAAGCCTACACTGTGCTTTATTAGAATATTTGTTGTGTGAGATATGCATGTTTATTTTGGATCGGTTAAGGATCTTTTGATCGAGTAGGGGAAGTTAATCCCCGATTAACTTGACCAGAGGGTAGTTAACCAGACGATCCACGCGTCGAGGAATAGGAAACTAGAACTCGCGGGGAGATAATGATCCATCCATGGGAAACGATCATAAGCGGCAAAAATATCGTGTGCAACAGGGCGAATCCTAGACATTAAGATATGACGCCTCCAAGGAGATAAAGCATGATTTATAGCCTCTCTTTACAACACCTGTAATCTTTTAAACCAGTCTATTAGCCATGTGAGCATTGATGACGGTTTATAAGTAATACTCTTAGACAAGCCCTATTATACAGGAGGCCCTGCTAAACCTATATCCCCTGGGGCTTCTCCCCCATGATCCATGACCATGGGTAATACCGTTATCAGACAACTACTGGTTTACACGCTACGAGACATTGCTATTACCTAAATGCAACTGTCATAGAGAGTATGGGGTTGCAACATCGTTATCTAACAGTGTCCCAAGGGGATAAGGGTAATCTGCTAAGAGGGGGATCAATAGCGGGGCGCCTGGTATGATATAGGTTGCCGGGTTGGGGCTGGTCCTAGATCGGGTTTCAAAAGTATTACCCATGTAGATCATGCTCGCTGTTAAGACCCAATGTTTAAACTCTACTGGTTTAACCAGGTGTTTCTAAAACGCTTTTCGTTATAACAGTTACCTGACTACGTATATTACTGACATGCGTATTACGGTAGAAGCTTGATCATGGAGATACGTGCCCGAAGAATATAGGTTTAGCCCCGGGACCGGTATGAAGGTTGGGTGTAGCCTGTATTACCTTATGGCATGCTCTACTAGCCTGACTAGAAGGCCTGTACACTAATCTAGAAGATAGGAGACCCTCTACCCCCTGCAATATATTCGAGACTGGCAGGATTCTCCCTTATAGATTTCCTCCTGGATACCTGTTTAGGGTACTACACTCCTTTAGCCGACCTAGTAAAACCAGGCAAGCTGGTTCCAGCTCCTCCTCCCGCTATGGATATTAGGATAGGCAGGGATCCGGTTTTCTAAAGGTGGCTCCGGATGGAGTATTGTTTCAAACCCATCGGGTTTGTAAGGCATGGTTTCAGTGACGAGCAGGTTAAGGAGTCGCCGGGAGGGGTCCCGGGGTACATTGAGGTAGTCCCAGAATATGCTGAAGGACTACTCAACCTAGAGGGTTTCTCCCATATCATAGTAGTATCCGTCCTCCACAAGGTTGGGGAAGCCGAGAGGAGGGTTCTAAGAGTGAGGCATAGGAGGCTTAAGAGGTTCGGGATACCTATAGACGACCTACCGGAGGTAGGGGTTTTCGCTACAGACAGCCCCCACAGGCCTAACCCGATAGCTATCTCAATACTCAAAGTGAACAGAATCGAAGGGAATAGGGTGTACGTAGAGAACCTCGACTTATTCGATGGGACACCAGTACTCGATATCAAACCCTACGATAGGGGTAGGCTTGTAGAAGATATTAAACTACCCTGGTGGGCTGAAGAGCTCGAGAGGAGGATAAGGGAGAAGCTTGGAAAAGGCCCGAGGATATCCCCGTGAGAAACCGGGCTAGAACCGCCTGGTTCCAGTAGGGTGGTACGCCACCTGGCCCCACCTGCTAGAATATTTTTGTACAAACCCATAAATTTTTCGGGGCCCGGCCTAGGCCGGAGCGATTACCAGGCCCACACACCGGCGCCGTGTCCTCTAGTATCCCGCCAGCCTGTTTCGCAAAGGATACGCCGACTATAGAGCTGCTCTATAACTGCCAAAAGAAGAGGCTTAGCAGGGTGAGGAAAAAACTATCGTTTACTCCTCCTGTAGAACATAGTGTAAAATACTGCTAGCACAATAAGAGAGGTGGCTAAGCCCACGGCCCAGTGCTCTGGGATCGGTAGGAGGTTGTAGAATGTCTGTGTAATACCCACCCACTGGTATACTACCTGCGGGTCGTATGGTATAGAGTCTACCGCGTTACTATCACTGCCACTACCCGTTAGGACAGCGTGAATGTAGAAGAATTTCGGCGGGGTCAGCCAACCGACCTGGCTCCCGTTGTCGAATAGCCTGAACATACTCCACGGCAGGGCTACCCAGAGGACTTGCAAGCCTATTGTCGTATCGCCGGAGTAGTCGTAGTATGTTCCCCTCACATTTATATTATCGTAATACCAGTTCTCATAATAATTAGTGTACGATGTTTTGTTCATCCAGGAGTCCAGGTTCGCCGATGTAATCCCACTAGCTCCACTCCAGTAAAAGTAGATCTCGTAGTCGATACCATACTTGTTGGAGTCGTAGGTTATATACCTGCCCCATGAATCCCTGTTTGATACCGGCGCCGTGTTGTTATAGCCTCCTGGCACAACATCTATTTTGAAACCGTAGGCTACGTCCCAGCTAGCTGTGTTATTAGTGTCTAGGGCTAGGTACAGGCATGTAGAATCCCAGTAAACGTAGAGAGCGTTCAGCTTAGCCCCGGCGCCTCCCCCAGTAGTAGTGTTCGCTACAGCTACCTTATAATTCTGATAGTTACTCTTCCACCAATTCAGGTCGCATCCCTGGGCTCTCGCTACAGGTGTGCTTAAGAGAACTAGTGCTAGCGATACTAGTATAACAGAGATGACTAGAATGGGGATGGCTCTACCCATCCCGCAACCCGGTGTATTCTTTTATTTAGTCAAAAATTTAAACCTTTCCATCTAAAGATAAATAAGGCATCTAACCCTCCTGAGGCTTTTTTTAAAACGTCGGAATCAATCCTCTCTACCAGAAGGTGTGCCTGCCTCTCCCATACTATCCTCCAGAGGATCGGGTGACCCCTGAGGTGAAATAATTGAAAACAATGCAGGTGTCGGAGTGGTAGTATAGGCAGAGGTGTTTCAGACCGGTTTGCACTGCTCCCGCACTAGGGCGTTTAGCTATTGGGCTAATTCTGGGCTCATGTAGATATTATGTGAAAGACTCTGCTACCGATTCCGCAAACGCTATTACAGGGCTTGAGCCCTACTATTCCCAGCGTAAGGGATTGCTTGGCCACCTGCCAGATTAGTACTCGGTATTTGGAGCCCGGTGGCCAAATAGGCCGATGGAAACCGGTCACACTGTATTGTAGAATAGTAAAATACGTGGGCACCGCAATATGCATGCATGGTGGTGTAGATGGCTGATGTGTCCGGCGGGGAGAGGGATTTAGCCGGGGAGTTGAAGAATATGCTCGGTAGATTAGAGGCCCTGGTTAAAGAAGCTAGTGCGGGAGGCTCTATCCCGAGGGAAAAGGTCGAGGAGGCTATTAGGATTATAGGCGACTTGAAGGATATTGCTGGAGAGCTGGAGGAGTCGAAGGCTAGGCTAGAGGTTGAAGAGCTTAGGGAGGTAGGCAATCTGATCAAAACATTAGGGAGTACTGCTAGAGAGCTTATCACCCCTCTCATAGACAAGCTTATGGAAGCCCTCGACGGCAAGAGGCTTGGGGAGAATGTCTCAACGCTATACAGGAGCCTGAAAGAGTCCGGGATGCCAGACCAATTAGTTGAAAGTATTGTAAGAGAGTATGTAGGCAAAGCCCTTAGCCTGGCGAATATAGGGGATGTTCTAAGCAGGGTTCTAGCAGGATTCGGTAAGCCTCCCTCTATGGTGAAGAAAGAAGAGGAGAAAGAGAAGTAGTATACTCTAACAGGAGAAGGTCCAAGGCTATGGGTGGAGAAGAGAGTGGCGGAGAAGATATCTATTTTTTACTTGAACAACTCATTCTAAGACTAGACTTATTGATCCGCAGGCTTGAACGGGTAGAGAACATACTCTACAACCTAGGGTTGCTTAGGGGAGAAGAGGGAGAGCCTGCTATCCTAGTAGGGCTAGTAAAGCTCCCGGCTAGCCTAGCTCTATATGCTTTAGCGAGAGCCTGGAGGGTTCTAGCGAGAATTGGCAGGGCGGATAAAGTAACCGAGGCTGTAATATATGTTTTATCCGATTGCAAGCCTAGGTCTATAACGGAGATCTATAGAGGAGTTAAGGAATTGAGAGGCAGGGCTTCGAGGAGGATTGTGAGAGAGAAGCTCAGGCTGCTAGAGGCGTCTGGACTAGCCGTGAACAGAGGGTCTGCGAAAAGGCCTAGGTATGTTCTAGAGGATTGCAGAGCGTGAGTATGTGAGAGCAGGGTTTGCGCTTACAATACTAAGGCTTCTAGCTATAGCTCTCTTAGTCGGGGCAGGCTTGCTCATATCCCTACTATTATTAAAGGTGAAGCTATATTACTGGAGAGTATCGAACACAAGGCGTTTACGGAAAACCCTCGAAGAGAACGGGGTCCCGCGCGAGCTAAGTATTGAGATTGTTAGAATATACGAGAACGCTGTAAGACAGCTTTCCTCAACTCTCACGCTGGGAAGCCTGCTCCTTCTCAGACCCCGCTGGCGGTATCCTTCTAAGGCTGCGGGCTATTCTAGCAGAGTAGGCTAGCCCGGCTATGCTAGTAGCCAGCCCTAGTATACGGGATGGGGTGAGGAAAGAGTCTCCTTCCAACTCCGCCTTGGGGCTTGTGTACTGGACGGTGTCTCCGACTACTTTGAATACGACTGCTTTAGAGAGGAATCTGTTAACTTCTTCAACGGGCTGTAGGACTCCTTTGTCTAAGAGGGCTTCTACTAGGTTGGGCCTCCGGGTCTCAAACCACTTCTTGTCGACTACTATGTACTCGGTCCCGGTCTCCCCGATTAGTCTCAGCGCTGTACTAGTGTCGAGAGTGTTTTTAACCGTGTAGTCCAGGTCGAAGTACTCTCTTAGCAAGCATCCTTCCATGAACCCGCTGAGGCATTATTTAACCCGTGGCGCGAATACGTTGAGCCACTGGTTGCCATGGTATTCATCCCCGTACATAGCGTACACCCTCCCCTCGACGCCAACCTTCTCCAGGTATAGTGCGATCTTGTAATCATCGCTCCCGACATACGTGTAATCCACACTCAAACCCCGCCAGTACTCCGGCGTGTATAAAGCAACGTAGTATAAGACGAGGGCTGCTAGAGCTGTTAAAACAATATACTTCGTCACACCCCTCAGAAAATTCGTAGACGAGAACGCTAGGACTAGGAGGTTGAACCCCAGGGTGGGTATAAGCCTAGGGCCCTGGCCGTATAGGAACGTTAACGCTAGGAGCGCTAGCGTATAGTAGTGGAGTATGCCGAGCCTCTTCCTATACGCTGTGTAGATAAACCCGCTTACCCCCGCTAGGAGGTAGGGGAGCTGGACGGCTGGGGCCCAGTGAGGCGGGTTCACCGAGAGGCTGTATGAGTAGACCTGGGAGACTACCGAGACAGGCGTCTCGACCAGGAGGTAGTGCGCTAGGCCGAAAGGGGCTACCGCCGGCACTAGCCACCAGCCTGCTACAGCTATAGCGAGCACGCCCGCTAGAAGCGCTAGTTTCGAAACATACCTGAAAGCGTCTGGCTCGATACCTAGCTTAATGTATTTCGCGAAGTAGTAGGCTAGAGCAATCGATGCGAATAGGAATAGCTCTAGCGAGGCTATTAGATGCGTTAGTATCGTGAGACCTGCTACAACCCCTGTTTTCAAAGCCTCGCCTAGATCGCCTGATTCAAGCGTCTCGACCAAGAGGCTTGAAGCCAGTAGTGCGAGGGATTCGCCTAAAACCCTAGTGTACTCCCAGTAGAAAGCTATAGTACTCACATAGCCTGCTGTAGTGAAAGCCCCGAGCGAGGCTAGCAGGGCTCTCCAGCCGGGCCTGTGAAAACCCTCGCGTAACGGTAGGCTGCATATGCGAAAAGGGCTAGAGCAATATAGTAGGCTATGTAAGCACCGTATTCAAAGCTCTGGAGGATCCTACCTAAAACATATATCAGGCCGAGCCCTATGGGAGGGTAGAATCTGAAGAGGTCGAACCCCCCGCACCAAGCCGGTGTAAACCACCCGTACGCGTCTACCTCCTTAGCCCAGGCTATATAGTACGCTATTGTAGCGCTGTTGAAGACCCCGTTGGCATAGCTCGGCAACCCCTCTCCCGACAGGATGTTCACTGCTATAATCGAAGCGTAGACTACTAGGAGGATTGGTGCTAGGATGCTTAATACAGTAGGCAGCCGTCTAAAACTCTTCCTAGACCCTGGCAATCCTGAAACACCTCTCTAACCATTCAACCCACAGCATTGCTACAGCTACTAGCATTAAACCGCCTAGCATATAATCGTGGAATAGCCGGAATACTACTAGCCCGTACCTAGCCCCTAGGAATCCGGAAGCCCATATCCTCGCAATGTTGAACAGAAATAGTGCCAGGCCTCCTACCAGGACCTCTTTCAACCTATCCAGCCTGGGGACTCTCGGGGTAGCTAGTACGAATAGCGTGAAGACTACTACGGAGTACACACCGATACAATCGGGGGTTAAGACTAGTGTGACAACATTGTATCCCCCGTAGACTATCAGGGCATTCCAGTAGCTCTGGAGAACATTCACGCCCGAGAGTCTTAGCAGAGTGTCGAGGAGGCTTATCTCAAATTCTACGAGCAGCCTATAGTAGAATATAACGATAAAATACGTTGCCGCAATAGCCGTGACCAGGGCTAGGACGAACCTTGGGAATAATAGCGGCCTAGACCACCTGCTACTCGCTGTATAAGTGCTCATACCTACCCCTCTTACTCGTTACAATCCAGGAGGCCCTCCCTAGTAAGCCTTTGAAAGTCCCAATAGTATGTATCAACGCCATAAGGTATACGTATGCTAGAGAGGCTGCAACAAGGACTGCGAGATGCCCCCCGCTATAGCCTTCTCTCAAACCACCTGCTACCAGCAGTGTCTCCATCCCGATCAGCCATGTGTATACTCCTAGAGGGAATAGCATCGATAGCTCGATGCCTGTAGCCAGGTAGAGTATGAAGGGTGCGAGGCTTGCAACCAGGATCCACAATCCCTGCGTGTAGAAGAGCCCTTGTAGTATGAAGCCTAGCTTATCCCAGGTGCTAATCTGCTTGCTCAGTATAGTCTCGAGGAGTGTCTCCTTAAACTCTACCAGCGTCCCTGAAGACCATCTGATCTGCTGCCTGAACAAAGCCTTGTACGACCTAGGCACGCTGCCGTCAGCGTATAGAAGGTCGGAGACAAGTATCCTCGGTTCCCCGACCCGATGGTATAAATCGATAGTCCAGCGGAGGTCCTCGGATAAACTCCCTTCTTTAAACCCCACTTCTTTCAACAGCCCGTACCTAATCACGCCGCACGAGCCTGTGAAGAACGGGAACATTCTCATAACCTGCCTTCCGTATAAAAATATCACTGCCCCCGCCTGGGAGGCCCTGTACAGTAGGCCTAGTAGCGAATCCGAGCCTTTAACATGCCTCTGATAGCCCTGGAGCAAATCCGGTCGGTAGGTTTCAAGGCACTCCCTATACCTCTCTAGCATTCCGGGAGAAGGGATCTCGAAATCCGCGTCTAGTACAAGGACATAGTCCACCCCGTACCCTTCTAGTAATCTAATAGCATCGTTTAAAGCCCCTGCTTTAAGACCTCTGCGCGAACCCCTCTTCAAATGGATAAAGTTCTTCCTCTCCGAGACCAACCTGTCTACCTCCTCGACCAAGGCCTTGTCAGTAGAGTCGTCTACTAGGACGACTACATCGTCCTCGGAGACAGTTTTCAAAAGCCTCTCTATAGAAGATAATACCTCGTAGTCGTTGTAGAAGGGGATTACAATACCCAGCTTAAGCCTACTGCTAGAACCTGTTCTCTTAGTACCATAGCATTTACGGAGCTCATTGCTCTCCATGTATGCTGCTAGACTCGATACATACCATAGAGCGTAGATTGTGAGGACTATGTTCGCTATTGCGAATAATATGATTACAGTATCCACGGATAAGCCGATTAGAAACCCGGTCCATTCAGCATTCTCTAGCTGGCTATAGGCTAGGGTCATCCTATGCTAGCACTCTCCTACATATCTCAGGGATAATGGCATGGTAGGATGCTATGATTCCGGCAAGTTTTTTCGCCGAATCATAGCTTGTATCCAGCAACCCCATTAAATCCCTCTCGCTAAGACTACTGGAACCTCTGCCAACTATCTGGCAGAAGCCTCTCACACTACTAGCTAATAGCTCGAGCAGGGCTGTAAAACCTTTCTCATTATTCATAAAGGCGTATGATGCTTTCCCGACTTTTAAAACCCCTACTATGCCATGTCTAGATAACACGTCTAGATGCCAGCTGGCATTGGCTTTGGAGAGACCTAGCTCTCTAATCAAGTCGCTTACTCTAGCAGCCCCTTTAGCAGCGAGGTACTCTATGATCTTCCTCCTATAGGGGTTGTTAAACAGCTCCCCCCTCCTCAAGCCTCATCCAGAGAGGGGGTAGTGGCATAGGCTTCCTAGCAATACTCCTGCCCCGGGCATTCTTCAACTGGGTTGATGCCGCAGAGCCTACTACAGCAACTACAGCGGCAGCCCCGGCTAGCGCTTGGCTCCCGCCTCCTCTATTAGAATACTGGAGTGATTCCAGGATCAAATCCCGCATCGCGTCAAGGTACTTCCTGTTCGAAGTATCGACGTAAGCCCATACGAGGTTTAAACCAGTAGCCACGATATATCCTCTACCTATGTTCAAAACCGTCTCTGGGAAAACGTCCCGTATTGTAAAAAGGGATTCAACGCAGACAGCTTTATACTTGCCTAGCTCGTACCCCGGGTAGTCTCCTGGGATACTGGCTGCTAGAGCGGTTGGGCAGTCGCTAATACGGGATAGCCCCCTGGTTTCGAGCGCGATGTGGAGTAGTACTAGACCGTTCAGTGTTGCAACAACTACACCGCCCCTTAATACGAAGCCGTAGAGTTGTTCAGACGCGTTCCAGCCTGTAGACGGGTCTACCCAATTCGGGTCAGTTAATACTATGATATCCCCCTCGCTCAGGTAGGATCCTACCTCGTCCAAGCCTATGATAGTACCGTTTAAGTCGGGGTATGTTCTAACGAGGTCTGTTATAAACCTGTAGTCATACGGGTCTGTCGAGACGTAGATTATCCTAGGTGTTTGAGAGGAGTAGGCTAGTGGGATCACTGCACCTAGGGAGAATGCAGTGAGTGCTGAGAGTAGAGAGAAAACTGTTAAAAATTTTTACGGGATTTAAACAGCCTGTAGACCGGGTATGCTAGGGCGAGTAGTATTATTGGCGTAGCAATAAAAACCGAGCCGACCTTGGGGACTTCAGACCCATTAACATACACTGCTTGGCAAAGGCCTTCAACATATATTCTGCTCCCCGACCCGTCTATATTCAGAGCCTTGCTAGTGTCCGCGGCGAGACCTTTTACCACGATATGGTCGCTGCTCTCAACCCCGGGTATGATGGTCTGACCATTATATATCAGCTGGGTCCAGCCGCTTGTCTGCGGTGAGACTTCTACTGCTAGCGTCGAATATAATGTGGCTAGGTCGGCCTGGATGTTCTTAACCTTTATAACAGTGTTCTGGGCCGTTAGAGTCCCGTTCAAATATAATCCAGTGACATAAATATCGCTAGCGTCAACCCATCCATCGCTACCGATCCAGAGTTTAAAGTACCCGTCTACATCGTTGACAACGATCCTAATAGTAGTGCCGGCAGGCACTCTTATAGAGCCGTCTTGTAGAGATATCGTCCCACTAGTAAGGGATTTAAACTCTATAGTACCATAGAAAACCGCCGGCCTACTAGCATTGAGTAATACACTACCGTATCCGTCAGCATACGATAGCATACTACTCGCTACAACCAGGATAGCTAATACAGGTAAAAATAGCGGTTCCATTCTCATAGGTAAGCACCCACGTCTTTGAATTTACTAATAGGATAATACAAAAACTTATAAACTTTATAGCCTATTTGTATAAAGGCAATCTCCTAGTCATTAGAAAGAATATTAGAGCACAATACTACGGCAAAGCACCCGTCTAGTTACACTATGCCGGCCGGTCATTAAGCCAGGCAAGCTATCCTCTTAGCAAAAATGTTATGCAGAGCCTCAATACTAGAACACGGCGAGACCATGGCTGGTAGGGCTACTGTCCGGGCTCATTGTGAGACGTTTGCCGTCGTCTCTATTATAGTTTCAATTGTTCTCGCCGGCTCCCTCGTAGGCGTCTACTATAGTCTCAGAGCGGAAAATAGTGCTAAAGACTATTTGGTAAACTACTTGGAAAACGAGACAGCTAGACTCTACGGGCTAATTAACAATCTCTACTCGGACTATACCAGACTATACGCTGAGTATTCAACGTATGCCTAATAATATGGACGCTATCCTAAACCTCGAGAGGTCGGATGTAGTAGCCAGGTACCAGAAGGTAGGCGAGCCCCGGTTCCTCGGTCTCCTGGAACCTGACAGCTAGCTACGCAGGGTATGCTGCTATAGTAGTACATTCTACGTGCACAGACAAGACATTTGTAAGAGTCACTGTAGCAAGTCCTCGTACAGGCGCTTTCTACACTATGACATGGAATCTCAGTGTTGCAGGCATCGTGGTAGCACCCAGTCCTACCCGGCGACGTAGTAGTAGAAGTCGGTAACCTGAACCAGGCTGAGCCAGCAAGCCATACTGCCTCCATAACCTACTACTACTAGACGTGTCTGGAACCGGATACCCCCTAGCCGACCGCCTCCAGCCAATTTTTACGCCTAAATGATTTCTAAGATGGTGTCGAACCCCGCAGACAGACCCCGGCGACTAGATGGTTCAGCGGGGTCTCTGACGTGAATCCTTATAGGGGATTGGAGACGTAAGTGTTTCCCAGCTGTTAGGAAGTCCTAACGAGTAGAGTGGTTGGTTTGATAAGCGCTAGGGACCTGCTGGGTTTCATACTCTCCAGAACCGGCTGCTTACACCCTTTCAGAGTCAGTAGAATTATCGCTCTAGCTGAAATACGCTGGCTGAACGACAGGGGAAGTAGGCTTACCAGCCTAGTCTACAGGAGGGGGCCGGGGGTGTTCTATATCGAGGGCTTGAAAGAGATGTTAGAGGGAGACCCCTGTTTCGTTAGGCGAGAGGGGGTGCCGGGTGTTAGAACAGGGTGTGTTGAGTACGTGTGCGGAGAGCCTAGTATACCAGAGGATGTTAGGCAGTACATCGAGGGGACTATTAAAGAAGCGGTGGGGCTGGGCGATACCGAGCTCAACGATAGGGTTGTGAAAAACCCTTTGTTCGCAAGACTCCTCTCCTAGGTGGTAATATTGTGGAGGGTTTCGGTTACAGGTGGGAAGGGTGGTACTGGAAAGAGTTTTGTAGCAGTAAACCTCGCCGTACTCCTCAGCAAGCGGTTTAAACTAGTCCTGGCAGACCTAGACCTCGAGGGGCCGAACGACCATGTACTCCTAGGTCTCAGTGGGCTCGGGGAGGGCGTGCCTATCAAGCTATTCCTCCCATTCATAAACCCGGCTAATTGCACTAGGTGCGGGGTTTGTGTTAAAGTATGCGATACCGGGGCCCTGCTAATGCCTCCTAAATCCCTCCCAATAGTATTCCCAAGGCTCTGCAGCGGGTGTAAAGCATGCTACTACGCCTGCCCCTATAACGCGATTAGAGAAGGATACCATGTGCTAGGCTATATACACGTTAATAACGTGAAGGGGGAGGGCTACGGCTTCACCCTGGTGACCGGGGTCCTCAGGGAGGGTGAGGAGCATACCCCGCCGGGGGTCTACCGTGTCAAGAAGTATGCTGAAGAGCTAGGGCCGGAGCTATTACTGATAGATACTAGCGCTGGCACAGGCAACCATGTATCTATAGCCCTGGAGAGATCCGATCTAGTCATAGTAGTTACAGAGCCTACCCCCCTTGGTTTACACGACATGGTCTCGATACTCGAGGTTGTCAAAGGCATGGGTTTGAAGAGCTGGCTTGTAATAAACAAAGCGGGTATCGGCAGGGAGGAAGAACACTTAGAGAAAGCGAGGGAATACAGTGTGGAGAGAGTATTCAGGATCCCTTACAGCACTGATGTCGTAGAATCCTATGTATCCGGGACCCCTATAGTAGTATCGAAACCTGGTTCAACCGCTTCCCGAGTACTCTACGAGATAGCTGAGGGGGTTGCCGGGCTACTAGGGAGGGGTGGGCTATGAGGGGAGTGCTAGAGATAGTTGTCGCAAGCGGGAAAGGAGGCGTGGGCAAGTCCCTTGTAGCCGCATCGCTAGCAGTAATACTAGCTAGGAAGGGCTACAGGCTTGTGGCAGTAGACGCCGATGCTGAAGCACCCAATCTCCACATAGTGCTAGGAGTAGGAGAGTGGAGCGAGGAGGTAACCCTGCACGAGGGTAAGACTGCTTACATTATCCAGGACCAGTGCACTAGGTGCGGGGAGTGCCTGAAGGCCTGCCAGTTCGGGGCGATATACGTTAGGGAAGGAAGATACTATATAAACCCCTGGGTCTGCGAAGGATGCTATACCTGTAGCTTCGTATGCCCTGTTAAAGCGATAAGGGTTAATAAAGGGGAGGTATCTGGGAGGATTAGGGTAGCTAGTAGGACTAGGTACGGATTCCCCCTGGTCTCTAGCGAGAGCGTGCCGGGCAGGCCTAACAGCGGGAAGGTTGTCACCGAAGCCAAGAACGTTGGGAGGAGGATCCTAGGGTCCGAGGGCTTGATGCTAGTTGATTCAGCCGCCGGGATAGGATGCCAGGTTATATCGAGTCTTGCGGGGGCGAATATAGCGGTTCTAGTAGCAGAACCGACCCCTGCTAGCTTCAGCGATTTGAAGAGGGTTCACAAACTCGCTAAGCACTTCTATATTCCTTCAGCACTTATTATCAACAAGAGCGATCTCAACCCCGGTTTCAAAGAGGAGATACTCGGCTACGCTGAGAAGGAGAGGATAGACTTCCTAGGCGAGATACCTTTCGACGAGGTAGTACCCTACTCTATGGGTATTATGAAACCGGTTATTGAAGCATTCCCCGAGAGCAGGGTCTCTAAGAGGATCCACGAGATAGGTGAGAGGCTAGCGGGTATTATAGAGGACTACGAGAACTGGAAGAGGAAGCACCTGCCCGAAAAGCCCGAGCCTTTCATACCAATAGTTATAAAACCCGGTGAGGGTTAGTAGGGGATGGGTGGCTTACATGAAGATTGCTTTCGCAACTAATAGAGGAGGGCTGGACGACTATATTGCCGAGAGGTTTGGTAGAGCAATGACTTTCACGATAGTAGACGTAGACCCGTCGACAGGGAGGGTAGAGGGCGTGAGGGTTGTCGAGAACCCCGGTTATAGAGCCGGTAGCGGGGCAGGGGTTCTAGCTGTACAGAAGCTTATAGACGAAGGGGTTGAAGTAGTAGTAGGCCCATCCCCGGGTCCGAACGCTTACATAGCCCTCCAGCAGTCCGGTGTAAGAGTCTACAGCGTGCTCGGGACGACTGTTAGAGAAGCTTTGGAGAGGGTTCTCAAAGAGCTAGGGTCCCACAGCTCGGTTTAAACACGCGTACCCCTAGCCGCAGGTAACCCGCTTCTAACACAAGCCCACTACCCTCTTGCTCCAGAGCCGGCGAACCAGGTATCCGGAAGCAGCCCCAGGAGTATTAAGTCTTGGGAAACAATTTTTACTCTCCTGTCTACTAATAGATCTTTAGATGGTGCAGATGGCTAATTGGACTACTCTGCTAGCCGTCGCAGTTCTCGTAGCGGGCCTAGCGGGTTTCATAACAGGCTATAGCGTTAGAGAGCCGGTTGTTAAGACCGTGACCATGACTACGGTTGTGCCGACTACTACTACTACCCTGACCCAGTCGGTAACGGTTACAGAGAGGCAGACGGTTACTACGACCGCTGTCAGGAAGATGACTTATACGAAGGTAGAATTCGAGACCGTTACGGTTACGGTAGCGCCATCTATTATCCCGCTAGAGCCTGCGCAGAACCGGGGTAGTATAGCAATCGTAGCGAGGCCCGGCGAGCCTGTGAGCCTAGGCGGCTTCGAGTTCACAGTACTCGATGCGAAGGCTTCTAAATACGTTACATACGAGGAGCAGGTAGTAGACCCGCTTCACATGCTGCTATTAGGGAGGATATACTGGTATAAGGCACCGGAGGGTTTCAAAGCCGTCTTAGTAACTATCGGGCTTAGGAATACAGGCTCTGAACCACGTTATCTCATAGACGTCTTCAACACATACCGGCCCCGTCTTATAACAGCCGGAGGAGGGGTCTACGAGTGGGCTCGTTTCTACGACCTTGAGAGCATACCTACGCCGCTGAATTTTACATCCGTCCAGGCTGTAGGATACTACGGGTTCAACCTATTCACGAAGATCGCCCCAGGGGACTACTTGAAGACCGGTATCCTGTTCCTAATACCCGAGAACGAGGCCTACTCACTATTATACATGACATACCAGCCCGACCCCGCCGGGCCGGTGACAGTAGTCCTCTTCACGCTCTCCTGAACAAATCCTTTTCCAGTACATATTCCAGCCGGATCCCTGCTCGGGGGGTTCTTAGTTCTATGCCTTAACCCGGCTTATTCCGGTAGGTCTATCCGCTGGTTAGTAATAAATGTTTCTGCCCCAGCAGCCTGTCCAGAGGTATTCGAGCTAGGGATCGACAACGGGAAGAACAAAGTGGTAGACAAGTACGCTGTCGAATCAGACGGGAGAATCTCTGTAGGCATTATACCGGGGGAACTCTACGAGTGCGCTAGATTAGGCGCTGAAGTATGCCCTGTCGGCGCTATCAGAATTGAGGCTCTAGAAGGATGAATGTAGGCCAGCTATTACCCCTGCTTCGAAATATATTAGAGCCCGGCCATCGGCGGAAGGCCTGTTGGGTAAGCGTGTTAAGAGACTGTTATTGAGGGAATTTTATAGGTGGGTTGAAGCCGCCTAGGCGATGGGAGCTATGCTCTAAGCCTGGGCAGGCTAAAAGTAGATGGGAGCTCTGTGCCGTTGGGCTCGACAGCCGCCCATGAACCCATAGGGATAGCCCGTGATCTGTGGGCGAGGTGGAAGTCCCTAGAGGTGACCCTAAATAACCCTAAAAATCATGGAATGACCCTCTAGGGACAAACGGCTACTAGGCTGGGATGGTGGAGGCGCTTGCTTCCTCCTACGCATAGTGTAGGCTAATACCCCTACCCCCACTACTGCTACGGCAGCAGCTACTAGGGTTATTGTAAGTATAGGGAGGCCTCCTGAGGCACTGGGCTTAAGCCAGCTGATACTTGTATCTACTAGTTCAAGCTTCACCTGGGCTACGATACCCGTAGTCCACTCTGATTCCATGCCTACTAGTACTCCCTTCTGATAGGTAAGCCTCCCTTTGCTAGTATTATACGTCCCTGTGTAGTCCGGGCTTATGAAAATCTCTCCCGAGTCTGGACCCAGCCTGGATACGTCTACTTGGTTCATACTGCTCAGTGCTAAGCCTAACGCGAGGAGACTACCGATACCCGAGCACCTGGATTCATCTCCTTTCTCCAGCTTCTCAATACCCGCATCGTATTTTACGAGAGTCCCGTTTACCTCTTTCACGGTTACCTTAACTATGTATACGCACTCGCTACCAGCCATCGAGACGGTATACCTGTACCTGAGCCAGTCGCCCTGCTGATACCCTAGTTCTGCTAGAGCCTGGGCGGATACGATAGCTATGATAAGGAGGGATATTACAAGCATGCTCCTAGTAGGGTTAGACATATCCTGTTCCACCTTTCTTATTTATCCCCGAGAAAATATTTAAACGCTGTATTATCACGGGTGGCGAGTTTAGGGGCTCCCGCCTCCCTGGCGCACTGTGTGCGTCTCGTAATAGCCTAGTACCATAGCCCGTGGGAGGTTTTTTACCTCCGGGAGCGTATTGTCTTAAGACGGTGGCTGGTTTGAAAAAGATTGTCTACACGGATAAAGCCCCTAAGCCTATAGGCCCGTACTCTCAGGCTGTTAGAGTAGGCCCCTGGCTATTCGTATCCGGCCAGATACCAATAGACCCGTTTACAGGCCGGGTTGTAGAAGGGGATGTAGCAGTCCAGGCGAGGAGGGTTCTAGAGAATATCAAGGCTATACTCGAATCCGAAGGCTACTCCCTAGGCGACGTAGTTAAAGCCACAGTCTACCTAGCCGATTTAAAGGATTTCCAAGCGTTTAACGAAGTATACAGCGAGTACTTCAGAGAGAACCCTCCAGCCAGGACTACAATCCAGGCCGCAGGCCTCCCCAGAGGCGTCAGGATAGAAATCGATGTAATAGCCTATAAAGAAGCATAGAGCACACCCTAGTTGTCCCCAGGGCCAGAAGCCCGTTTTCATCCAACCCCTGCTCAGGGACCGTCTACGGGCGTCTACCTAGGTTAAAATACCCTGTAGAGCCTATTATCTCTTACAACACGGGTTCCGCGAACCCCTCTACCAGCCTCGCCTGTGGTGCATGCTCTTGAAGCCTAGTTTAGAATGCTTGAGGTGCCTTATCACCACGAGGCTGAGGGAGGTCGAGGAGTCGGGGCTAGGGGATAGGGCGGGGGTTGATGTAGCTAAGAGGGTCGTAGCCAGGCTCCTCGAATCCTTCGACCTCGAAGGGGAGTTAACGCATATTGCTACAGACGTCTTCAACTTCCTAGTCGATCTAGCCCCGGGTGTTGTAGAGTACTATAGGAGGCTGAGGTCTTACTCGAATAGGCTGGCTCTTGGGAACCTCGGCGTCCACTTAGAGTATTCCTCGAGGCTCGAAGGGTACGAGAGGTTCAGGTACCTTGTGAAGCTTTCTGCTGTAGCTAACGCTATAGACTATGGTGTAGCAGGCCACCAGCCGCTTGAAACCCCTCTAACACCCGGGTTCGTGGAATCCTATGTTTTCGGAGTAGACGATACCCCGGAGTTCTACAGGCTCGTGTCGAGAGGCGGCCTGAGTGTTCTATGGCTCTTCGACAACGCTGGGGAAGCGGTCTACGATACTCTGCTAATCAGCGAGGTCAGGAGGATGGGGAACAGGGTCTACGGCCTATTCAAAGAAGAACCAGGGTTCCAGAACGATATAACTATCGTAGACGCTAGGGAGATAGGGTTGGATAAAGCCCTAGACGCTGCTGCATCCTACGGGGCCCGGGCCTCCAGCATACACCTCGAGAAGATAGACGGGGAGGCTAGGAGGCTGCTCGAAGCCTCAGACCTCGTCGTAGCCAAAGGAATGAGCCACTACGAGTACCTGAGCGGGGTAGACCTGGGGAAACCCGTCTGCTACATACTAATACCCAAATGCGACGTAGTAGCCAGAGCAATCAAACCCGGGTCGAAGGGAAAAATAGTAGTGAAATGCAGCTGACCTTCTCCCCGCCCCGATAACTTTAAGCTCACCGAACCCGCTTCGGGTAAATCTCACTACCTCCCTGCTCGCAGCTTTAACCATAAGCCCCAGCTAACCCTCATGTACTTGGGGGTAAGAGGCTACGCCTCCTACCTACCGTGTAATCCGGTGTCTGTTGATGAGTCTAGAGGCTATCCTACCCAGGGACTCTAGGACAGCTACGATAATAGCCTGGATCATGCTGCCTTCAACTAGGAGGGCTAGCAACCCTATCTCCGGCTTTTCCACTGGTAGAAGACCTGTTTTCAACAAGTCGAAGACAGCCTAGCCAAGGAGTTTTAAAGTGCTACCCGGCCTTCTAGACTCTCCAGCCCCTCTTTAGCCTACTTTCAATTCTTTTCGATTGTTTCAGCTACGAAGCCACCTATATGATAAGACGGTTCTTATACTTACTTTCAATTCTTTTCGATTGTTTCGACTCTGTGATACTCGTTAGAATTCTTACATTCGCCGATCGCCTTTCAATTCTTTTCGATTGTTTCTAGAACTTCCATGCGAAGATGTTTCAATCCTTCTTAGAAAGTACTTTCAATTCTTTTCGATTGTTTCCCCTTCGCGATATTTGACGATGCTAGCGTTACACTGAGCAAGTATCTTTCAATTCTTTTCGATTGTTTCAGACAATAAAAATTTGCTTGTAAAGGTTCTGGAAGCTACTTTCAATTCTTTTCGATTGTTTCTTATTGTCTTCATTTTCTCACTATGTACAATATGATAAAGAGCTTTCAATTCTTTTCGATTGTTTCATCCTCGAAACTCACCTGTTCTACCTCGGTGCCCCTGATCTTTCAATTCTTTTCGATTGTTTCCTTCGTAAATCTCTTCGTCGAGCATGCTAGTGACTCTGTCCTCCTTTCAATTCTTTTCGATTGTTTCTTCACGATAGAGTATGATGGAGACCACTATGCTGTGACACCTTTCAATTCTTTTCGATTGTTTCTGGGATTGGGTTTGAGAGCCCATTATGCACCTCCCATGTAATACCTTTCAATTCTTTTCGATTGTTTCAGGGGGTGGGAAAATGGCGGCTCAAACCCAAACCCCTAAGCCCTTTCAATTCTTTTCGATTGTTTCTGCCGGCGGAGGTGGATATATTTTAGGGGCAAGTGGCGATGTGCACTTTCAATTCTTTTCGATTGTTTCAAGCGATTAAGAACGCAATCGAGAATGTCATTGTAAGCTTTCAATTCTTTTCGATTGTTTCTCACCGCGAGTAAAGAAGATAATATTGAACGTTTTGAAACAGCTTTCAATTCTTTTCGATTGTTTCCGAGCTTGGTTCTTGATTTAGATATTTGAAGGGGCCGGATATTTAAGTTTTGTGTTTTGCACTATGCTTTAATGTCGAAGAAGCGATCATGAGGGGTGATCACCTCCTTCTGTGCTATGGTTTTAGACAAAATTCCTATGACCTACATGGGAAGATCCAGATTGATCAATCATTAAAGTGTCTAGTTAATTCATTACACCAAGCGATCTCCAATACACCCCTGATCCATTTTTGCCAACACGGGACCTAGGCAAAAATCCCATGTCCGACATGGGAATTCGTATTAAGAGTGTGGTCGTGGTTGGAGCTGGGTTCGGGATTCCCTGTTAGTCTACCTACTCGTGGTTCGACCGGTGTTAGGGGCTAGGAGGTTGCACAAAATCTCAGGCTCTCCTCTTCTTCGGCTAGTACCGTAGCCGGGGTGGGTGTTAGTTGGAGGTGTCTTTTACACAGGGGAGGGCTTGTTTTATATATGTGTATAATGGTGTTTTCTAGGAATTTATACATGTCTAGAGGGGAAAGGTTTTTATACCTGCACGTTTCTAACTTCATCTCCGCGGTGGGATGGCTTGAGGAAAGCCCTGCTACTAGGCCTTGTAGTAGCTTTAATCCTAGTATCCTACCTAGCCCTCGAGTCTAGTGCTGCGCCAGTATCCTACGAGAGGCTGGTTGTCAGGGTAAGCCCTCTCTCAGACTACTCGAGTGTTAAGAGCCAGGTGTCCTCGGCCCTAGCCAAGGTAGGCGGGAGGGTTGTAAGCGAGATACCCGAGATCAGGGCTCTAGTAGTCCTAGCTCCCTCGACAGCGCAAAGCCAGCTCTCTAGGCTACCAGGCGTCCTGAAGGTGGAAGCCGACGCCCCTGCTAAGCTCCACGGTGAGGTCCAGTGGAATATCTACATGGTGAACGCCCCGAGCGTATGGAGCGCTTACAGTAGCTACTACGGTAACGCCGCATACGGCTACTACTCTACGGTAAGGGTTGCGGTAGTAGACACCGGGATAGACTACAACCACCCGGACCTAACCGGGGCTGTGACATGGTGTGTAGTATCCTTGAACAACGGGGCTACATTCTACAAGGGCACGACCCTGTCAAGGTGCGCTGACAACAACGGGCATGGGACACACGTAGCAGGCATTATAGCAGCCAGGCTGAACGGGGCTGGTGTAGCCGGGGTAGCTCCTAAAGCACTCCTATACGCTATCAAAGTACTAGATGCCTCGGGAAGCGGCTACGTGAGCGATATCGCTAGAGGCATTATAGAAGCAACCAAGGGACCGGACGGAACGCCTGGTACGAGCGATGACGCAGACGTTATATCCATGTCGCTAGGAAGCCCCTACGATAGTACAACCCTGCACGACGCTATCAGGTACGCCTACAGCTACGGCGTAGTCCTGGTTGCGGCAGCCGGGAACGAGGGCGCGAGCTCCCCAGACTACCCAGCCGCGTACCCCGAGGTCCTAGCAGTCGGGGCAGTAGACTCTAACGGTAACGTGCCTAGCTGGAGCAATAGATACCCCGATGTAGTAGCACCAGGCGTAAACATATTATCGACGTACCCAGGAGGCAAATACGCTTATATGAGTGGTACCTCGATGGCTACACCACACGTCTCAGCAATAGCAGCGTTAATACAAGCCCTGAGACTAGCCGCTGGGAAACCGAAGCTATCGCCCGACTACGTCTACTACGCTATAATCGTCACAGCCAGAGACCTAGGTAGCTCGGGCTACGACCCGCTCTACGGATACGGGCTCGTAGACGCTAAAGCAGCAGTAGACTACGCCCTCTACTACCTATAGACAGCCTAAACACTTTTTTCCCACACCAATCCTTGAAACCCTTCCTCCCAGTATCTTCGCATGGTCAGGAGAGGATACCTGACTATAAGATAAATAACCTAACCCTGGTTGTGATTCAGGGAAAAACCTGACTATTTGGGAGGTGTTCCAGCAGGTTTAGGCCTAGGCTTGACTCTTATCGCGAACTCCGACTTCTTCCCTCTCGGGCTGACACCGGAGTAGTAGTTGAATACCCCGTGGCACATAGGGCATTCCAGCCTTTTGACAGTGTAGAACCTGAAGCTCCAGGGCTCTCGTAGCAACTTGAAAGACTCCTCGCCGGCTTCGAAACCGCAGTAGGGGCATTTAACCATGTCTCCAGCCCTCTACTAGTATCTTTCAAATTAGAATACTAAAAATTTTACCTGGGTTCTCCAGATATTAGGCACGTTATAATCCCTCCAGGTCTCTATAAGGCGGCGTGGGAGCCTCCTGCTAGGAGAGGCTTCTAACAGCTTTGATAAACTTCTCGGCCCTGCCGGGGTCCACGGGGTTACCGGCTCTACCATCTCTCTTGATATACGACCCTACTATGACGCCGTCTATATAGGGCTTGTATAAACCGATATTCTCGGGGGTCGCCCCGCTACCTAGTATTACCGGTACTGGAGAAGACTCTCTAACCCTCTTTACGAAAACAGGGTCCGGCGCCTCACCCGTCCTCAGCCCTGTCGCAACAACCTTGTCTGCCCCGCCTCTCTCTACAGCGTCTCTTACAATCTCGGGTAGGAGTGCTAGAGGGTCTCCGGAAACCTTTCCCGCCAAAGCCTGGATAGCCAGGGTCAGGCTACCAGCATGCTTCACAAGGATGTCAGCGTATACCTCGACCCCTCTGTAATTAGACCTGATCGCCCTGAGCCTAGGCGCTTCAGGCTCTATAACCCCGGAGTCGCTAACAATAGTCTCGGTCAACGCGTTCACCCTGATAAACCTTGCGCCGGTTGCTACAGCTACTGCGTAAGCCTCTCTACCAGAGTTCCTGAGTATATTAACCCCCACCCTGAGGCTAGTGTTTTTAACAACCTCTCTCACTATCAGCGCGATAACGCTGAGCGCCAGAGGGTCTCTAACCCTCTTAGGATACGGGGCGTCACCATAGTTCTCAACTATAACGCTATCGTAGCCTAGCTCCTCGAGTATAGAAGCCTCTCTTAGAACGCTCTCGACAACCCTGTCAAGGTCGAATTCTACAAGGGTATCAGAGTAGGGTAGCCTAGGGAGGTGGATAACGCCTACGACCTCCAATCACCAGACCCCTTTACAGATATTCCAACAAGCTATAAAATAATTGGGAGGAGTATGCTAGTATACTATCTGTACACGCTCCCCGGATTGAGGATAGTGTAAGGCGGAACCCTAGCCCCGTAACCTATTACAGCACCTATCTTCTTCTCGAAAACACCCCTTCTGACAACGTGCTCTCTAAGCCTCGGAGGCGCTTCCTCGGCGGGGAGTACATTCAGTGTTGTAACACCTGTGCCAACAATACTATTACCCCCGAGTACAGAGTTCAGTACTGTCACCCTGCTATCCATTAAGCAGTAGGGTTGGACGATCGAGAACTTAACCTCCCCGTAGGAGCCTACCCTAGTCTTCTCCTCTAGGTCAGTGTATTCTCTAATAAAACTATGGGCTCCTACGAAACCACCTCTCCCAATATAGACAGGGCCTTTTACAACAGCGTAGTGGTCTATGTACGCACCGTCTTCTACTATAACAGGCCCTTCAATCCTAGCAGTGTCTTCTACAACAGCCTTACCCGACACCCTGACGTCTCTAACCTTCGAGAGCAACTGGTATACTGCTTCAAGCATATCAGCCGGGTACCCTATATCAACCCACGTACCCGTCCACAGGACTGCCTTAACCCTCCCCGACCTAGCCAGCGCGTCAAGCGCCTCGGGGAGGTCTAGCCCCTTCTCGAGGTAGTCTAGTATCCTAGAAGGTAGGATGTAGACTCCTGCTACCGTGTAGACTGCTTCCCCGACCACCCCGCCTCTCGTGTAGACCTTTCTGACAAACCAGTTCTCGTCTACAGAGGCGATCCCATAGGTCCCGATATTATGTGGCTCGACAGGGGTTACTAGGACTGTAGCGTCAGGAGCTTCTTCTACATGGGCTGATACAAGCTTCAGGTATGCTTCAGCATCTACTATTAAATCGCCGAAGGATAGTAGAAAATAGTCTACGGCATCGATCCTTTCCCTAGCAGATAGTATAGCGTCCCTAACGCTCCAACCAGCCTTCTGCTCTATGTACTCCAACGGGTATTCCACGCTTGAAGACAGCTCTCTAGGAACCTCGTCTTCCCCCTCCCTGTAGACTACGTGTACAACACTCTTGTTCGCAGTATACAGTCCTGTGATAGGGTAGTAGGCTATAGGCTTCCCAAGTATCCTTAATATTACTTTATTAGAGCGGGGCGGTACCAGAACGCCTAGCTCGCTTGAAGCCCTCCCAGCCGCCAGGACAAGGTTGAGCATTCAAACCACCTACTCTACTGTCACAGTCTTAGCCAGGTTACGCGGTTTATCCGGGTCGAACCCTTTATACACGCTAGTGTAATACGCAACCAGCTGTAGCGGAGGCGTGTGGGTGATAGGTGTTGTAAGCCAGTTGGACGCCGGCGTCTTAATGCATATATCGAATAGATCCAGGAGCTTAGAGTCCTCGGGGGCTACACCAATTATGAAAGCGCCTCTAGCCTTCATCTCCTGTATATTCCCTAGGATCAGCTTCTCGTAGTACTCGTCTCTAGGCACTACGAAGACTACTGGGAAATCTTTTTCAACTAGCGCGATAGGCCCGTGTTTAGATTCGCCCGCCGGGTAGGCTTCGGCATGTATGTAAGCTATCTCCTTGATCTTGAGAGCACCCTCCATAGCCGTTGGCAACCCAATACCCCTGCTAAGATAGTAGATGCTATTCTTGAACCTCAAGAACTCGGCTATCTTCCTAGCAACCCCTTCGCTCCACGAGATAGTCTTAGAAGCGAGCTCGCTAGACTTAGACAACTCTTTCCTCAACTCCTCGTACTCGCTCTTAAGCAATTCCCCTCTCAGCAAACCGTATTCTAGCGCGAGCAGGGATAGTAGCAGGGTCTGGGTTGTGAAAGTCTTGGTTGCGGCGACACCTATCTCGGGACCCGCCCTAGTGTAGAGGGGGAGATCGCTCTCCCTGGGTATAGCGCTGTCTACTACGTTTGATACAGCTATGACCCGGGCCCCTCTCTCTTTGAATGCTCTCACAGCTTTCAGCGTATCCATCGTCTCACCGCTCTGGCTTACAGCTATCAGTACATCGCCCTCCCTAGCTGTAGGAGCATACGATTCGTACTCGCTTGCTATAAACGGGGTTACTAGTATTTTGCTAATCCTCCCCATTGAGAGAGCGAAGTGTAGTGACGCGTGGTAGCTTGTCCCAGCAGCCGTGATATAGATCCTCCTAGCATCCAGCAGGATTTTAGCCGCCTCGCCGAGAGAGAGATCGCTTAAAGCACCGTAGAAAGTCTCTGCTAGAGCCCTAGGCTGCTCATGTATTTCTTTGATCATAAAGTGCTGGTAGCCTCCTTTACTAGCGCTCTCGAGATCCCACTCGACAACCCTCACGTAGCTAGAGGGTTCTACAGGGCCTTTCCCGAGCTCTTCTATGAAGACGCTATCCCCCGTGATATAGCCGACCCACATATCCCTCACTGTTATAACCCTCCTAGTGTACTCTAGTAGAGCAGGTATATCGCTCGCAACCATATTGAAGCCTTCTCCAAGCCCTATCACCAGCGGGCTGTCTTTCTTAGCGAAAAATATGGTATCAGGCTGGCTAGAGAATACCGCTAGTATCGCGTAGCTACCTCTTATCGAGCTAATAGCTTTCTTAAAGGCTTCGTAGGGAGCTAGCCCCGTCTTCAAGTACTCTTCTATTAGGTGTGCGACAACCTCTGTATCGGTCTCGCTCTTGAATACATGCCCTTTCTTCGCAAGGGCTTCTCTAAGCTCCCTATAGTTCTCAATTATACCGTTGTGGACTATTGCGATACTACCTGTGCAATCCGTGTGTGGATGAGCGTTCTCATCGCTTGGAGCTCCGTGAGTAGCCCATCTCGTATGCCCTATTACAACACTACCTCCAACCCTGCTGAAGCCAAGCTTTTTCTCCAGGTCTGCTATCCTCCCCTTGCCCTTCAATACCTTTATAACACCTGATTCAATAGATGCTACACCAGCTGAATCATACCCCCTGTACTCTAGCCTTAGCAAGCCTTTGAAAACCATCTCCCCGGTGTTAAGCCTCCTACCTGGTGATGCGCAAACGCCTATGATACCGCACAAAACGTTTACCTCATAATCTTGGATCCCTGTTTTCTTTAAAAACCGATATCATTGTTAAAACAAGAGGGTGCATCGTTGAGGAAAATAATCGTAGTTAAGATTACTGGGAAAGCATTCGACGAGCCGGATATACTCGCTAAATTCGTAAACACAGTTAGAGAGATCGCTAGAGAGAACAAAGTCGTAGTCGTAGCAGGAGGGGGGAGGGTTGCCAGGGATAGTATCAGCCTGGCTGTGAAACTAGGAGTCTCGTCAAACTACTGGCTCGACGAGATAGGTATTGGGGCTTCGAGGCTTAATGCGCTAGTGCTAGCCGCCGCTTTACAACCCCTCTCTTATCCAGGGGTTCCAACTAGTATTAGAGGAGTCCTTGAAGCAGTTAATGCTAGTAGCATAGTAGTATTAGGCGGGCTGATACCAGGGCAGTCTACAGCATCTGTAATGCTAGAAGTAGCAGAAGCCCTAGGGGTTAGCGAAGTCTACGACCTCTCGGTAGCAGATTACATCTACGATAAAGACCCTAGGACTAGCCCCGACGCCAAGCCTCTGAAGATTATAAGAGTCTCGGAATTAGCGGGGATGCTGAAAGCAAGTCAGATACCCGGAGACTACGCCCTCATAGACCTGAGAGCTCTCGATATTGCTTCGAGGAGTGGGATAATTATCAAGATAGCTAGCTACAAGGACCCCGGGAACCTGCTGGAGATGATTAGAGGCGGGAACCCGGGTTCTATGATCATACCCGGTTAGAGAGGGCTAGACCAGGATACTATTGTTTCACACTACCAGACCCCTTACCCTCTAGCTTCCTCTCAATTTTCTTCACGAGGTAAAGCAGGATCTTCGCCTCGAGGTCGGATAAGTTGGATTTGAATACAACCCTTCTAGCCACGGTCTTAATCCTCTTCCTCTTATCCTCGGGAGATATAGCTTTGTCTACCAGGCTGTCGAAGGCTTCCGCAAGCTTCTCGAGAGACTCTCTCGAAGCTGCTGGGGGTATGTTAGCAGGCTGCGTAGACCTCGCCTTCCACAACTCCCATAATACTATAGCTACGGCCTGGGCTAGGTTTAGAGCCGGGTAGGTAGGGCTAGCTGGGATAGTTACGAGGATATCTGTCGAAGCGATCTCCTCCCTAGTTAGACCAGTGCTCTCCCGGCCGAAGACGATCGCAACCCTGTTGAAACCCTTGCTCTTAACCATCTCTACGAAATCGCCTAATGGAAGAGCCTGCCTCAGAGGGTCTCCTCTAGCGAAGCCCTCGTCGCTTGTTGAAGCAGATAGGTCGACTCCTTCGAGTGCCTTCTTCAAATCGTCTACTATAACAGCTTTAGAAAGATATTCCCTGGCTCTAGCAGCGTAGTTTAAAGCCTCGTTTAAATCCGCTCTAGGATTCACAAGGTAGAGTTCTTCGACACCGAAGTTCATACACGTCCTAGCTACAACCCCTAGGTTGAAAGCCCCTTCGACACCTACTAGTACAACCCTAACTATCAATCCTACCACTCTTCTCTAGTAGCACGCTCTTAATCTCCTCGTAGAAGAATGATCTAGACTCGGATATTTTAATAGTGAAACACTTCCTGACACTCTCCTCGATTACACCCGTATTACTCAGCGTAGAGTAGACCAGGATCATTAAACCCCTGTCAACGAGTATTCTACAAGCCTCTTCTAATATCTCCAGTATAACCTCGTAGCCAAGGGGACCGGTGTAGATAGATGCTTCGAAACCATCCCCTGGGACACCCGGTAGGTACGGCGGGTTTGATACGACGAGTTCTACAGTAGAATCCCCTAAACCCTTCGTATCAGCTAAGACGATAGACTTGTGCTCTAAACGGTTGAGCCTTATATTGAACACCGTATTCGAGAGCGGTTTCTCGTATACGTCTATGAAAACCACCCTACGGCAAAGCTCTTTCCTAAGCATGTACAAACCTAGGAAGCCTGTACCAGAGCCGATGTCTACGCATAGGTTGAAGCCCTGCCTCCCTCTGATCTCGCTGAGCCTATCGATCATTCTCGCGGCAAGCCAGGTATCGTCGCTGGGTTCGTAGACGTCTTCGAAGACAGAGTATGTTACACTGTCTACAGTAAGCCTTTTGACCTCAGGTATTCTGTTATCCGTAGTATCTCCTCCTCGCCGAGCTCGTAAACCCTCTTACCTGTCTCGACCCCTAGGCTAGCTATCTCCCTCTCCTCGACTCCGTAAACGGATTCGATAACCCTCCCAACCCTCCTCCTACGCTGGGTGAAAATCTTGCCTGTGAAGTCTTCTACAGACCTGGCTAAATCATCATACTCCCTCTTCCTCAGTAAAACCACCCCTCTAGAATCCACCTTGGGCCTCGGATAGAAGTAGCTGCTAGGGAAGACCGGGCCTGGATCGATCTCGAAGACCAGTCTTACGAGAACGCTTAGCCTACCGTAATTTTTTGTACCAGGAGGAGAAGCAATCCTGTCGGCAACCTCTTTCTGCAGCACTAGGATAGCTCTCTCGACACTATTGCTCCTAGAAAGCTTTACCAGTAGCTTGCTCGAAATCCCGTAGGGGACGCTTGAAACAACCTGTCTAGTATCGAATTCTAGTTCTAGAGCGTCCCCGACCAATACTATTGTATTCGGGCAATCTAGTATAGTCTCCGAGACCTCTGCTAGTTTCTCATCGATCTCGATACCTATAATAGGCCTGGCTATACTCCTGCAGAGGTAATATGTTATAATACCTGTCCCAGAACCTATCTCGAGAGTCTCGAGACCAGGGTCTATAGAGCTTAGGATCCAGTCTATAACACTAGGGTATACGGTTATATGCTGGCTCAGCCTCTTCTTCAGCCTGATATTCTCTTCTTTTACAAGAGCTAGGACCTGCCTGACCAGGTTTTTGAAAGAGCTGTCTACACCCCTCCTAGAATATTTCTCCATGAAGTCTCTCCAAATACCCTAGGTATATCTCGCTAACCCCTCTTTCCCTAGGCTTGACGAACAAGTAGTATTTCTCGCTCCCTGTTATCTCTTTGATAATCCTCTCTACGAGTGTTTTAACCGGGTCTATTCTAACCCTCTCTTTGATATCTGCGAAATTCTCGAACTTCTTCAACTCCCTCTCTTCGAGTATAGCCTTCATAGTTTTCTTGCCTACCCCTGGTAGTAATTCGAGAGCGTGGAGCCTTATGTTTATAGGGTCTGCTATATTGAAGAACTCTGTGAAAATCTTCTCGTTCTCTAACACTATCCTCTTTACAGCCTCGGGTAGGTTTGCTCTAGCTACACTCGTTAGGTCATCGTATGTTATATGTATAATATGCTTCACCTTGCTATGGGGGCCTAGCTCAACCTTCTCGAGTATATCTATCCTAATCGCTGGTAGAGGTGTTGCCTCGAGGAGGGAGAAGTATTTTACGCCAACGCCCTGGACAAGGGGCTGGTTCCTGTGCTCGAAATGCCGGTCGGATGGGTTACCGGTCTCCATATAGTCTATAACGTACATAGCAGGCTCTCTAGCTACTTCTCTCCTCGGCTCTTGAAACCTCCTAGACAAAACAGTTCAAACCTCTTCTAGCCAAGTTTTTAAATCGTATTTAGACAGAAATAATGTTTACTCCGGCTTCTCCAACAGGATAGGACTCTACTTTAAGCAAACGTTCTTCATATACTCGACTACTTCTTTCAGAGTATTCTCCTCGATATACCTCTCTTCGTAATCCAGCAGGATCCTTAGTTCGTCGACTGTTTTAGGACAAATATTTATTATCATAACGATCGTCTCGTCTTTAAAACCCAGCCCTTTAAGAAAGGATATAGCAGACTGAACCTCCTCAGGCCTGATCTTAGAGTGTTTCTCAACGTAGCTAAACGTCTTAGATAGGATTAACGGGACGTTCCCCTCCTTCTCTCTAATCTTCTCTATGACACCACTTAGTAGGTGGTATACTTCAGGGTTGGATAGAAGCTTCTGCTCTATAATATTCAGTCTCACAACCTTGCTCAACGAATTCAGCCTCCCTGCTGGCTGGATGAGACCTCCGCTTTGACTACGTGCTCCGGTCTGACAAACAGTATCTTGTCTTTATCACCTAAGCGAACCTTGACTATTAGAGCCCTACCCCTCCGGCCTATTACTACGCCTGTCTTCCCCTGGTACCTCCTGTGGGGCATTCCTTTATGGACAGACGGGTTGATATCTATGTGGACGACATCTCCCTCCTTGTATTCTATAAGCAGCCTGCTCAACGGGGGTACCGCGCCTCTCTCCCTAATGCTCTTGGTCAAGAGCTTACGCGTCCTATGCCTGTAGCCTTTAGGTGCTTTAACCATGACTGCTCCCGTGTAAGCATTGAAATTGAATATTAATTCTCCTTTTAAAAGTCTAATCCAGTCTCTCAACGAATCCTAGCACGTCTAATTCCAAGGGAATCGCTTCAACGCCGAGCACGCTCGAGAAACACGGGTCTGTCCTACCCCCGTCGCAGTGGACTAGCTCTTTAACGTATAGGCCGCTCTCGCATAGCACTAGGGCTTCGAAGACCCTGGGGGCTATACTAGTAGCCTTGACTGCGAACACCCTCCTCTTCCTCAATACGTCTTTCTTCCTCCTGAGTATCCTAGTCGGAGTCCTCTGTAGTATTAATCTGTCTCTGAAGAACTCTTCTAGCCTAATTAATTCGCTGCCACCAATCTCTCTGCCTGCTAGGACTAGAATCTTGTACACTTTCGCCTTCCTGCCTACGACTTCTTTAACCAATTCTACATCCTTTGCTCCAGCAAAGCCTTCGACAGATACTGATACTATTCCATTGTTTAGAATACTATTCAGCTCCGATACGCTAACCCTCCTCCTAGCCGGTTTCACAACCTCGATTACGAGAGGCCTACCGCTACCAACCATCCTAGCATCAACATCCTCCCTACCAGCAGCATGTATCAGTACCCTCTCGGATTTGAAAACGGGTTTAAGCCTGTTCTCAACATACTCTTGTATGCTCAGAGGGTACTTCCTCAACCCCTCCCTGGTAACCCACGGGGTGTGGGATATATTCCTACCGAGCTTTAGGTAAGAGCCTTTTATATACACCGGGTTGATCTCATACCTTATTTCGAGGCCTGGGAAGCTTATGATAGCTGTTACATCCGGGTTTGTAAAAGAAGGCTTGAGGCCTGTGAGGGCTGAAACAATCTTCCCAACCTCCCTCTTAATCTCGTTTTTAATAGACTCGCTAAACCCGAATCTAAGGGCTGATGCTACCTCTAGCTCCTTCTTCGACACCTCCTCCTCTAGGCTGACGCCTACTAAGAAGCTCGTTGCATCTAGTTCGGCAAGCCTCCCGGCAATCTCTCTAGCAAGCCTCTCGTACAACGACCTGGATAATACTCCCCCGCAGATATAGCATTTCTCTACCCCGACGCTAACGCCGTAGATTTTACTATAGATCCTAGTAAACGGTTCTCCAGCATTCCTAGCAAGCGTGAAGATAATGTTCTTCCTCTCCTCGTCGCTCCTGCCTTTCAGGATATCGTCTAGGTGCATTGCAACCATTCTCTTCAGGGCGAAACCTCTCTCTTCATTCCTCATCTCTACACCCATCTTCGCGTAGAGCCTGCCTAGGCAGTGGTCGCACAACGAGTATTTCAATAATATGTCTACTGTCTCCCTCAGTACTTCCTGGCTACCCATTTAAACCACCGTGTACCATCGCGTTCTCCGAGGCGTAGCGTGGAATCATTAAGTTAATGTCGGATAGGGTAAAATTATTTCTCCTTTAAAACCTCTTTCAACTGCTTAGTGTCGAATCCTAGTTTTGCTAGCAGGTTCTTCTGCCTCTTCAACTGCTTAGATAGCGATTTCAACGCCTGGTATTGTTTAAGCAGGAGTTTCACATCCTCCGGGTCTACACCAGCGCCATACGCTATCCTCCTTATCCTATCCCTATCGATTATATCGGGGTTGTCCAGCTCCTCGTAGGTCATAGAGTTTATGGCTGCGATCCATTTATCCATCTTTTCCTCTAGAACCCTAGAGTCTATTTCGAAAGGAGTCTTCACCTGGAGCCCGGGTATCATTTCAAGGATCTTCTTCAAAGGACCCATCTTCCTAAGGCTCACCAACTGCTTGTACACTATCCTCATATTAACCCTCCCCTCGATAATGTCTTCGACATCCTTCTCGCTGAGCTCTATCTTAGCCTTCTTAACACGCTCAAGGAGGCTCTCGATATCCCCTAGCCCCATTATCCTTGCTACAAAACTCTTGGGGTTGAATACCTCTAGCTCGTCTATCTTCTCGCCTGTGCCGATGAATTTAATCCTAGCGCCTGTGGCTGCGACAGCTGATAGCGCCCCGCCTCCTTTGGCAGTACCATCTAGCTTGGTGACTACTATAGAGCCGATAGGGGTCCTGCTATGGAATTTAGAAGCTATCTCGTAGGCTTGCTGCCCTACGGAGGCATCTAGTACGAGCATTACCTCGTTTGGTTTAACGCTCTTAGCTATCTCTTCCATCTCCTCTAGTAGATCCTCCTCCCTATGGTGTCTACCAGCTGTGTCTATTATTATGATATCGAATCCCCTATCCCTGAAGTACCCGACCCCTCTCACAGCAATCCCTACAGCATCCCTGCTACCGGGCTCACCGTATACTGGAACCCCCGCCTGCTCCCCGAGCATCTTCAACTGCTCGTAGGCAGCCGGCCTGAAGGTATCTGCTGCAACCAAGCCTACTCTATAGCCTTCCAGCTTGTAGAAGAACGCTAACTTACCAGCTGTAGTAGTCTTACCCGAGCCCTGTAATCCGACTAGTAGTATAACCCATGGTTTTAAAGGAGGCTTCACCTGGGGTTTCTCGGAGCCCCCGAATAGCTTGACTAGCTCTTCGTAGACTATGCTTAGAAACCAGTCTTTCCTAGTGAGGCCCGGGGGAGGCTTCTCGCCTAGAGCCCTCTCCCTAATCCTCTTCGTTAGTTCGAAGACTAGTTTAACGTTTACATCGCTCCTAATAAGCTCTTTCTGCAGTTCTTTAATAAACTCGTTTACGCTAGCCTCGTAATCACTACTCTTGAGGAAGCCCCTCACTATATTCTTCAAGCCTTCTAGAACCAATACCTCCAGCCCGTCTAATCTCGATCACAGCATCCTATTATATCTGTTTCCAGGGGCTAGTGCGGGGGGTGGGATTTGAACCCACGCAGGCCTACGCCACCGGGTCCTCAACCCGGCCCCTTTGGCCTGGCTCGGGCACCCCCGCCCGGAATCAATTATTCTCCTCAGAGGGTTTTAATAGTTTCCATACCAAATTATATTAGTGCCCCGGCTGTAGAACGGGTTGGTGCAGCCTTGGGTTTTACGTATGCTGAGATAGATCCCGGCGAATACCATGTCCTACACCCTAGGCCCGCGTACCTGGTTGTTACAATAGATAAGAGCGGTAGATTGAACGTTATGGCAGCTTCTTGGATTATGCCTGTGAACGATGAACCGTTTACTATCGCGCTAGCCCTGGATAAAGAGACGAAGACCTACCAGAATATTATGGAAGTAGGGGAGGCTACGATTAATATAGTTGGCGAAGAACACGCCGAGATAGTGTATAAAGCGGGGACTCTGAGCGGTAGAGAAGTAGACAAGTGGAGCCTGCTAAAGCTAGAGCCCCAGCCTTCTAAACACGTCAAGCCGCCTGGGATAAAGGGAGCCTACGGGTTCGTAGAGTGCCGTGTCGAGAAATTAATCGACCTAGAGGGCGTCGTCCTAGTACTATTCAAGCCCCTGGCAATACATGTTAGAAGCGACCTATTCGAGAAATACGGGTGGAACCTGGCTAAAGCTAAGATCCTAATGCACCAGAGGGGTAGAGTATTCGTGGGACCAGGCAGGGTCATAGTACTACCCAAAACCTGAGGATCATACACCCGAACCCGGCTACTAGCCTAGCTCATCTAATTCTCGCACCGGCTGTATTCGCTATTAGAGTGAATCGACTAGAAGGTGAGACTCCAAAGTTCTGCCTAGGAGGATTCGAATTATTCTCATTACTAGCACAGCAGGTTACAGGTCGTTACTACGAATTAGACAAAACGTTCTTCCAATACGCCTTGTATCGGGGAAGCAAATTATTCAAAATATATTCGAGGTGAGTGATACCTCATCCAGCAGGCAATCTCCTCATCTGGAGCTAGGAGTCTTCCCCGCTTTTTTTCATAACCTCCCCAGTGTATTTAACTAGCCATTCTATTTTCCCTACCCTCTCCACAACCTCTCTAACTGTGAACTTGTTCTCGTGGAAACCCTGTACATGTAGATAATAGGCGGAATCCCAGGAGTCTACGATCCTAGGTTCGTTCAAGGTTTTAGCAAGAGTGATAACAGCTCTATCTAGCAGGCCTGTCTTCCACCAACCGGCTTCTACAGCCTCCTTGTATTCTGGGATGCCTTGTAGCTCGGCAAGGGCTTTAATACACTCCTCGACAGCCTTATAGAGCTTCTCACTAGCCTGAAGCGAGTCGCCTTTACCAATATATGATTTAGCTTCCTCTAGCAACTTCTCGGCGAGTTCGATACGGTATCCGGCAACATCTTGCGGGTCGAGCTGGAGTGTTTTAGCGATCATCGTTATTACAAAATCTTCGACGTCAATACCTTTCTTAACAGCCTCCTCGTAAAGCCTCCGGGGGATGAATACAGTAGCTACCATGTGTTATCATTATAATATCTCGGAGCACGGTGTTAAATGTCTAAGCATTTCTCTCCACGATGCTATCAAGTAATGCGGGTTGAGAAAACAACCATTAACATATTGCGCTAAGGACAATTATGTAAATGCTAGCAGACGATAGATAACAATAGCTAGGACTTGAGGGTTTCGCGAGCGAAGACGGATACTAGTATTACCCCTATTAGTGCTACTGCCAGGCTTGCTAGGGTATTGTTTAACGGGCCGATGAACGGCTCTAGGCTCTGTAGTACTGCTATCCCTGTGAAGAGTATTAGGTTGAAGAACGATGTCGCTGTCGCAGAGTATTCTACACCGTAAGGTTCTTTAGCCATAGGGGGTGCTACGATATGGAACCCCATTGAAACGCCTAGGAGGACTATCCCCGATGCCAGCAATATAATATTTTTAGCATAGGCTGCTGCGAACAATAGAATCCATGATGCTACCGACAGGGTGTCGGATACTATTAGCACAGGCTTCCTCCTCCCTACAATCCTATCGCTTAACAACCCTACTAGAGGAGCTGATACGACGAATGAGAGGGCTAGGATCATCAGCCACTCGCTGACGGCAATACTGTTGAACCCGAAGACCGTTGAGAGGAGGTCCTGGCCCCAGGCTGCTTGGAACGCTGTCCCAGCACCGTATGAGGCTACCGCCCCTAAAGCCGTCGCCCAGGCATGACTGTCCCTCGATATAGTAAGCATCTTACCCCAGGCTTCCCTAATACCAAGCCCCCTGCTAGATATCCCTGGGTCCCATGCTAGTATGTATACTATTAGGGATACTACTAGAGCAGAAGCTGTTAGGATTAGCAGTAGGCCTGGTAGACCGTAGGATGAGAGGAATAGCCTGAGAGGATATGTCGCTAGCAGCCCGCTAATATTCCCTACTGCTAGAAGCAGCGATGTTATCACAGCCTGGCTCCTCGCCGGAAAGTATAGTGAGGCAACCCTCTGCGTTGCAACGAATACTACCGCAGCCGACAACCCTACCAGGGTCCTACCTACCACCAGGCCGGCCGGGTGGGGGATCATCATTATCCCTGTTGAAACACCCATGGCCAGGATCATTAGAGACCCTGCTCTCTTAACACCGTAGGCGTCTATGAAACTACCCATGAACAACTGGGCTATTGCGTAAGCGTAGAAGTATGCTGAGGGGAAGAAGGCTAGCAGGTACTTCGGGTCTACGCCATAATAGTTAGCAAACCCTTCGATCTCCTGTTTCATAACACCTGTCATCACCCTATGGAAGTAGACTAGGCCGTAGGCGATAAGCATTACAATCAGTAGTACCAGAGCCTTCCTACCCATGGCGTCCACCAGAGCAAATCCTATAAATACGACCCCTCTATTTTAATCTTGTGAGACCATGCCCCGCGTCAAGGTCAAACTCGTATCCTGGGATGAGATCGTCGAGTGGTCTAGGGGTTTGGCGAGGATTATCAGAGAGAGCGGTTTCCGCCCCGATATAGTAGTAGCCTTGTCTAGGGGAGGGTATGTCCCTGGGAGGCTTGTCTGCGACTTCCTAGGAGTAGAAAACCTGTTGAGCATTCAGAGCCAGCATTGGACGGAGGCTGCTAAAGCAGAGGAGAAGGCTATTATAAAATTCCCCTACGAGCTCGACCTAGCAGGCTACAGGGTGCTGGTAGTAGACGATATAGTTGACACAGGCGATACACTGAAGCTCGCCCGGGATTTCATACTAGAGCGCTGGAGGCCGAAAGAACTTAAGACAGCTGCCCTACAGTGGATTAGCAGCGTAGCCAAGTTCAAACCAGACTACTATTATATCGAGGTCAGAGACTGGTGGTGGTTCCAATACCCTTGGACAAGGCTGGAGGATACATACCAGTTCATTAGGAGGATGATGACTGAGACGTTTAAGGAGTCCGGTAAGAGGGAGTGGTCTTACAGCGAAGTAGTAGAATACTTCAGGGAATGGTACGGGGTCGACGTCGGGGAGAACTATTATCGGGACGCTCTAGAAATGCTTGTTGAAAAAGGCTTCCTAGCCTTTGACAAGGAGAAGGGAAAGTATATTGTTAAAGGTGTCTGAATTGCTGGTTGAGCCGAGGGCCCGGGCCGAGATAGCGATTATAGGCGGGAGCGGTCTCTACGACATACCAGAGCTCAGGAACGTATCCGAGCACAAGGTCTACACCCCGTACGGGGAGCCGAGCGATAAGATTATAGTTGGGGAGCTAGAGGGTAGGAGGGTAGCCTTCCTACCCAGGCATGGGAAAGGGCATAGGATCCCGCCACACAGGGTTAACTACAGGGCTAATATCTGGGCTATTAAATCACTTGGAGCATCCTGGGTCGTCTCTTTCGCTGCTGTAGGGAGCCTCCGCGAGCATATTAGACCAGGGGATTTCGTAGTACCAGACCAGTTCATAGACATGACTAAAGGAGTTAGGGATTTCACTTTCTTCGAGGGGAGCGTTGTAGCACATATAAGTATGGCAGACCCCTTCTGCGAGCACTTGAGGAGGATTATCATAGAATCAGCTAAGTCTATCCCAGGCCTCGTAGTACACGGTAGAGGCACCTATATATGTATTGAAGGCCCGAGGTTTAGCACGAGGGCTGAGAGCAGGCTGTGGAGGGATGTTTTCGGAGCGGATATAATCGGTATGACGCTGGTCCCTGAAGTCAACCTAGCGTGTGAAGCACAATTATGCTATGCTACAGTAGCTATGGTTACAGACTACGATGTATGGGCTGAGAAACCTGTTACAGCCGAGGAGGTTGTCAGGGTTATGGAGGAGAATACTATTAAAGCCAGGAAGCTAATACCCTTGTTAATCAAGAATATACCCGAGAAGCCCGACGAGCGGATGTGTAGTTGCTGCAGAAGCTTAGAGACAGCTCTTATCTAAAACTCTTCCTAGAGAAGCTAGGGGGGTTGGAAGCCTATTCCGACAACTACACCAATATCCTACTAGACCTCGTTAAAAGAAGCGGATACCTTGTCATCGCATACGATAGATTCGGCTACCTACCAGCACAGATAGCCTTTTGGTTTCTCACCAGCCTAGACCCGGGTAGGAGGGTTTTAATAAGCGATTTCGAGACATGCACCTACTACCTTCTACCCTACCTGGAAGAGGGGCTTGTAATAGGTTTTGCCACCAGCCCCTACTCGAGCACATTGTTCGAGCTCCTCCAGACAGCTAACACGGTAGGTTTGGAGACACATGTTTTCACGCCTAAGCCTTCTGACGAGAAAGTCCAGGGGCTGCTCTCCAGGTTTAGGAACCTCTACTATATTGAGAGAGTCGACGAGCTAGAGGCTTCTCTCACCGAGTCTATCGCAGTATTCAAATCGTTTTCGAGAGGGTTGAAGGATAAAGCCGGCGCCAGGGGCCCTAGGTTATACAAGCACGGGTTAGAAGGCTTCACACCTGTTAGCGAGGAGCTAGTGGCGAAGTATATAGATGTTCTAGAGAGGGTTCTCGCCGAGAAAGAGGTTTGGGTCTCTTCGACAAAGCTCCTCGAGCCAGCCGGGGAATTATTCGCCCAGGCCCTTAGGAATATAGGGGCTAGAACAGTCTACACCCCTCTCCACCAGACCCCTATAGCGGAAAGCCTCCTAGTCCTCTATACTAGCATCGAGGAATACATTGTTAGGCAGAGGCTCTACGAGCTCGGGCGTCTAGGCGTCAGGGTGATACCCCTCCAGATGAATACAGACCCAATCGAGGCTCTAGTCTATTTCGGAGTGCTAGCTCTCTTCGTAGGCGGAGTGAAATCTTATTAAACCTTTAGAGACAAAGACTGCACAAGCGTGAACCCTAATGCCTAAGCCGAGGCTGTATAGTAGTAAGCTGGTCTACCTAGCACTGATAGTTGTCGGTGCCGGAGCCCTCTTATCTGTTTACTCGCCCAACCCCCTCTACGTGTCAGCAGGTGTAGTCCTCTTAGCTGCTTCCACAGTCTACATGGCTAGATACGTCGGCTACACTATGAACTATAGGGAGGCTCTAGCAGTCGCAATGGTCGAATCGCTATCCGCATCCCTAGGGGCGGTAGCCGGCTATGTTCTCAGCGGTTCCTACTACTCATTGCTTACTGCTACAAGCCTTGTAATAGCCTCGTTTGCAGCAGGGATTGCCGCGCTGAGGTTGTACACGAGATGAGGATCGGGATTATACACTATAGGGGTATGCCTTCCGAGTCCGTACTAGACCTTATGAGGGCAGCGGCCGAGGAGAATATTGAAACAGAGTACATTAGGATCCAGGGGCTTGACTCCTATATTACCGATAACAAGATCAGGGTTTTGTACCATGATAGAGAGCTCGGTATCGACGCTGCGATCGTGAGAGGGGTTGGGATGTTTATGACCCTCGAGGTCTTCGCTAAGAGGGTTGGTGTCCTAGAGGCTCTCGCTAGAATCATGCCTGTTGTAAACAATCCCGCGGCATCTGTTATAGCTCGGGATAAGTGGAGGAGCCTACTCGCTCTTGCTTCAGCAGGCCTCCCAGTGCCCGATACTATGGTTACAGAAAACCCGTTTACAGCTATGAGGTTTACCAAGAGGGTTGGGAAGAGTGTTGTAAAACCTATTATGGGCAGCCTAGGGCTTGGTTCAACGATTGTAGGAGACCCTGATCTAGCGTTCCAGGTGACTAAGGGGCTTACCTCGATGGGTATACCTAGCTACTACCAGGTGTTCCTCGACAAGCCTGGTTTCGACCTGAGGATTTTCGTAGTAGGGGATAGTGTCGTCGCCGCTATGAAGAGAGTGATAGAGGTGGGTTGGAAGACTAATATAGCCCAGGGCGCTGTAGGCGTGAGAGTTAGCGAGAGCGAGTACCCCGAGGCGTTCGAAGCAGCTGTTAAAGCAGTTAAAGTCCTCGGCTTAGACTATGGGGGGGTTGATATAGCCTATGATAAAGGTAGCGGTAGGTTCTTCATACTCGAGGTTAACGCATTCCCCCAGTGGCATGGTTTGAAGCAGGCTACTGGAGTCGATCCTTCAAAGTTTATTATAAGGCTTGTCAGAGATAAGGTTAGAAAGTGAGAGTGATGAGTAGTAAACCATCGGATTTTTGTGAAGAAGAGCTCTCGTCCTGACTCCCAGAGCTGTTGCAGGAGGGTGCTGGCTTGAGTAGTATAATGAAAGCATTCGTATACGGGGTCTACCTCGCTGTGGAAACACCTGTTAAACCAGGCGGCTACCACAGGCTTAGGATAGACCCTGACGCAGGAGGCCTGGTGTGTAATAGTATTGCTGTCTCAGACCACGTGCTAGAAGCATTCAGCCTAGGCGAAAGGGTGAGGAGGGGGGAGTTATCCCTCCCCTCCCTGGAGCTAGGGAAGGCTTTGAACAAGGCTATGAGGGAAGCGTTCAGGTGGTGCGGCAGGGTCTTCCCTTCTATCATAGCCCCCGGCCTCGTATACTCGATCGCCCTAGGGTATACTGGTGTCGAGAGTATTCTGAGAGACCACGGGCAGGTCAAGAGGTTTATAGAAAACCTGCTCCGCACCAGCAGGCCCGGGGATGTTAAACAGTTCACGGATGCTCTCAAGAGTGTCCGCAGGGATGATATGCTAGACCATTTGACATCCACGGATGTAGCAGGAATATCCCTGCTAGGCCCGGGGGTTTCCTTCAGCGAGGTATTCAGAGTCCTCTCTTCGAAATGGCCTGCTTTCACACTACTAGATACGCAGGAATTCCAGGCCCCCGGCCTCGTCAGAAAGATGCTAGAGTATAAGAAGAAGTATGGTAGTGTAGAAGCAGGCATAATAGGAGTCTACCTAGACCTTGTGCAGCCGAAACTACCATCTAAAGCCAGGGAGGAGCTCAGGAATATCGCGGAGCCAAACCCGGCTAATAGGGAAGTACTGAAGAAACTCCTAGAAATAGACCTAGAGCTACGGAAACAAGGGTTTACCTACAACGAGTACGTTGAAGAACTAGCCGTCGTAACCTTCCTAAGCATATACGAAGGCCTGCTATCCGCGTGAAAACATCTACCAATAACCAAGCAGCTTGCGTTAATATAAAATCTTTGAAATTATCCAGGTAATGCTTCCCACTTCCCACGCCTAAAACCCGCACTAAGTAACTTTCAATTCTTCTCGATTGTTTCACGCATGTTATTGTTGAATCGCCTTTCAATTCTTTTCTATTGTTTCACAGGAGGGGGTATGTTCCTCTTATAGTATTCTTTCAATTCTTTTCGATTGTTTCCCAAATCTCAACCCAAGAGATATTGATCTGGCAAAAGGATACCCTTTCGATTCTTTTCGATTGTTTCACACAGTGTAATTGCCCGCCTCTCCCCGCCTGGTTTAATTTCTTTCAATTCTTTTCGATTGTTTCCCGTATCCCGTGATAGGTGGGGGAGCTCTCCCTCTTTCTACCTTTCAATTCTTTTCGATTGTTTCTCCTTCAAACTCCGCTTTATCAACATTCTCTTTATAGTCTCTTTCAATTCTTTTCGATTGTTTCAAGCTCCTGCTCTGTTAAAGCTATTCTATTAACGTTAAATGGCTTTCAATTCTTTTCGATTGTTTCGCTGAGGGCTTCTTCAGCGAGGAGAAGGCAGGGGAAGAAACTTTCAATTCTTTTCGATTGTTTCAAACTCCGCCACTCTCCCAGTTCCCGTGGAGTTGGGGGTTTCTTTCAATTCTTTTCGATTGTTTCAGGATCAAGTGCGGGGATAAGGTGTCTCCTAAGTTCACTTTCAATTCTTTTCGATTGTTTCACTATGTTATTAGATCTCCAGCATCGGGACGGCGGACAACCCTTTCAATTCTTTTCGATTGTTTCACCTGACTAAAGATGAGAGGTCAAAGCTAGCAAGCATCTACATACTTTCAATTCTTTTCGATTGTTTCTGGAGGTGATGGGTATTGAGTAAGCAAATCCTTGAGGATCCTGCTTTCAATTCTTTTCGATTGTTTCTTCAATAACGTACACTACTTTAGAGCAAAGTTCTACACGCGCAGCTTTCAATTCTTTTCGATTGTTTCCTAAGCTCATTGTCTGAATAGCTTTGCGCAATCGATACTACGCCTTTCAATTCTTTTCGATTGTTTCACGAGGGCTTAATGAAGCCCGAGGAGTTCTTAAACTATCTATCTTTCAATTCTTTTCGATTGTTTCAGATGTGATCGGGATGGAATGCGGTAAACGAGTTAAGCTGCTTTCAATTCTTTTCGATTGTTTCCCGACAGTCGCTCTAAGCGCTGCAACAGGTGCTACAATCAAGATTCTTTCAATTCTTTTCGATTGTTTCTTTTGCCTAATGCCTTTTCCCGTGATAGCAAACCTAATCTTCTTTCAATTCTTTTCGATTGTTTCCTACCCAACGTAGTTTTGCCAGTTGCTGAAGCACCATACAAACTTTCAATTCTTTTCGATTGTTTCTCAAGCCTAGCCCTAGCTAGGATAAGCTTTCGTAGATCTTTCAATTCTTTTCGATTGTTTCGACTATGTGGTAAACGAGTTAGCTGTTATTTCTTACTTACTACTTTCAATTCTTTTCGATTGTTTCAAATCCTGTAGCGTGTGCTATTATCGTAGAAATAGAGCCAGTCTCTTTCAATTCTTTTCGATTGTTTCGAGGCAGAGGGTCAGCAAAAGATGTTAAGGTTGGTAAATGGCTTCTTTCAATTCTTTTCGATTGTTTCAGAGCCCTCCATTCTAACGCTCTTATCATAACATCTCTGAACTCCTTTCAATTCTTTTCGATTGTTTCTCTATTCCAGCCGAATACAAGCAAATCGTGATTCAAGCTTTCAATTCTTTTCGATTGTTTCCGATCTTCGTTCTTGATTTAGATATTTGAAGAGGCCGAATATTTAAATTTTACGTTTTGCACTAGCCTTCTATCCCGAGGAAGAGATCATGAGGGGTGATCACCTCCTTCTGTGCTATAGTTTTAGGCAAAATTCCCATGTAGGACATGGGATGATCTAGCACGATCGAATATGAAAGTGTCTAGTTAATTCATTACACTAAGCGATCTCCAATACACCCCTGATCCATTTTTGCCAGTGCGGGCCCTAGGCAAAAATCCCATGTCCTACATGGGAATTTGTATAAAGGGTGCTGCCGTGGTATGTTTACACCTGCTACCCTTAGATAGAGTTTGGATCTAGGTTGTACTGAGCTATAGAAGCCGTTTCTCGCGGGGCTCGCCTGGGGATTGGGTTGGACGATAATTCTATCCCAGCACGCTTATACCGCTGGGGCCTACCCGCTGTCCTCTACCTTGTACCCTGTTCTCCTCCCCAGGAGGTTTCTAAGCCTTCTCTCAACGCTCCACGTAACCCATTTCACCGTTGCCCCCAGGCTGTGGGTTCCATAGTGGGGGCTTGTCTTACCCTTCCTTATCGCATCTAGTACTGACTCGATTGAAGCGTCCCCGGCTTCGATTACCGTGTAGGCTGAGCCAACCTGCTCTGGTACGTGGGCGTCGCTATTCGCTATACCAGGGAGTCCTAGGGCTCTTGCTGCTTCAATCGCCTTCCTGTTAGCGCTTTTAGTTGCAGAAGCATTCCAGACTTCTATCGCATCCCAACCTCTGATAGTATAGACTGCTTCGCCTACCCCGAGCCTTAGGAGGTCGAATGGGTGTGCCGGGGCGACCAGGCAGTTGTTCTCGTGAGCCCTATCGATCAGCTCGGGGAGGCTGAGGGGGAAGTCGAAGGGTTTATCACAGTATACTAGTACATCCCCTCTATCAGTCCTAACTTCTACACCCGGGACTATTATAATATCGTAGCCGCCTCCTCTCACCAGCTCTAGGGCTCTAATACTGCCCTGAAAGGTGTTGTGGTCTGTGATCGAGATAGCGTTCAAACCTCTCGCAATAGCGTAGGCTATTATCTCGGAGGGCGGAGCCCTCCCATCGCTATACACAGAGTGGATGTGGAGGTCTGCTACAATCCTCAAGCCGAGCGCCCCGGTTGAAACATAAATAGTCTAACCATGCTATAATAATAGCCTCGCTGGAGAAGGACTGCTATGGCTATCAAGATAGTAATCGACGGGTCTAAGTGCACTAAGTGCATGCTCTGCGTCGAGCTATGCCCTCTACACGTTTTCTACACTAGTGAGAAAGAGGTTGTAGAAGCAGATGAGGGAAAGTGTATCGGCTGCCTAGCCTGCCTACCACTCTGCCCCGCTGGGGCTATCAGGATCTCTGTAGACGGGCTTGTTCTTCCAAGGGGTAGTAGGGCTTGAGTTCTCCACCGCAGTAGGGGCACTTGTAGTGCAGCCTCCTAGCGTCGGCGCCGCAGAAGTAAGCCTCCCTCCCTTTGGACACACAGGACGGGCAGTAGAATACGTCTTTAGTATCGTACGCGTTAAACAAGTCTATCTTCCTACTGCATATAGCACAGTAGACGGTAGTCCAGCCTTTGTGACCGGTTTTCTCAACACCTCTAAGCAAGCCTACAGTCATATACACACCCCTGTTAACGCTTTAGATTAAAATCCCAGACTAGGGCTTTTATAACTTACTGGAGACCTGTTTGCCGCTGCTACTCGCAACAGGGGATATACACGCCCCAGTATACTCGGATAGGTTTCTGAAATCCCTTGAGAAGATTGAGAGGAAGCCGGATGCTATACTACTAGCCGGGGATATCGTCGAGCACAATAATATCCCTGCTTTCAAAACAGTGTACAACAAGCTGCTAGAGAAGTACAGCGGGACCCCTATTATAGCAGTATTCGGCAACGAAGAGTACATAGGGTATGAGAGAGAGTATGAGAAGACATACCCTCTAGTAAAATGGTTGAAAGACGAATACTACGAGCTAGACCTAGCCGGTGCAAGGATATGCATCATCGGCTCACGCGGCAGCCTGAGGAAGCCAACCCGCTGGCAGGAAAAGCACCTGCCGGGGCTCAGAGAGTACTATAGCAGGCTACCGGGCAGGATACTAGAGCTAGCGAGGCAGTTAAAGGACAGGGGGTGCGGGAACCTCATACTCCTAACCCACTACGGCGTAACATTCAGGAACCTGATGGGAGAGCCCTCTAGTATATGGGACTATCTAGCAGACCCGGAGCTAGAGAAAATCCTTGTTCAAGAGGGTTTCAGGCTCGCTATCCACGCTCACGCGCATAGGGGTCTCTACGAGAAAATACTCGTAGACTCTATCCCGGTATTCAACGTATCCTTCCCGGCTAGGGGCAGGCCTGTGCTAATAGAGTTGTAGAATCCTACTCGACGATATAGACCGGCCCGCCTATGTTGACAGCGCCGGTTGGCGGCGTAGTATAGAGTTCTACATCCTCCAGCTTGTGGAGATCCCTGAGCTCTTCGAGGACACTGCCTACTTCAGCAGGGAGGTAGACTTTGCTCTTGACGGGGTCGGATAGCTTCATACCCTTCTTCTTCTTGAAACCCCATATCGCCGAGTCTACTTCAACGGTTTTCAGAGCCAGCTGATAGTCCCTAGCAAGGTACTCCTCGCTGGCAGCAGGGAATTCTTCGAGGTGGACGCTACGCCCGTAGAGCCTCCTGTATAGTGCGTCTGTGACGAAAGGCATTATAGGGGCTAGCATCCTCAGGATGTTCCTAAGGACGTAGTGGAGTGTGAACCAGGCCCCCGCCTGCTCCCTCCTATCATACTTGCCGTTAGCGTTGTAGGCTCTCGACTTGACTAGTTCGATATAGTGTGATGCGAAATAATTCCATGTAAACTGATATATCTCGTGTATAGGCTCGTAAACGTCTAGGTTGCTATATGCTTCGTCAACCTTCTTGATAACATGGTGGAGGTATGCTATAGTAGCCTCGTCGATACCCCTCAGAACGTACTCGCCCGGCTCGGGGAAGCTGGATATAAACCTAGCGATATTCCAGAGCTTGGTGACGAAGAGTAGGCCTGTTTTAATCATATTCTCCGAGAACCTGTAGTCGTAGCCTAGCCTAGAGCTAGCCGCAGCCCAGTACCTGAAGGCGTCAGCACCATATTTGTTGATGAAAGGCTCCGGGTCTATGACATTCCCCTTCGACTTATGCATTTCCTCTCCTTTCTCGTCGAGGCCCATCCCCGTTATCCTAACCCATTTGAACGCCGGCTCCCCTTTCAACTGGTATACTCTGAGTATTGTGTAGTAGAGCCATGTCCTTACGATATCAACACCCTGGGGTCTGAGCGTGTACTTAACCCTCTTATATAGATCCGGGTTGTGCATATAGCCTGAGGCGTAGAGTACTGAGATACTGCTATCGAACCATGTGTCGAATACCTTGCTCTCGCCGACCAGCATCTCTCTAGGCGCTCCGCAGACAGGGCATTTGTCCCACGGGGGTTCGTCTCTCCAAGGCCTATAGTACCTCCCCGGCTCCGGCACCAGGACGCTGCCGCACTTCCTACATCTCCATACAGGGACTTCTGTAGCGTAATACCTATCCCTGCTAATAGGCCAGTCCGACGATACACTTTTGATCCATGAGACGAGCCTAGCCTTGTGGAATTCTGGTTTAAACTCGATCTTGTCGACTACCTCAAGGAGCTTGTCTTTGAATTCTAATTGTTTGAGGAACCACTCTCTAGTCGTAATAATCTGGATAGGGGTCTTACACCTCCAGCATACTGGTATAGAGTGTTTTATCTTCTCTTTCTTCACGAGGAAACCGTTTCTCTCAAGCTCTTCCCCAATCCTCCTACGGGCTTCTTCAACCCTGAGCCCTGCTAGGGGGCCTGTTTTCTCGTTCATAGTACCGTCTTTGTTAATAATTATCTCGGGGTCTAGACCCAGGTCTCTGAACATCTTTACGTCAGCGTGGTCGCCGTAGCTGCAGACCATCATAAGGCCTGTGCCGAACGACGGGTCTACCTCGGGGTGGTCTAGTATGATTAGCTCATGGCCGTATACAGGGGTTATGGCATGGAGGCCTTTGAGCCTAGCGTACCTAGGGTCTCCTGTTTTAAAGACTAGTGCTTTACAAGACCTCAGCATCTCAGGCCTTGTCGTCGCTACGACAACCTCCTCTCCTGTCTCTATCACTCTGAACTTGATATAGTACAGGTAGGATTCCTCCTCGACATACTCGAGCTCGGAGTCTGCTAGCGTAGTCCGGCACCTAGGACACCAGTTGACAGGCCTCTCGGCTTCGTATATAAGGTTCTTCTTGTACAATTCGATGAAAGTTGCTTGCGTCATAGCCCTATATTTCTCGCTGTCAGTACCCTCCCTCCAGTAGTCGAAGCTACAGCCAAGCCTACGCCATACCTTCACGATCTCTGCTTCAGCCTTGTCTAGGAACTGTTTACACAATTCTAGGAACTTCTCCCTCCCCTCCCTCGTCTTAGCCATTTCATGCGGGTTTAAACCATACTTCTTCTCAACCTGGACTTCTACAGGCAGCCCGTTTCTATCAGCGTAGAAGGGTACTATCACAGTATAGCCTTTCATCCTAAAGTATCTCGCAATCATATCGATCTGAGCGTAGTGCGCCGCCCCTCCTACATGCCACTTCCCGCTAGCATAAGGCGGGGGAGTGTCTATTACGATAACCTCTCTTGAATCTAGCACAGGCTTGTACAACCCCTCCTTCTCCCAGAGCTCTACCAGCTCTTCCTCTTTCTCAATACTCCATCTCTTCTCAGTAATCCTAGGCTGGAATGTAGCCAACGAGACACCTAGCTAGATTGATTAAAGATGGCTAGAGATTTATAAAATTCAAGTAGTTCCTCAAACTAGTCTGTCCCATCGTCTAACAACCCCCAGTAGAGAACCCCCGTAGGCTGGCCACACTGCTTTGGAGGATAGTGTGAAGCAGTGTCAGGGTTAGACAGGTATCTACACAATATTCTAGAGGGCTACTGTCCGCGTGCCAGAGGGGTTGTTGAGTGCCTGGAGAGAGCGCTGACTCGAGGCATTACCAGGTGGGGTCAAAGCCTGGCTCTACAAGCCGTATTACTGGGTCTGAGGGGATTGGCTCCCAACTATTTTCCACGAGGCTTCGAAGATCTTCTTGAGCAAGTCGTTGTCAACCGGTTTTTTAACCACCCATCGGACGTTGAGGGTTTCCAGGCCAGCCGGCGTCCTAGCCCCTACTACCTCGATGCTTAGGACGTTCTCGGGTAGTAGCCCTTTGTAAGAGCCTGGGTCTAGGCTAGAGTATAGGAGGCAGAAGTCTTCTCTCACACACATACTTTTAGAAATACTGAAGTCGAAACCCTTCTTGTAGACGTCTACGCTTATGAAAACCCTGTCTTCCTCCTCGACTAATAGAACCCTGTAGTAGTTGCTGAAGTATACTTCTCTCACGCCCTCCGGCATAGGCTAAGACACCTGCTTATACGCTAGGTTTAATTCCTCAGCTATCTTATATGCTCTAAGGATCTCCTCCCTCTTCGGCCTCCTAGCGATATCCCTGTATTTATCAGGGTATTTCAACACAAGGTGCTCGGGCCTGTACTGATCCATTACATTAACTAGAGCCCTCGGCGTATTCCTAGCTATCCATTCGAGGACGGGCCTGGTGCAGCAATCGATATGTCCTGGTAGGACGAGGTGCCTTATTATCATATCCCCCGAGTCATGCGCCATCTTAATATTCCTCGTTGCAATACTCCAGTAGTTCCTGACCTTGCTCAGCCTCCAAGCGCATTCGTCGTTCCCGTATTTTAGATCGGGTAGCCAGATATCTATGACGTCTAGAAGTAGCTTCATCGACTCTAGGCTCATATACATATTGCTATTCCACAACTGGGGTACGTTCACACTAAGGTATTTGAAACTCTCTAATATGAACGGGATATGGGGCGTGGGCTCTCCCCCTACATGGTTTATATTCCTAGCACCCCTCAGCCTCAGCTTCTCCTGTATCTCGGCTAGCTCCCTGCTAGATACTACTACGCCTCCTCTAGCGTTCACCTGGCTTATATCGTAGTTCTGGCAGAATACGCACTTGAAGTTGCAGCCCCCGTAGAAAATAGTACCGCTGGGTACTAGCGGAGCCTCCTCGCCTAGGTGTAGGAATGCCGAGTGGACGATGCATTTATCGGACATTAAGCAGACGCCTGGCTGACCCCTCAGCCTTCTTGCACCACACCTCCTCTCGCATAGGCGGCAGGGGTCGAATAGCTTCCAGGCTATCGCTATTTTCACATCGAGGTAGGAGTATTCGGGCTGGCTGCTAGAAGAATAGTCTTTGATCTCCTCACTACCCTCTCTAACATCCTTGTACAGCTTCTGGAAGTGGGCCGAGGCTTTATCATGTAGCTTCCATAGCTCTTCAATATCCTCTATCGCATAAGGGTTTTCGACTACTTCAGTCTTCCTCGCTATAATGAATTTAGCTGGTTTAGCATTCACCATTACCTCGTAGTACCATGAAAGCCTCTCTCTAACCTCTCTATCCTCCCATACCGTCAGGGCATCAGGCCTGAGTATGAAAGCCTCGAACATTATCTTGAACCGTTGCTAGCCCTCTCTACTACTGTATTTGTTTAACACTGCTTTAACCCTAGACTTATCCTCCTCGGGTAGCTCCTCGATAAAATACACTAGGGCAGCCCTCGCTCTCTCCGTCAACTCTCCGGCTTTCGCCCTGGAGTACGTGAAGTGCATCATGTTCTTAAGGTTGAATATCTTCTCGTAGAAGTGTTCTACAACCTCCTCTAGGCTAGAACCCTTCCTCCAGTTATAGCTGAAAACCCTTAGGAAGCCTACTATCCCTAGGGCATCTAGTTTATCTGCGTCGCTTAAAACCATTGCTTCAACAGCTACGGGCTCAACCTTTTTTGTCTTAGCATAGCTGTAGCTATGGTATTCAATCGCGTTAACAACCTTGTCGATAACATCCCTCCCCACGCCCTGAGACTCGAGGAAGCTCTTAGCGAAGAGGGCAGAGTAGTATGCGTGGGGCTCGCCGATCACCCTGCCTATATCGTGGAGGTATACCGCCAGGTCTAGGACCAGACTGTCGACTACCAGCCTCTCCTCTCTAACAATCTCCCAAGCCCACTTCCTAACCCTTAAGACATGGGGGTATCCGTGGTCGAAGCCATCCCCTAGGGCTTCCCTGGCAAGCCTCCTAGCTTTCTCCAGGACTTCCTCCATAGAAACCCCATCCTATAGCTCTAGTCCTCTACAAGTGTTTTAAACAAGGGTCTAGGAATAACACTTTGATAGCTCGCTGTAGAGTCTTGCGAAAACACTTTCCATTCCATCGCTAACGCATTGGCCGAATCTCTCCAGGAGGCTTTGGAACCCTTCTCCGAGAACCCCTGCGATACTCCATGTCAACGCGTCTAGCCTAACACACTCCACACCAGACTCTTCGCATAGCATCCTCATAGCCTCTAAACCAAGCTCCCTATGCCTAGTCATAAGTAATTGAGCACACTCCCTAGCGCTAGCACGGCATCCTCCGACTATACAGCTAGATACTAATAGTAGCGCGTTCCTCCTATCCAAAGGTATCTCTACGTCGCCCCCCGTGCTGGCACCGCATGCTAGGCATACATACCTCATCATCTTGCCTGCAAAAGCTACAGTCTTAGAAGAGGGCGTTGTTGACAATACTGTTGCCACGGCTTTAGCAAGCCTCCCTAGGTCTAGGCAGTATTCGAAGGGTTTCTCCAGGATCCTCCCCGCTAGATCCGACTTGTAGAATCTGAGAAGCCTCTTCTCTTTATCAGCGAGCCTCGCAGTATTAAGCCTAGTCGACTCCAGGAACCTGGCGTGCTCCCTGTAAGGGTCTGCGAACCCTCTGCTAGTAAACCAGTCGGAGAAGGCAGCCCAGTATACCTCCCCTCTTACATTCAGCTGGTAGCTTATGATAGCGTTTGCGACGACTAGTAGAGCAGCCATACCACAGCCGTGTCTAGCAACTAGTCTCTCAATTGCTTTAAACTGGGGGTCTGCTCTCTCAAAACACTCTATCCTACCTGATACACTTTTAACCAGCGACGCTATCTCCCTAACCCTATCCCTGTTGATCCCTAATACCCTTACTCTGCTAGAAGACATCGCGCCTGTTGCACCGCTAGCTCTTTTAATAATCTTCTCCAAGAATTAAATTCCTATGGCGGTGTCTTTGCGGCATGTAACTATAGATGTCTTAGGCGTAGACTATTCTATTATCGGGAAAATTAAAAAGACCATCGAGAACATACTAGGAAACCCGGCCTGTGCTAACGGAGGCTTCTCGGTCTACTCGGACGGCAGGTCCTACGCTCTTGTTTTCGAGAGGAATAAAACAGTTTACGTAGACCTCTTCGGAGACGACGGCTTCGTCAAGACCGTGCTAGAAGGGCTTAAAGGGGTATTGCCGAAGGAGAGAGTATATGTGAGAGGGTTCGAGAGGCTTGAGACCCTAGGCTAGCTCGATACTCCCCTTCCTAACCCTCAAGTACCTCCTGGCTACTAGCTTAGATAGTATCTCCCTAGCCCTTTCCTTGGTGACGCCTAGTTCTCTACTAATAATGAAGACTACATCCCCTACCTTCAGCTCCCCGTAGTTTATCATAGCCTCTTTAACGAGCTCTAGGGCTTTCTCCTCGACTACCGTGAGGCCGGAGCCCTCTCGTAAAACCCCTTTATCCAGTGTTATCACAACCCTCTCACCCTCCCCCGGAGTCTCAAACGAGTAGACCCCCCAGTCTACTCTCCTCAAGTAGTGTCTCGTATAGGAGGGCGGGCTCTTAACTCTCTTCGTAGAGAATATTATTACATTCTCGGAACCGGTTTGGAAACACGGTTTATCGATACATATCACTGTAGGCAGGTTCCCCGCTGCCTCGACAACCCCCGTGTCTTCTAGCAGGTAGACGTCTGACTCCCCGCTTGCCAGGGACCCTGCGATCTTGTCGTGTAGGCTCTTATCCGCTATGATGTAGACGGGTTTCAACACCCTGCTAGAGCTCACGAGGCTGGATACTATTCTGAGAGCGATATTTAAATCGGTTGTGTAAATATAGTGCCTCCCCCTGGCAAGCTTCTCTATAATACCCCTCCCCTAATACTATTTATTCCCCCGGCTCTAATAAAAGGGGATCGGCGGCCCGTATGTTAGAGACTTATCTGAAATGGCCTGACCAGGTTTCAGCAGCCCTAGAGGAGTGGGGGAGGGTTAGCGTAGGAGGGGTCTTCGAGAATATTGTCATAGCCGGGATGGGGGGTAGCGGGATAGTAGGCGATATTGTTAAAATGCTAGCGTTAGAAAAATCGAGTATACCTGTCGAAGTAGTCAAATCCCATATAATACCAGGCTACATCTCCCCTAGGACGCTCTTCATAAGCGTTAGCTATAGCGGTAACACCCATGAGACTCTTGAAGCTACTTTGAAAGCGTTGAGGAAGGGGGCAAGGATTGTAGCTGTGACTAGCGGGGGTAGGCTAGCAGAGCTTGCTAGGGAGAAGGGGATTCCGCTGGTCGGTGTCCCAAAAGGCCTCCTGCCTAGGGCGAGCCTTCCATCGATGCTGGTAGGGGTTCTAGGGGTCCTGGATTCTAGCGGTGTACCAGTTGCCTCAAGGGCGGAGGTCGAAGAGACTGCTTCATCCCTTAGGAGCAGGATAGGGGATTTAGATAAAGCCGCTGAGTCTCTAGCAGGCTTCCTCCTAGGAGGCGATTTGATAATTGTCGCAACCCACACCCCGTTCGAAGCTCTTGCTCACAGGGCTAAATCCGAGTTCAACGAGAACGCTAAGGTTATTGTGAAAACCGATGTAGCACCAGAGTGGATGCACAACGATATAGTAGGGTACGAGAAGCCCCAGTTCCACGGGTACAAGGTTGTAGCATTCTACGACGTAGACAACCCCGTGGGTAGGGAGCTCGTAGAATTCATGGTCGGAGAGTACGAGAGGGGTGGGAGGCCTGTGAGAATACTAGAGGTCAGAGGCGTTAACGCTCTGGATAAAGTGCTTAGCACGAGCCTCCTCTTCGGCCTAGCTAGTGTTAGACTCGCCTACGCTAGGGGGCTAGACCCTTCTGCTACAGAGAGTATTGCGAGGTATAAGAGTGTAGCGGGGAGGATTTTCGAGACAGCCTAGCCCTAGACGGTTCTTCACAGGGGGAGCCCGGCTAGCGAGAGGGCTAGCAATCCTGCTAGCATAGCTGTTATCATCCTAACCCTTGTTTTCTCAAGCCTCTCCTTATCCCACGGGTTCCTGTATACTGCTAGAGCCTCCCGTAGGTAGTAGGCTGCTAGGATTGTCTGGGTTAGCGAGAATACTCTGCTAGCGTTGGTAAACCACACCCCTATGCTCAGCGCTAGGGATGCTAGCCCTGCTCCAGCGAGGGCTGCCTTAGCCCCTCCCACCCCGTATACTACGGGTATAGTCTTGTACCCGAGGGCTCTATCGCCTTCTAGGTCCTGTAGTGCTTTAACAACCTCCCTCCCTGTTGTCGCCGAGAATATTATTAAAGAGTAGAGTACTGTGAAAGAAAGCCAGCCCCCGGGTGTTCCTGCTAGAATATACCCGTATACCAGGGGGCCTGTGGTAGAAGCTGATACCATGAAATGGCTCTGCCAATGCTTCCTCGAGAAACTATAGAGTACTCCTAGGAGCGTGTAGGCTGCTACCGTAGCGAGAGGCAGGGGGCCTGCTGGGAGGTTTAGAAGAACCGAGGACGCTCCGAGGCCGAGTCCTAGGGCTAGGGCTGTTCCCGGGTCTGCCCTGCCCGAGGGTATCGGCTTCCAAGGCTTGTTCAACCTGTCCACCGGGGCGTCTACGTAATCGTTTACGAGCATCGAGGAAGATGTCGAGAGGTAGCCTGTGAGGAAAGCTGTCAGGGCCGGCCAGGGGTCTAGCCTGTAGCCGCTGAATAAGAGTAGTGATATTAGAGCCCCCAGCCCGCTCATAAAGCTATTCAACGGCCTAGTCATAGCCAGGTAGTCTAGCAGGGTCAAGTACGACACCACTAGTTTAAATCCCGGGCTAAGGGTTAAGTATACTCTGATGATGAGACGACGGTTTTCAGAACTGTGAAGAACGTTACCCTATCTGAGTAGACTCCTCCTTAGAATATTATTAGCAAATTAAACCACCAGGGGGATGAGCGCTGCAGGAGGCGTTTAAGGCACGATGCACCCGAGCCCGCGTGGACCGCGATTAGTATAACACCCCTCGCTCCTGGGTGAGAAGCTACGGCGTCGGGCTCTTGGGAGCGGCGGGCTGAACCCCTCGGGTAACCCCTCGGGGCTCACACCCCCGCCCCATCAACCCCGTCTTCTACGGGAGCCCTACCCGCTACGGGAAACCCGTAGCGGACGGCCGCCTCGTCTCAGGGAGGGGTTCCCGCTTAGATGCTTTCAGCGGTTACCCCCTACGGCGTGGCTGCCCGGCGTTGCCCGCCAGGACAACCGGTACACTAGAGGCCGCGGCGCCCCGTTCCTCTCGTACTGAGGGCACCTTCCCTTCAGGCGGCCCGCGCCCCCCGCGGGTAGAGTCCGACCTGTCTCACGACGGTCTAAACCCAGCTCACGTTCCCCTTTAATGGGCGGGCAGCCCCACCCTTGGGGGCTGCTGCACCCCCAGGATGGGAAGAGCCGACATCGATGTAGCAAACCGCGGGGTCGATGGGAGCTCTCGCCCGCGACGACCCTGTTATCCCTGGGGTAACTTTTCTGTCATGCCCGGCCCCCACCGAGGGGGACACGAGCGTTCGCTAGGCCGCGGTTTCCCGGCCGGACCCCTTGTGTTCAAGGGTCCGGTCAGGCCGGCTTTTGCCCTTGCACTCTACGGCGGGGCTCTGACCCGCCTGAGCCGACCTTTGGGCGCCCGTGTTATCTTTTCGCGGGCGTGCCGCCCCAGCCGAACCGCCCACCTGGCGTTGTCCCCCGGGTCTCCCCGGGGTAAGGCCCCCAGGCCGTGGTGGGTGGTGTTTCATCGGCGCCTCCGCTACGCCCGGAGGCGTAGCTTCACAGGCTCCCACCTACGCTACGCACCACAGCCCAGGGGTCAGCGCCAGGCTGCGGTAAAGCTCCACAGGGACTTATCGCCCTGCGGGGGGTTGCCGGCCTGTGCACCGGCTCCGTGTCTTCACGGGGCCCCGGGCCAGGACAGTGGGGACCTCGTTGATCCATTCATGCGCGCCGGAACTTACCCGGCAAGGCATTTGGCTACCTTAAGAGAGTCAGAGTTACTCCCGGCCTTCAGCGGCGCTTCGCCGGGTTGGACCCCGGTTTCACGGACCGCCAGTGGCCAGGATTCAGCCCCCGTACAAACCCTTTCGGGCTAGCGGGGACCTATGTTTTTATTAAACAGTCAGGCCCCCCTAGGCACTGCGACCTGCGGTCCCAGAGGTTGGGCCTCCAGGACCGCAGGCACCCCTTCTCCCGAAGTTACGGGGCCAATTTGCCGAGTTCCCTGGCCCGGGTTATCCCCCACACGCCTGGGGCTTCTCACCCAGGAGCACCTGTGTCGGTTCTCGGTACGGTCGCGGGGGATCGTTCCCCGCCCCCTTTTCAAGGGCCCCCGGAGTCGGCGGAAGGCTCCTAACGGAGCCCCGTTCCCGGCTTCGGCCCCTTCTCACCATTACGGTACTCCGGGGCCTTCACCGGTTAGCTGGGTCGCGGCTATTCAGCCGCCCCCAGTCCGCCTATCCGGAGGCGTCGGAGGCGGGGCTTGCGTTGCCGCACCTACCCCCGCGGCACGGGAATATTAACCCGTTTCCCTTTCCCCGGGTCCGAGTTACGGCCCGGGTTAGGACCGGCTAACCCTCGGCCGACGACCGTTGCCGAGGAACCCTGGTCCTTTCCGGCGGAGGGGATTTCCACCCCTCTTCGCTGTTACTGCCGCCGGGATCTGCACTCGGATCGGGTCCACCGGACCTCACGGCCCGGCTTCTGCCCCGACCCGACGCCCGCCTACCGGTGCCAGCCCCATAGAGGCTGGCCCCCGGGGTC